>JAILPA010000171.1 GCA_024690505.1 Prevotella sp.
CAAGCAGCGACGCAAGCGCCACAGCCGATGCAAGATGCGCAGTCCATTGCCTCGTCAGCGTCCTCCTTAGGGATCAGGATGCCAACGCCATCCTCATCCCCAAGGAGGATGCTGACGAGGCTATGGACTGCGCCTCCTGCATCGGCTGTGGCGCTTGCGTCGCTGCTTGTAAGAACGGCTCTGCTATGCTCTTCGTCAGTTCAAAGGTCTCTCAGCTTGCCCTGCTCCCACAGGGTCGCGTAGAGGCTGCCCGTCGTGTGAAGAACATGATTGCCAAGATGGACGAGCTCGGCTTCGGCAACTGCACCAACACCCGCGCCTGTGAGGCCGTTTGCCCGAAGAACGAGACCGTCGCCAACATCGCCCGCCTCAACCGCGAGATGATCAAGGCAAAGTTGGCTGATTAGCGAGAGTAGAGCCGCCGACTAAGGCTCCACCTTAATCTATAATAAGAGCGCCGCAGAGAAACACTGCGGCGCTCTTTTGTTCTGCATGTTGCTATGCCACAGCAACAAACTCAGCGTTCAACCCTCGCAAATAGCCCTCGCCATCTCGTTCAGCTCCAGGCATTGCCCACGCTTAATCGTTGTCTTCTCATTATGATGCTCCCAAGGCGCCAGTATCAGTAGCTGCCTTCTGGCGCAGGCATCTATCCTCATTCCTCCAGGCTTTGCCAAATCAGTAAAACCGTTTTCCTGTAGATAAATCAGCGGTAGCCCCGCGTCAAAGGCGGCCCTCATAATAGCTTTCTCGCCCTTTGAGATAGCTGGCGAGACCAGCACCGCACCTTGCCGTGCTGTACGAAGGCATTCATTCATCTTTGCCTGTAAATCGTTCTCGCTGATGCTTCGTGAGCATTGCACCTGCAGTTTCAACGGTCTTTCTAACAGAAAGCGGTTACCAATGGCTGAAAAGTTTAAGCCTGCATAGCTGAGCCCTCGTTGTACGCGGAACAACTCTGGGTTCTCACGTTTCATCAGGAGGCGACGAGGATTGTCTTTTAGGTAGGCCAGCCATCGCTTGAGCTGCCCATCCCTCAGCAATATTTGGTCGTTGAAGCCCTTTGCAAAGAGCAGCCCGTTTTCTTTTGACTGTTTAGCATGTTGCTGTGCCACAGCAACAAACTCCACGGGCATCATCTCCCTAAAAGCCCTATTGCAGGCCTGCTTAAAGCCCAGCAGCACTTTCCCCAGCGGATTCTCCATCTTTTCCGTTACAAAGAGGACTCCGTGCAAATGGTCAGGCATCATCTGTAGTGCTACCACCTTTATCTCCTTGTGATAGCTGCTGATGGATTGCCAAACCTTTTCCACAGCCTCGCCTAATGGTGAAAGCTCAATATGCGGAGCCTCTGGCGATAGCTCTTCTGCCTCGCTTTTCCCCACCACCTTTCCAAACAACGGTTTCCGTCCCTCCGTCACCATTGTTATCAGATACATCCGCCGCGCCGTGTAGTCATTATCCACACACCGTCGCTGCATAGAGGGCTTCTTCTCACCAGCGAATGCCTTCTGGCTTTCAAATGTTTCTCTGTCCATGTTATTTTTTGCAAAGATACGACTTTTCCTGTAACTTTCTTTGTCTTTTCAAAAATTATTCGTTATAACGGCTTCCACATTTTTATATATACAGGGCAGACGCTCAATCGTTTTAACATTGCTTTTTGATATGTCCAAATTGCCACGCGGCAGAATGTTAATCTTCGCTAACAAATTGTTGGGGCATTTTTACTTTTAGCGGCAAACGGTGTCTAAGACTCAGAAAAGAATTTAAACCTAAAAATACATTGACATGAAAAAGATTCTAACAATGGTTGCTGCCTTTGCAGCAATGACGGCATCAGCTCAGTTCGGAGCCCCCAGAGTAAACCCGACAGTTCCCTCAGAAGTAGCAACAGTCGAGGACTTCAAGCCTGCCACAACCAATCAGGAGGGTAAGCAGTACCCGATGGTCAATTCGCAGCGGATGGTGCGTGCACAGATTCTGGCACCGAAGGCCACTTTCGTTGGACTTGACATCGCTGGAAAGATATACGAGATGACCAAGGACGAGAATGGTCTTTGGACGGGCACTTCGGCTCCGCAGGACGAGGGCTTCCACTACTATCAGCTGAACATCGACGGTGCTTCCGTTCCCGATCCGGGCAGCAAATACTACTATGGTGCCAGCCGTTGGGGCAGTGGCATCGACATTCCCGCTGACGACGAGGCCTTTTATACCGTGAAGAACGTGCCGCAGGGCTCCGTCAGCGAGGTGTACTACTGGTCGACGGTGCAGCAGAAAATGCGTCATGGCTACATTTACCTGCCCAACGAGTACTACACGAACCCCACGAAGAAGTTCCCCGTGCTCTATCTGCAGCACGGCATGGGCGAGAACGAGACAGGCTGGAGCGCTCAGGGCAAGACGGGCATCATCATGGACAACCTGATAGCCGAGGGCAAGGCCGTGCCGTTTATTATCTTCATGGACAACGGGCTCGATACACGCCGTCCCGGCGACCCCAGTCCCGAAGAGATGCGCAGGCAGTTCGGCCAAGGCGGTCAGCGCCCGCAGGGTGCCCCTGGTGCTCAGGGCGGTCGTCCCGGCGGTTTCGGTCGTGGCGGCTTCGGCAATTTCTTCGAAGCCTTCCAGCAGATCCTGCTGACCGACATTATCCCTATGGTTGAGAAAAACTACCGCGTGATTGCCGACACCGAGCACCGTGCCATGGCCGGTCTGTCGATGGGCGGCATGCAGACGCGCGGCATCACGCTGGCCAACCCCACGACCTTTGCCTACGTCGGCATGTTCAGCGGCGGCACGTTCAGCGTTGACGACCTGAAGGATGCAGCCGACTTCAAGAAGACCAATAAGGTGCTCTTCATGAGCGCTGGCGGCCGTGAGACCCGTATGGCTGAAGGTGACGGCAGCGTAGGCAAGGCCGCCGAGAACCTGAAGGCTCTTGGCTTCAACGCCCACAGCTACGTGTCTCCCGGTACGGCCCACGAGTGGCAGACCTGGCGTCGCAGCCTCCACGAGTTTGCCCAGCTGATATTCAAATAACGGTAGCCAGTTGAAGAATCTACCTCACCTTGTTGCCTTTCTGGTGGTCGCCACCTGGGGAACGACGTTTGTATTCACCAAGCTCTTGCTGCTTGGCGGACTCACGGCGGCTCAGATTTTCATGCTGCGCTTCATCATTGCCTATGTGCTGCTGTCAGGTTACTGCCTTTTCAGGGGAATACGCTGGCTCTCAGATTCCTGGCGCGACGAACTGCTGATGGCGGCACTGGGCATAACGGGCGGCTCGCTCTATTTCCTGACCGAGAACTCGGCCATGAACTACACCACGACCACCAACACCAGCATCATTGTCAGCCTCTGTCCGCTCTTCGCCTCGGCCATCATCGGGGCTTTCTACAAGTCCGAACGGCTGAATCGCGTGCAGGTCATAGGCACGCTGATGGCAGCGTTAGGAGTTGTCGTGGTCGTGATGAACGGTCATTTCGTACTCCATCTCTCGCCGCGCGGTGATGCGCTGGCCTTTGCTGCCTGTCTCTGCTGGGCATTCTATAGCCTGCTGATGATACCCGCCAATGCACGCTACGATACGGTGTTCGTCACGCGCAAGGTGTTTTTCTATGGGCTCCTGTCGATGATACCTTATTATATACTACACCCTGGGCTGAACATCCGCCTGCTCGTTGTTCAGCCTCAGATGGTGTGGAACCTTCTATTCTTAGGGTGTGTAGCTTCCATGCTCTGTTTCCTGGCGTGGAACTGGGTACTCAAGCAGCTTGGAGCTGTCGTCGCTACAAATTATGTGTACCTCAACCCCGTCACCACCATCGTCTTTGCCTGGCTCCTCCTTGGTGAGCCGATAACGTTGTGGTTCCTCCTTGGCACCAGCCTCGTTCTCGTGGGCCTGTTTCTGGCAGACCGAAAACAGTGAACGCTTTAAATCTCTGTGTCCTCTGTGCCCTCTGTGGTGAGGATAAAAAAGAGCGGGCGACATATGCCGCCCGCTCCTGCTGTTATTGCATTTCTACGAAATACGTGTTACTC
The DNA here is from genome assembly GCA_024690505.1 of Prevotella sp. Lineage (GTDB taxonomy): Bacteria > Bacteroidota > Bacteroidia > Bacteroidales > Bacteroidaceae > Prevotella. The sequence continues at coordinate 4,048 of JAILPA010000171.1, forward strand.
CGGATGTCCTGTTTACCAGGCACCACCCCAGATGTCGCTGTCGCTATTGTCGGCATCGTAGATGAGATTGTCGTTTTCGCCAAGACCATCGGTCTGTATGCTTGTAACAGAACCGGCTAGGATCTGCTGGTCGAGATCACCCTCAC
>JAILPA010000082.1 GCA_024690505.1 Prevotella sp.
CCCCTCCCTTGTAGGGGAGAGGCCGGGGGGCGGTTGGTAATTACACACATTTGAACCAAGTTATGATTATATTATCACTTGGCCCCTTGGGACGGTTACTTCACGCGGAAGTTGATGACGGTCTTGCCCAGTGTGATGCCCGATCCCGACACCAGCTGCACGCGGGCACCGATGGGCACGGGGGCATTGTTCACCAGCACGGGGTTGGTGGCTTTCTTCACGGTGAGGATAAACTCGTAGCCTTTGCCCATGGGCGTCACCTCGATGCACACCGAGCGGCGGCTCATCTCGGGGTCGTTGAACTGCACGTCGCAGGGAGCCTGCGGGTCAGCGCGGCCTATGATGTTCTCACCCACCCGCAGCGTATACTTCTTGCGGTTGAAGATGTTACCCCATTGTAGCACACCGTTCGACTCCTGGCCTGCTGTCCCTTTCTTTGGACGAACGGCCACTACAGTTTCACCACCTTCACCAGAATCATGTTCCGTGTAAGCAGGCTTCTCTTTATGGATTTGTGGCGGTGGCCCATACATGACGCCAACAGGCTCCCTTGGCCGTTCTTCCCTCGCGGGCGTTTGGTTTGAATTGAGACCGTTGTCGCTGAATCCGGGGTCGCCCAGCAGCATCCCTTGTGCGGGCTTGTCAGTGTTGGAACTGGGCTGCTGGCTGACGGGCTTCTGTGGGGCAGGCTGCTGCGGTGTGTCGCCTGCTGGCCGTGGTTTCTTGGGTAGCGAGAAGGTGTAGAACTCTTCCTCGCTTACAAAAGCATAGTGCTTGGCATGGCACTTCTCGCAGGTGAAATATTGCTCGCCGGGGCGCAGGGGAGTGACGATAAGGGGCTCGTTGCACTTCGGACACATCCATCCACACTGCTTGTTGACGTAGAGTGTGGTCTCTTGGCGGAACTTGGTGGGGCTCTCCTTGACCGGTGCTTTCAACATGCGCACGGGAAGTGGCTCGTTCATATCTGTTGCCATATCTTTTTGCTTGTGTTTTCGGTTTATGTCTTATTGTGACCTTATCCTTTTTAGGTGATGTCCATGCCGTCGTCGATGCCGCCAATGGCTCCCATGCCACCGAACGGGTCGTTGAGGTCGGGATCCTCGTCGAGCATGGCCAGGTTGGTGCCGCCGCCATCGGTGTTTGTCACGTCGTCAGCGTTGAGGTTCTCGCCCATGGCCAGCTCGTTGTCTGTGCCTTCGGTGGGTTCCAGATAGCCGCCCGAGTCGTCAATCATGTCCTCGATGTCGCTCACGGTGAGAGAGCCGTCGACCTGTGCCACGGGGTTGCCATCCATATCGGTGATGATGTCGAAGACGGAGTCGTTGTCCTCGTCGACCATCATAAATCGTCCGCCGTCGGCCGTGTGAATCATGGCTGCGGTCATCTCCTTGCCGTTCTCGTCGTAGATGGTCTCAAGCGAGTCGGCTGTGAACATGTCGGCAGCATCGTTGTCGTTGGGGTCTATCTCCACATCGCCGTTGTTGGGGTCTTCAGAATTGGTGGGCTCGGTAGGCTCGGTAGGCTCGGTGGGCTCCACTGGTTCAATAGGCTCTACTGGCTCAATGGGCTCTACTGGCTCAATGGGCTCTACTGGTTCCACGGGTTCCACTGGCTCAATGGGCTCCACGGGCTCTACTGGTTCCACGGGTTCCACTGGCTCAATGGGCTCCACGGGTTCTACTGGTTCCACTGGTGGCTCCACCACTGGCGGAATGATAGTAGGTGGCTCTTCGGGCGGTGTCACCACGGGTGGTGTGTCCACAGGTGGCTCAACGGGTGGGGTGATGACTTCCACTTCTTCTTCATCGTCATCGTCGTTGTTGGTGTAACGGTGCTGGCTGTCGTTGTAGGCCATGGCACCGGCAGCACCTGCGGCACTGCTTGCCAGCGACACACCGGCAGCGGTGAGCACAATCCGGGTGGCGTTGTAGCCGCCCTTCGTGGTCTTGCTCTTATCAGGATTGTTGATGGGCTTCTGTTCTTTCTTCATAGTGGTTATGGGGGAAAGGGATTGTTTCAGGGGTTAGTTCCAGTTTGCCAGCACACAGTTCGACATCGACTGCGAGCCAACGAGTGTGGGGTGCTGGCCGTTGGCACCGGGTGCACGGCGGGTAACGTCTTTGTAGATGTATTTGTAGGCTTCGCCCAACGTGATCTTACGGTCGCGGTTGGCATCAGCCTTGCCGCGAAGCGCCTTGATGAGGGCTTTGGCCAGGAAGCCGTGGCCCACCCATCCGTGCTCCATGGAGTACTCGCTGGCACGGCTCGACATGAGGAAGCAGAGGCGCGTGCCCTCCGACCAGCCGTAACGGTCGCTGGCTGCATCCTGCACACTGCCAGAATGGCAGCAGTCCATAAAGCATATAATATCGCGGGCACTCGATGAGGTGAGAATCTTTACTAACTCCGCATAGGGGAAATTCGCATCGTAAGTGCAGAAAAGCCCCGGGCCTCCATGTCCTGAGAAAAAGAACAGGATGCGGTCGCTCGGGCCTGCCTTCTGTGCCACCGCCTTCAGCTTGTTGGCAATATTCTGCGCGTTGGCATAGCGGCTGGTGAGCAGCGTCACGTCGTAGCCCAGCTTCCTGAACACTTTGGAAAGATCCTTGGCATCCTTCGTGGTATAGTTCAGGTTCATCTCAGAATTGGCATATGACGATACTGCTGCCAGCACGGCGTAGGTCTTCTGTGCGCTTATCCCGAGGGCAATTGTCAGCAGTAGTGTCATCGAAAGAAAGAGTCTCTTCATGTTACTTAGGTATAATAATTAGGTTTGTGCTTGCAAAGTTAGGCATTTTTTTCATATTAGCGACAAAAATGCAAAAAAACTTTCAAATTATTTGCACGTTTGCAGGAAATGATATAATTTTGCACTCTGTAACTACGATTTGACGGAAATATGACGAAAAAAAGCGCATATTATTACTTCTACTTTTACTTTGCAAGCCATTGTGAAGCGGGAGGTCGTATGTAATGAACATTTTAGAAATGAAAGACCAAAAGAATACTGAGCCCCGCTTCATTGAAAGGTGAAAGCGGGGCTTTTTGGTAAGAAAGAAACATAGAGAGAATGAAGAGAGTAGCTATACAGGGAGAGACAGGATCGTTTCACGACATTGCGGCCCACCAGTATTTTGCGGGCGAGCAGCTGCAGCTCATCTGCTGTGCCACGTTCGAACAGGTGTACGATGCCGTGCGCCAAGACCCCACGGTGATTGCCATGGCTGCCATCGAGAATACCATTGCGGGCTCGTTGCTGCACAACTATGAGCTGCTGCGCGATAGCGGCACAACGGTGGTGGGCGAGCATAAACTGCACATTACACACTGCATCTGTTGTCTGCCCGAAGACGACTGGGACACGCTGACCGAGGTACACTCACATCCCGTGGCTCTGATGCAGACACGCCACTATCTGGAGCACCATCCACAGTTGCGCATCGTGGAGGGCGAGGATACAGCAGGCTCCGCCCGCATGATTGCCGAAGGGCACCACCGCGGATGGGCTGCCATCTGCCATGCCGAGGCCGCCCGGCTCTATGGGCTGAAGGTGCTGGAAGATGGCATCGAGGATAACAAGCACAACTACACGCGGTTCCTCGTCTGCTCGGCTCCCCAGAAGGCCGACCTCCTGCGGCCGTTGGTCGAGGCTAACAAGGCAAGCCTCGTCTTCTCGCTTCCGCATGAGGAGGGGTCGCTCTCGGCCGTGCTCGCCATCCTGTCGTTCTACAAGATCAACCTGACGAAGATACAGTCGCTGCCCATCATCGGCCGCGAGTGGGAATACCTGTTCTACGTCGATGTGGCCTATTCCGACCTCACACGCTATCGCCAGTCCATCGACGCCATCATCCCCCTCACCCGCGATTTGAAGATATTGGGAGAATATAAGGCAAATTGATAATTGAACATTGAAATCTAAGAGATATGATACAACCAGCAGAAAGACTTAGCTTAGTGAGCGAATACTACTTCAGCCGCAAACTGAAGGAGGTGGCACGGATGAATGCCGAGGGCAAGGACATCATCTCGTTGGCCATCGGCAGCCCCGACATGCCGCCGTCGGAGCAGACCGTAGAGAAACTGTGCGAGGTGGCACGTCGCCCCGACAGCCACGGATACCAGCCCACGATGGGCACTCCCGAGCTGCGCCAGGCGATGGCCGGATTCTACAAACGCTTCTATGGCGTCGACCTTGACCCCGCCAAGGAGGTGCTGCCACTCATCGGCTCGAAGGAAGGCATCCTGCATGTCACACTGGCCTTCGTCAATCCCGGCGACAAGGTGCTGGTGCCCAACCCGGGCTATCCCACCTACACGTCGCTGAGCAAGATTCTGGGCGCTGACATCGTGAACTACAATCTGCGGGAGGACAACGGCTGGCAGCCCGATTTCGATGAGCTGGAGAAGATGGACCTTTCGGCGGTGAAGCTGATGTGGACAAACTATCCCAACATGCCCACGGGAGGAAGGGCACGCAGGGAAACCTATGAGCGCCTGGTGGCTTTTGCCAAAGCTCACGACATCGTCGTGGTGAACGACAATCCTTATAGCTTCATTCTGAGCGAGGAGCACTTGAGCATCCTGCAAGTGCCTGGTGCCAAGGATTGCTGCATCGAGTTCAACTCCATGTCGAAGAGCCACAACATGCCAGGCTGGCGCGTGGGCCTCTGTGCCACCAACGCCGAGTTCATCTCGTGGATACTGAAGGTGCAGAGCAACATCGAAAGCGGCACTTTCCGCGGCATACAGCTGGCCGCTGCCGAGGCTTACAACAACAGCGACGACTGGCACCGCATGGCCAACATCGAGACCTACAGCCGCCGCCGCCAGTATGCCGAACAGATTATGGATGCCCTTGGCTGCACCTACGACCCGCAGCAAGTGGGCATGTTCCTTTGGGGACGCATACCCAACAGCATTGCCAATGTGGAAGACCTCACCGAGCGCGTGCTCCACCAGGCTCGCGTATTCATCACCCCGGGCTTCATCTTCGGCAGCAATGGCGAGCGCTACATTCGCATCTCGCTCTGTGCCAAGGAAGGGAAGATGAAAGAAGCCTTAGAACGGATAAAACAAGCAATATAACTATGGAACTGGAATTAGAGAAACTGAGTTTACCCAGTGACAATGAACGTCCCTTCGTGATTGCCGGCCCCTGTTCGGCCGAGACCGAAGAGCAAGTGATGACCACCGCCCGCCAGTTGGCCATGAAGGGCTGCCACAATTTCCGTGCCGGCGTATGGAAGCCGCGCACGAAGCCCGGTGGCTTCGAGGGCAATGGCGAGAAGGCTCTGCCCTGGATGAAGCAGGTGAAGGATGAAACCCACATGCTCATCTCTACCGAGGTGGCCACGCCCGAGCATGTGGAGCTGGCCCTGAAATACGGCATGGACATCTTGTGGATTGGCGCACGCACCACGGCCAACCCCTTTGCCATGCAGGCCTTGGCCGATGCTTTGAAAGGGGTCGACGTGCCAGTGTTCGTGAAGAATCCCGTGAATCCCGACCTGGAGCTGTGGATAGGTGCCCTGCAACGCCTCAACCAGGCTGGCGTCAAGCGTCTGGGAGCCATCCACCGAGGCTTCTCCTCCTACGAGCAGAAGATTTACCGCAACGCCCCCATGTGGCAGATTCCCATTGAGCTGCACCGTCGCATCCCCGAGCTGCCCATCATCAGCGACCCCAGCCACATCGGCGGTCGGCGCGAGCTGATAGCTCCGCTCTGCCAGCAGGCCATGGACTTGGGCTTCGACGGACTCATCGTTGAGAGCCACTGCGACCCCGACAAGGCTTGGAGCGACGCCAAGCAGCAGGTGACGCCCGACGTGCTCGACTACATTCTGTCGCTGCTCGTCATCCGCGACGAGCACATCACCACGGAGAGCATCCAGCAGCTGCGCAAGCAGATTGACGAGCTGGACAACCAGCTGATGGAAATCCTGTCGAAGCGCATGGCCGTCTGCCGTGAGATTGGTAACTACAAGAAGGAGCACAACATGACTGTGCTTCAGGCCTCGCGCTACAACGAGATTCTGGAGAAGCGCGGCGTGCAGGGCTCGCTCAGCGGCATGGCTCCTGAGTTTGTGGCCAAGGTCTTTGAGAGCATACACGAGGAGAGTGTTCGCCAGCAGATAGAGATAGTAAACAAATAGCCGTCTGTTCTATGAAAATACTTGTTATGGGCGCAGGCAAGATGGGGAGCTTCTTCATCGACCTGCTGAGTTTCGACCACGAGGTGGCAGTCTTCGAGCGCGACCCCAAGCGCATGAGGTTCACCTACAACTGTCAGCGTTTCACCAGCTTCGAGGAGATAGAGGCCTTCAAGCCCGAGCTGCTCATCAACGCCGTGACGCTGAAGTACACCATTCCCGTGTTCAAGGAGGTGATTCCCCATTTGCCCAAGGAGTGCATCATCAGCGATATTGCCTCGGTGAAGACCGACCTGAAGGACTTCTATGAATCCACAGGTATGCGCTACGTCTCTACCCACCCCATGTTTGGCCCCACGTTTGCCAACCTTCAGCAGCTGAGCGAGGAGAACGCCATCATCATCAGCGAGGGTGACTACATGGGGCGCATCTTCTTCAAGGACCTTTACCAGCGCTTAGGGCTGAACATCTACGAGTACACTTTCGAGGAGCACGACAAGACGGTGGCTTACTCGCTGTCCATACCCTTTGTGAGCACCTTCGTCTTCGCTGCCGTGATGAAGCATCAGGACGCTCCTGGCACTACTTTCAAGCGCCACATGCGCATTGCCAAAGGCGTGCTCAACGAGGACGACTACCTGCTGCAGGAGATACTCTTCAACCCCTATACCCACGACCAGGTGAGCCAGATACGCACGGAGCTGAAGGAACTCCTCGAGATTATCGACACGAAGGATGCCGAAGGAATGAAGGGCTACTTGACGAAAATCCGCAACAACGTGAAACGCGACATTGAGATTAAACGCTAATTCCCGCAGACCCCTTCATCCACCCCTATGGAGACTATCAACGATTTCTTCTTGCTGCTTAGCAGTTGGCTGTGGGGCTGGCCCATGGTTGTGCTGCTGCTTGGCACCCACCTTTTCCTGACTTTCCGTCTGGGCATTCCTCAGCGTAAACTGCTGACGGGCATCCGCCTCTCTGTGCAGAAAGATGCCGGTGCCAAGGGCGACGTAAGCCAGTTTGGTGCCTTGGCCACAGCTTTGGCAGCCACCATCGGTACGGGCAACATTGTGGGCGTGGCCACGGCTGTGGCCCTGGGCGGTCCGGGAGCCGTGCTGTGGTGTTGGCTGACGGGCATCTTCGGCATGTCTACTAAATATGCCGAGGGCTTGCTGGCCGTGAAATATCGCGTGAAGGCTCCCGACGGTCGTGTGTATGGCGGCCCTATGTATGCCTTGGAGCGTGGGCTGGGGATGAAGTGGCTGGCGGTGCTCTTCGCCGTGTTCACGGCCCTGGCGTCGTTTGGCATTGGCTGCACGGTTCAGGCCAACAGCATTGCCCTGCTCACCTACGAGACCTTCGGTGTGCCGGCATGGGCGGTGGGCATCTTCGTCTGTGTGCTGACGGCGGTGGTCATCCTTGGCGGTGTGAAGGCTATCGCCCGAGTCTGCACGGTGCTTGTGCCCTTCATGGCCCTGTTCTATGTGCTGGGTTGCCTTGTCATACTCTGCATGAACGCCCCGTTTGTGTGGCCAGCCCTGAAGCTCATCGTCACCTCGGCGTTCAACCCCTCTGCCGCAGGTGGTGGCTTCGTTGGTGCTACGGTGATGATGGCCGCCCGCTATGGTATTGCCCGCGGACTCTTTTCCAACGAGAGCGGCATGGGCTCGGCACCCATCGTGGCAGCAACCGCCCAGACGCGCAACCCCGTCCGACAGGCCCTCGTGTCGTCTACCGGTACGTTCTGGGACACCGTTGTCATCTGTGCCCTCACGGGAATGGTGCTCGTCAGCAGCATCCTGGCCTATCCCGACATCAGCTATGCCGATGGTGCTGCGCTGACAAAGGTGGCGTTTGGCAAGATTCCATACGTTGGGGCTCCGCTGCTCACCTTCGGCATTCTCACTTTCGCCTTCAGCACCATTCTGGGCTGGAGCTACTACGGCGAGAGCGCTGTGAACTACCTTGAGGGCCGCCGTACGAACCGTTTCTACCGCATCATGTTCATCGTGGCCCTGTTCTTCGGCTGCATTGTCAAGCTCGACATCATCTGGAACATTGCCGACACGATGAACGCCTTCATGGCCATCCCCAACCTCGTATGCCTGCTCCTGCTCAGCGGCGTGGCGGCCCGCGAGACGAAGAAATACCTTTGGTCTGGCCGGCTGGATCACGAGATGGAGTAGGGGCTTTTGATGATTGACGTGAGCAAAAGGAATATCGGTATAGTCACCTTGGGTCACCTCGCAGCCTTCCTCGTGGTGGTGATATGGGGCAGCACCTTTGTGTTTACGAAGATTCTGCTGCTGAACGGACTGTCGCCCGCACAGATATTTACCCTGCGTTTCATCATCGCCTATGTGCTGCTGCTGATTTATGGCATCGGACTTCATGGACTGAAACGGACAAAGTCAAAGACTGGGGATAGTCCGTGCTTGTCCGGGAAGTCCGTGGCAGGGAAAGGACGCTGGCTCTGTGACTCCTGGCAGGATGAGTTGCTGATGTTAGCCTTAGGCGTGACGGGCGGCTCGCTCTACTTCCTCACCGAGAACGAGTCGCTGTGCTATACCACTACCACGAACACGTCGCTCCTGGTCTGCTCCTGTCCGCTGTTGGCTGCTATCCTCATTGGCCTGTTCTATAAGTCCGAACGGCTGCGCCCCATGCAGCTGACAGGCTCGGCACTGGCGTTGTTGGGCGTGGCGGTGGTGGTGCTCAATGGTCATTTCGTGCTTCATCTGTCGCCCGTTGGCGATGGTTTGGCGCTGGCAGCCGCCCTGTGCTGGGCCGTCTATTCGCTGCTGATTATACCAGCGAACAAGCGCTACGATGCTGTCTTCATCACTCGCAAGGTGTTCTTCTACGGCCTGCTCACCATGATTCCCTATTATGCGATGGTGCCCTCGGAGCTGCCCACAGCCATGGGTGGCACGATGGACTTGAATGTCCTGCTGCGGCCGGCTGTCATGGGCAACCTCTTGTTCCTGGGGTGCGTGGCCTCCTTGCTGTGCTTTGTGCTGTGGACGTGGGTGATGAGGTGCCTGGGGGCTATCGTTGCTACTAACTACGTCTACATCAATCCCCTTGCCACCGTGGTCTTCGCCTGGCTGATACTGGCCGAGCCCGTCACTCCGTTCTTCGTGCTGGGGGGCGTGTTCATCCTTACAGGCATGTACCTGGCCGACAGGAAAGGGTGAGTGTGCCTTCGTTCCTTCATCCATTTGCGGTACGCTAAACATCGCAACAGCTTGATGGGATGAGTAATTCAAGTTTCTAAAGCTCCAAACTACCCCAAAGAATGATTTAATTACTGACCCCACCCCTGCCCCTCCCCTACGATGGGAGGGGAGTGCGATGGGAGGGGAGTGCGATGGGAGGGGAGTGCGATGGGAGGGGAGAATCGCGGAAACCTGCCGCCCACCGCGCCCCCTACAAGGGAAAGGCTAGGCGGGCGGCAGGTTTCCGCGATTCTCGTCTTCCGTACATGTGCCGTTGTACGAACCGTACATAGCCGTTGTACGAACCGTACATGGTCTGTGTACGAACCGTACATGGGCGTTGTATTTTTTTGGGGGGGGCTCTCACTCTTTCTCCGGCTTGTCCACGCGAATGACCTGCGAGCAGTAGTCGAGGACGGCGCTGCGGTGAGTGACGAAGATGACGGTGCGTCGCTGCTGTCGCAGTATGTTTTCCAGCACCTGTCGCTCGGTGGCGGCATCGAGTGCGCTGGTGGCCTCGTCGAGTAGCATGATGCTGCCTGGACGTAGGAGTGCCCTCGCTATGCTGATGCGCTGTGCCTGGCCCTCGCTCAGTCCGCCGCCCTGTTCGCTGAAGCGTGTGTCGAGTCCTTCGGGCAGCTGGTCGACGAAGTCGGCACAGGCCAGCCTGAGTGCCTCGAGCATCTGTGGGTCGGTGGCGGTGGGGTTGCCTATCTGCAGGTTCTCGCGCAGCGTGCCGCTGAGCAGGGTGTTGCCCTGTGGCACATAGACGAAGTTGCATCGGTGGCGTGGTGACAGCTCTTCGCGCGTACATTTATTATATATAGTGATGTGGCCTTGCTGTGGGTGTACGAGTGCGAGCAGTAGTCGTATGAGTGTGGTCTTGCCCGAGCCCGTCTCGCCGAGGATGGCTGAGCAGGAGCCTGGCGGGAAGTCGAAAGTGATGCCGTTGAGTGTGGGTTGCTGTCCGGGTGCGCCGTAGTTGAAGCTGACGCTGTCGAAGCTGATGCCGCAGGGTGCGTCGAGTGGCAGGGGTGCGCCTTGCTCCTCTTCGGGTGTCTCTTCGAGCTCCATGAGTCGCTCGGTAGCTGTGAAGACGCTGACGAAGGCGGGTGCCAGCCGCGACAGCTCGCGGGCGGGGCCCTGTATGCGGTAGACGAGCTGTAGGAAGGCCGTCATGCCTCCGAACGATAGTGTGCCGGCGTGCAGTCGCAGCGCTCCCCAGAGGAAGGCGATGAGGTAGCCCAGTGAGAAGCCGATGTTGAGGAAGAGGTTGCTGGCCACTGAGAAGACGGTGCGTCGGCGCACCCACTGCCGCAGGGTGGTCTGCGTCTGTCCCAGTCGGGTGAGCATCTGCTCGTCGGCCTCCATCGTCTTCACCAGCATACGGTGCTGCATGGTCTCGGTGAGCAGGCTCTGCACGTGGCTGTCGTACTGGCGCACCTGTCGTGAGTAGCGTCGCATGTGTGCCACGTAGATGCGGCTGACGAGTAGGAAGACTGGCAGTATGCCGACGGTGATGCAGGCCAAGGCCACGTCCATCTGCATGAGGTAGACGAAGGCGCCTACGAACATGGCCACGGTGCTGAGGGCTGATGGGAGGGTCTCGGTGAGGAAGGTGACGACCTGCCGGACGTCTTCCTCGAGGCGGTTGATGATGTCGCCGGAGTGCATGGCCTCGCGTCCGCGCCACTCGGAGCGCAGCAGCCGGGCCAGCAGCTGCTGCTGCATACGGTTCTGGGCCTTGATGCCCAGGATGTTCTTGATCCATACGCGCGAGATGCCCAGTGCGAACTCGCCCAGTATGAGGACGGCCATGATGGCGACGGCCCAGTAGATGTTGCCCTGGCGGGTGCCCGAGGCCACGTCGATGGCTGTCTGCATGGCCCATACGGTGAGCAGGCTGAGCACCACGCCCAGCAGTCCGATGCCTGCATTGAGGCAGGCTTGCAGGCGGTTGCCGCGCAGGGCCCACCAGAGCCACCGGGCTATGCGGCGGCCGGAGTATTTGCTCTCGGGCAAATGGAGCAGTTTCCTCAGTATCGACATCTTCTTGGTTCTTTTTTTAGCAACGGATGAACACGGACGGGCGTGGGGCTTTACCGTACGTCGGCACCGAGCATGAGTTTTTCGCGCAGGGTAGCGAAGTAGCGGGTGGAGCTGCGCTTCACCACCCTCACCTTGTAGGGGGCACGCGACAGGCGTAGGGTGATGCCCTCGGGCAGTTTGTCGCTGCGGCCGTCGATGGCCACGAGGAAGGTGTGGCTGCGGCTGCTCACGGTGAGCTCGATGAGGGCGGTGTCGGGCAGCACGATGGGCCGCACGTTGAGCGAGTGGGGGGCCACGGCGGTCATCACGATGACGCCGGTCTGGGGCACGATGACGGGTCCGCCGTTCGACAGCGAGTAGGCCGTGGAGCCCGTGGGCGTAGACACCACCAAGCCATCGGCCTGGTAGGTGGTGAGGTACTCGCCGTTGATGGTGGCACGGATGGTGATCATCGAGGCGGTGTCGCGTTTCAGGATGGCCACGTCGTTCAGGGCACAGTCACAGCCGCTGATGGGCTCGCCGCCAGTGTCGACGCGTATGAGCGAGCGGTCTTCCACCGAGTAGTCGTTGTGGTAGAGGGCATCGATGGCGGCAGGCACGTCGGGGGCGCTGACATCGGCCAGGAACCCCAGCCGCCCCATGTTCACGCCGAGGATGGGCGTCTGCTTGTCGCGCACCATGCTGGCCGTCTTCAGCAGCGTGCCGTCGCCACCCATGGAGATGGCAAAGTCGGCTTGGAAGTTGCTGCCGTTGAAGGTCTCGGCGCCACGCGGGGCTATCAGCTCGGAACAGCAGAGGAAGTCGTAGTACTCCTCCTCGATGGCAACCTGTGCCCCGTGCTGGTCAAGACTGTCGAGCACCTGACGTATGGCGGCTGACTTCTCGTGCTGGTACACATTGCCGAAAAGTGCAAATTTCAAGGGCCTGTGTGACATATTTTTACCGTTCTTTTGGTCGTGAGAAAGTTTTTTATTACCTTTGTAGCTGCAAAAGTACTAAATTATTTTCAAACCATGGCAAAAGTGTATGTTTTTTTAGCAAATGGCTTCGAAGATGTAGAGGCCTTGATTCCCGTCGACGTGCTGCGCCGGGGCGGTGTGGACGTGATGACGGTGAGCATCGACGACGATAACCTGGTGGTGGAGTCGGCCCATGGCGTGCAGATGATAGCTGACACGCTGTTCGACGACTGCGACTTCAGCGACGCCGACCTGCTGCTCCTGCCGGGCGGTATGCCGGGGGCAAAGAACCTGTATGAGCACCGGGGCGTGTGTCAGGCTGTGCTGGCCCAGGCGGAGACAGGGAAAAGGGTGGCTGCCATCTGCGCCGCGCCGGCTGTGGTGCTGGCCCAGCTGGGCGTGCTCGACGGTAAGCAGGCCACCTGCTACCCGGGCTTCGAGCAGCTGCTGGCAAAGGCCCGCTACACGGCCGAGCTGGTCACCGTCGACGGCAACATCACCACTGCCGAGGGGCCTGCAGCCGCCTTCCCCTTCGCCTACGAACTGCTGAGACAGCTCGTGAGCCACGACGTCAGCGAGCAGGTGGCCGAGGGTATGCGCTTCAAGCACCTGATGGCCTGAGAATCGGCAGCGGACTGCAACGGACTGGTTTTTGCAGCGGACTCTACGGACGGCAACGGACTGGTTTTTGCAGCGGACTCTACGGACGGCAACGGACCGGTTATTTGCAGCGGACTCTACGGACGGCA
>JAILPA010000050.1 GCA_024690505.1 Prevotella sp.
AAAGGCTACGGGTAGGCGAGCTTGCTCGGGAATGGGGCTGGGGGTGTGGTCTGTAACTATGTTTATATAGAAGGCGTATGACAGCACTACGCAATGACACACTGCTGCAGGACGGCAAATACTTACTAAAGCAGGTGCTTGGCCATGGCGGTTTCGGCATTACCTATTATGGTGTCCATACTGGCTTGAATCGCAGCGTGGCCATCAAGGAGTTTTTCATAAACCACCACCAACAGCGACTGGCTGATGGCAGTGTGAAAACTATTGCTTCAGAATATGCCGATGAGGTGGCCCTCAATCAAAAGAAGTTCAAGCGCGAGGCACAACTGATAGCTGAGCTGGAGCGCACGCCTCACGTGGTGGATATATACGATGTGTTCGAGGAGAACAACACCGTGTATTACGTCATGGAGTATATTGAGGGCGGTTCGCTGAAGCAGCTGGTAGACCAAAGTGGCAGCTCTCCCTTGAGTGATGAGCGTGCTCTACGCCTTGCCATTGGTGTCGGTGAGGCTCTATGTAGCCTGCATGAACATCGCATCATGCATCTCGACGTGAAACCGGCCAACGTCATGCTACGTACTAATGGTGACACTGACGATGTGGTGCTGATTGACTTCGGACTGTCGAAGCATTACGACAACAGCGGACACCAGACAGAATCGGTTCCTCTGGGCATCAGTAATGGTTTTGCACCTATTGAGCAATACCAGCCTGAAGGTCTGCGTCGGTTCACGCCTACGGCTGACGTCTACAGTCTTGGGGCACTGCTTTATTATCTCTGTACGGGGCAACGTCCGCCTGATGCAACCTTTCTGACTACCCATGCTCTGCAAAAGCCTATGCGAGGCATGAGGCAGCAAACGGACAGTTTGCCTTTCTCAAGCGACATGAGTCAGGGAGTTTGGGCTATTGTCAGCCGAGCCATGCAGACGCATCCCGAGCAGCGCTACCAGTCGATGGAGGCCATGCTTTCAGATCTGCGCAGACAGCTTGCCGTGTCTGAAAACAATGCGCAAAAAACTGGTTCTTCGGTCGTCACTTCACCATGTGACAACGATACAGCCGCCCACCTCCGCCCCGTTGCCACACATTGGAAATCAGCTGTCATGGTCGCTATTGCTGCCATTGTTGTCCTGCTACTCGTCTTGCTGATGACCAAGCAATGTAGCAAGATTGGATCCAGGGATCCCGTCATCGAGGAAGCCACAGTCGTCATGCCAGAAAAAATACACCCGATACGGAAAGACATCATTGACAGCAACGGGAATAAGATTTGCGATGTCTACGCATACGTGAATGGTGGCGGTAAACTGGTTAGCGGCTACCAATGGAAACAAGCAGGAGGATTCAGACAAGGCGCCGCACTAGCAGAAGACTTTGACGGCAGGAAGACCTATCTCAATGCTGCCGGACAAGCCATCATCACGCCAGAGGTGACCTCTGCGTGGCATTTCTTCTGTGGTCGCGGCAGTTATAAGAAAGGCGATAATTATGGAGCCATCGACAAATACGGCAACGTCAAGATTGACTTCAAGTACAAATGGCTGGCATTTGGCTATGATGACGGCGTGGGTGTCATGAGGGATGAAACCAATCTGTTAGGTCTTATTGACACCTGCGGAAGGGAAATACAACCCTGCCAGTGGACTCACATCAATCTTCTTGGTGAATATCTGGCATACGTAAAGACGGGAAACGCCTCACAATTGATTCATGCAGATTCTACAGGGGCAGTCGTTAAGGCCATGTCAGATTATTCTATGGTTCACGAACTACATGAGGGCATGGCAGTATGTACTAAGAATGGTCTGTCTGGTTACATTACTAAAGACGGAGATGTTGTCAGCCCATGTAAATGGAAAAATGCCCGGGAATTCAGCCACGGGCTTGCTGCCGTAAGAAATGACAGTATATGGGGCTATCTTGACAAAAAGGGCAATGTGGCCATACAGTTCAAATTCCGGTGGGCCGATTCTTTTTCAGAAGGATTAGCCGCGGCTGCTTTATACCATGCCCCCCTGTACGGTTACATTGGCACCAGCGGCAACTTTGTCTTAGAGCCCCAATGGGTGCAAGTCAGAGGATTCCATCAAGGGTTGGCTGCTACAAAAAAAGAAGGCAAGTGGGGTTATATCGACAAGAATGGATCTGTTGTCATTAAACATCAGTATAACGAAGCCGAGGATTTTGATACAGACGGCCTGGCGTGGGTGAGAAACGACAGTACATGGGTGCTCATAAACAGCAAGGGCGAGACACCTTTCGTAAGATAATAATTTTGCACCCCAAAATAGTAAATCCGTAAATAGTAAATCATATTTTCCATGGTTGTTTGCATAGCAGAGAAACCCAGTGTGGCACGCGATATTGCCCGCATCATAGGCGCCACAGCCTCTCACGATGGCTATTTGGAAGGAAACGGCTACCAGGTGACGTGGACCTACGGTCACCTGTGCACGCTGAAGGAGCCCGGCGACTATACGCCCGCCTGGCGTTCGTGGGCCCTCACCCAGCTACCCATGATTCCGTCGCGCTTTGGCATCAAGCTCATTCCCGAGGAACATATCACGAAGCAGTTTGCCGTCATTGAGCGGCTGATGCAGGCTGCCGATGCCATTGTCAACTGCGGCGACGCTGGCCAGGAGGGTGAGCTCATCCAGCGGTGGGTCATGCAGAAGGCCCAGGCCAAGTGCCCCGTGAAGCGTCTGTGGATCTCGTCGATGACCGACGAGGCCATCCGCGAAGGCTTTGCCAACCTGAAGGATCAGCAGGACTATCAGCCGCTCTATATGGCGGGCATGAGCCGTGCCATCGGCGACTGGCTGCTGGGTATGAACGCCACGCGCCTCTACTCGCTGAAGTACGGCCAGAACCGCCAGGTGCTGAGCATTGGCCGGGTGCAGACGCCTACGCTGGCCCTCATCGTGAACCGCCAGAAGGAAATCGACACCTTCAAGCCCGAGCCCTACTGGGTGCTCGCCACCGTCTATCGCGACACCACCTTTACCGCCACAAAGATTGCGATAAAGCGAGAACAGCCCCAAACAAATTTGGAGTCTGCCGAGCGTGAGCAAGCCGGAACAGAGTTCAAAGGAAAGTTCACCAGCAAGGACGAGGGCGAGAAAGCCTTTGCCCTCATCGACGGCAAGCCTTTCACCGTGACGAAGGTCGAGAAGAAGGAGGGCAAGGAACAGCCGCCCCAGCTCTACGACCTCACCTCGCTTCAGGTAGACTGCAACCGCAAGTTCGGCTTCTCGGCCGAGATGACGCTGAACCTCATCCAGAGCCTGTACGAGAAGAAGTACACCACCTATCCCCGTGTGGACACACAGTATCTCAGCGACGACATCTACGCCAAGTGTCCGCAGACCATGAACGGCCTCTACCAGACGAAGTTCATGGGTGTGGCGCCCTATGCCGACTTCATCCGCCCCATCGGCGGCAAGCCGCTGAAGAAGAGCAAGCGCGTCTTCGACTCGTCGAAGGTCACCGACCACCATGCCATCATACCCACGGGCGTTATCCCCCAGAGCCTCAGCGATGCTGAGCAGAAAGTCTTCGACCTGGTGGCACGCCGTTTCATTGGCGTGTTCCTGCCCGACTGTAAGTTCTCTACCACCACCGTCTTAGGACAGGTCGACGGCGTCGAGTTCAAGGCTACAGGCAAGGAGATACTCGACCCCGGCTGGCGTGTGGTGCAAGGCAAGTTGCAGAAAGACGATGAGGAGAAGGCCCAGCCCACCGACGACGAAGAGCGCACCCTGCCCACCTTCGTCAAGGGCGAGAGCGGCCCTCACAAACCCACGCTGACGGAGAAGATGACCACGCCGCCGCCTTACTACACCGAGGCAACCCTGCTGCGTGCCATGGAGACGGCAGGCAAGTTCGTGGAAGACGAGACGCTGCGTGCCGCCATAAAAGAGAACGGCATCGGCCGTCCGTCGAGCCGTGCCAGTATCATCGAGACGCTCTTCAAGCGCCATTACATCCATCGCGAGCGGAAACGCCTCGTCGCCACGCCCACAGGCATTGAGCTGATAGACCTCATCCGCGAGGAACTGCTGAAGAGTTGCGAGCTGACAGGCATCTGGGAGAAGAAGTTGCGCGACATTGAACACCAGAAATACAATGCCCAGCAGTTCATCGACGAACTGAAGCAGCAGGTGACCCAGATAGTGAACGACGTGATGGGCGACGCCAGCAACCGCCGCGTGAGCGTAGAGGCCGAGCCGCAGAAGAAACCGCGACGCACCAAGGCCAAGGCCGATTCTCCTGCTGTCCAGAAGCCCAAAGCCGCTACCGCCGCCTCACGTCCCGCCACTCCCGCAGCCCCCATCACCGAGGGGGCGCCCTGTCCCCTCTGCGGCCAGGGCCACATCATCCGCGGCAAAACCGCCTACGGATGCTCACGCTGGCGCGAGGGCTGCACCTTCCGCCAGCCCTTCCAGCAGTAAGCACTGGGCAGGGAAATCCGTTCAATCCTCTTTCATTTCGTACATGGCTTATGTACGAACCGTACAGGGCCGTTGTACGAACCGTACATGGCCGTTGTACGAACCGTACATGGCCGTTGTACTTTTTATGAGTAACGGTTACTTTATTGAGCCCACTTGAAAAAGTCACTAACCACCGCTAATGATACCGCGAGGCTCCCCTCCCATCGTAGGGGAGGGGCCGGGGGGTGGGGTGTCACTAACCACCGCTAATGATACCGCGAGACTCCCCTCCCATCGTAGGGGAGGGGCCGGGGGTGGGGTGAGTATTTTCTACTTCTTTGCTGCTGGTAGGATAATACAGACCCCACCCCTGCCCCTCCCCTTGAAGGGAGGGGAGTCATGCGAGTTGCCCCTCCCCTTGGAAGGGAGGGGAGTGCGGCAGACTTCAGCGAGTCTCCCCTCCCATCGTAGGGGAGGGGCAGGGGTGGGGTCGGTAACTTATTCACAATCATAATAGTAGCAGCTTTAGAAACTTGAATTACATTATAGTTAATACAATGTTAAGGTACTCAAGTTCCCCGCCCTTCAAACCTTTTAAGAACCACGGATTGAACGGATTAAACGGATTCTGCCAATGAAGACAAGTTCTACGAATTACACGAATTTGCTACGCGCAGGCATTCGCCGCTTGCGGCGAGAATTTGTGTAATTAGTTATAATTCGTACAATCCGTGAAATCCGTGATTGAAAAACAAAGGGAGGGAAAATTGTTGCAAACGTTTGCGCAGCCTCCCGCCCTATTATTGGCGGATAGTTGTAACGTTATTTGACAAAAATCACTAACTTTGCCGCTAAGAAAAATAAATATGTTCAACTTTCGGAAGTTGACAAGATGAAGACAAAAACAATAAACGCTCGGCTCTGCCGCTTGCTACCAATGAGAAGCAAGAAGGGGAGAGACACCACGTAAGACTCCCCTCCCTTCCAAGGGGAGGGGAGACGGACGGGCGGCGAAGCAGGCTCAACAACCGAAACTTAAATAAATATGTAGTTACAATAATCTAACCAACGACTAAGAACATGAAGAAATTCTACACCTTGATTCTCTCACTGGCATTCGTAGCTACGGCCAGCGCACAGTGGCCCGCCAACTACGGCGGCGTCATGCTGCAAGCATTCTACTGGGACTCCTATGAGGACACACAGTGGCGCAACCTCACCAGTCAGGCCGACACCCTGTCAAAGTACTTCGACCTGCTCTGGGTGCCCAACTCAGCCAACTGTGTCGCCGCCAACTCCATGGGCTATCTGCCCGTCTACTGGTTCGATGCACGCAGCTCCTTCGGCAGCCGCGAACGCTATCTGCGCGACATGATGGCCGCCTTTAAGGAGCGGGGGACTAAGATTATCGAGGACGTGGTGCTCAACCATAAGTCGCCACTCGGCAAGGACGGCTCGTGGATCGACTTCGCCAACGAGACCTGGTCTTGGGACGGCACCACCTATAACATCAACTGGACGGGCGCCGACATCTGCCGCAACGACGACGGAGGCTACACCAAGGAACAGGGATGGGAGGTCACAGGCGCCAATGATACCGGCGACGACTTCAGCGGTGCACGCGACCTTGACCACACCAGCGCCAACGTGCAGCAGAACTGCAAAGTCTACCTCGACTACCTGCTTAAGGACTTGGGCTACAGCGGATTCCGCCTCGATATGGTGAAAGGCTATGGCGCACAGTACACCAAGATGTACAACGAGTATGCCAAGCCCGAGTTCTGCGTAGGAGAGTTCTGGGACGGCTATGATGCCATCACAGCATGGATACGCGGCACGGGCTATACCAGCGCCGCCTTCGACTTCCCCCTGAAGTACGTCTTCCGCGATGCCTTCGGTGGCGGTAACTGGAGCGCTCTGGGCAACAAGGGACTGGCTGGCGACGCTAACTACAACCGCTATGCCGTCACCTTCGTCGACAACCACGACACCTACGAGAACCAGGACCGCCTGGTGAACAACGTCTTGGCCGCCAATGCCTTCATGCTCGCCATGCCCGGAACGCCCTGCGTCTTCCTGAAGCACTGGCAGCGCTATCCCATCGCCATCGGAAACATGATCCTGGCACGCAAGGCTGCCGGCATCACCAACCAGAGCAGCATCGTTGAGCAAAACGACCTGGGCAACGGCTATGTCATCAAGGTGCAGGGCACCAACGGCACCGTGCTCTGCATAGCTGGCTTCCCGCAGGTCGACACCACAGGCTTCCAGCTCATTGCCAGCGGAAACAACTTCGCCTACTTCGTCAGCGACAACCTTAAGGTGGAAGGTATGCGGCCGGGTAACGACGATGAGGAGGTCCGCGACATCACTATCTACGTCGAGGCAAAGACGGCGCCATACCTCTATGCATGGAACTCAGCAGGACAGCCGGTCAACGGCGAGTGGCCCGGCACACAGATGGCCGTCACCGACACACTCACCGACGGACGAGTCATGTGGAAGCGCACATTCACCTTCTCGCCAGTGAACATCATCTTCAACAACGGCGAAGGCAAGCAGACAACCGACATCAAGGGCATCTCGCACGACAGCTATTTCACCTACAGCGGCGACACCGTCTATACTGACATCACCAGCAAGTACTACACACCCGAGCCCATCACGCTGCCCGACTGCGCCAAGCCCATAGAGGGACACCTCTATGCCTACTACCAGGCCAACAAGGACTACGACAAACCCTATGCATGGGTCTGGGGCGCTAACGACAAGAACTTCTGTGCCAACTCCACATGGCCCGGCGACAAGCTGAAGTGGGTGGGAACCGACAACGACGGCCACGCCATCTGGCTATGGGACGGCGGCACACTCAATGAGAACGACATGCCAACGGGCATACTCTTCAGCAACCAGGGCGCTCCACAGACTGGCGACTTCCCATTCGTCAATGGCGGATACTACGACGCATCAGGACATCTGGCCACCGTCGGCGATGCCAATGCCATCAGCAGCCCCACCATGGTAGTCTCCTCACAGAGACCTGCCTACAACCTGCAGGGACAGCGCGTCAGCAGCAACTACCGCGGAATGGTCATCAAAAACGGACGTAAGTACCTCGCCCGATAAGGGCGGGGCGCTTACCCAAAGCAGATACTTAACCTTTTTAATATTATAAAGCGTATGAAAAAACTTTTACTTACATTCATTGTGGCAACGATGGCCCTCGCTTCGCAGGCTGCCATCACTGTTTATGTCAAAGCCGATGTGGCCCCCTACATCTGGGCTTGGAACGCCGGTGGCAATGTGTTCGCCGTGGCATGGCCTGGACCGCAGCTCACAGAGAAGACAACGGTGCAGGGCACTGAGTTCTGGTACTACACCTTCGACGAGAGCATCACCAACGTCAGCCTGCTCTTCAACAACGGCGAAGGCAAGCAGACCAAGGACGTGAACGGCATCACCACAAACCGCTACTTCATCTACGACGGAACCACAGGACTCGAGGATGTCACCACACAGTATGGCGGCGAGGTGCCCGATGCCAAGGTGGAGACACTCACACTCAAAGGCAATCAGGACGGATGGGCTGCCGACGTGCCGTTCACCGTGGTAGAGGCTGGCAAGACATTCTCGCTGACCTATGACCTGACGGACAACACCACCATCACCGACGGCTACTGGCAGTTCAAAATTCGTCCTAACGCACAAGACTGGGTGGGCTATTCGCAGGTGACCATCACCGACCAGCCCGCATGGATCGAAGAGGCCCGCAGCGACAGCAACTTCCAGGTTGACCTCGAGGCCGATGGACTCACCTCGAAGGTCATCAACATCGTGGCTACATGGGGTGGCGGAAAGCAGGCCGACGAGAACTGGACCATGAAGTTCACTGCCGTCGATGCTGCTGCTGTGCAGTCAATCGTAGCACACGCGCAGAACAGCAAGACCATCTTCAACCTGCAGGGACAGCGCATCAGCAACGGCTACAAGGGCATCGTCGTCCTGAACGGCAAGAAGTACCTCAGAAAGTAGTCTCTTTGACTAAGAAACCGGAAACGGAGGATATTTTTATTTTAACCACCACGGATTTCACAGATTAAACGGATCTTTTAAGTTACTGATTATCATTACGGCTTAAATCCGTAAAATCCGTGAAATCCGTGGTTTTATATAACTTCGTAGCTGCGAACTACAGGACTGTAGGACTTTTCTACATATAAAAACTTTCCGTTTTTTCGTTTATTTCGATGTTCCCAAAGTAATAATCCGTGCGCCAAATCCTTGCTCTATATTAATAAATATAAAGGAATAGCGAAAAAAAACGACAAAAAGTTTGGTCGTTTCCACAAAACTTTCTATCTTTGCGCGTTGAATATAAATAAAAACATTTTTTTATACATTAACTAATAAACAAAAAAGCTTATGAAAAAAATTGTTACTAGTATGCTTTTGCTCTTTGTCTGCACGGCAGCGAGCTATGCTTTCGACAACATTTATTTCGTTGGCGGTTCTGCCGGCTGGAGTACACAGCCCACAACAGAATTTACGACAAGTGATGGTGAAACTTATACTTATGAGGAAGTCATAAGTTCTACTATCTATTTCTGCCTTGCTGATGGTCAGACCGCAGCTGCTGATGATTGGGATGATTTCAATGCAAATTTCCGTCTTAGTACAGGAGTAAATAATGATCCCATTTCTGTTGGAACTCCCAAAACAGTTAATCAGCGTGTTGACGCCTCATTGATGTTTACCGGAACTGGTAAGAAATATTGTTTTACTTATGTAAAAAGCACAGGTCTACTGACGATTACTGAAGTTGTTAAAGATTTTGTGGTTACATTCATTAACGATGGTGACTGGGATAAAGTTTATGCCTATACATGGACAGGAGAAGACCCAAGCAAGACGGAGTTTGATGGTGCTTGGCCTGGCGATGATGCCTGCCTTGAGAAGAGTCTGACCACTCAGAAGTTCAATGGTGTGGATCATTACGTGTATACTTATACCTATACTGGAGTAACTGCCCCTGAGAATATCATTTTCCACAACAATTCAGGAGCACAGACAGCAGACCTTAAATTTGTAGACGGTGCAGAGTACAGCTTCAGTCTTGCTCCTGTCTATGCAGTCGTTGGCTCTGTCAGTGCACTCTTTGCAAAAGATTGGGATGCAGCAGGTACTACTGACTGGATGGAAAGCGATGGCGCAGGTAACTATGTTTGGAGCAAAGAGAATGTTACCTTGGCAAAGGATGCCGGTATAGAGCTGAAAGTGATAAAGAAGGACTATAAGGAGGCTTCTTCGGCTTCTGCTTGGTATGGAGATGGTACACCTGGAGATCCCAATGTTATAGTTTCACCCAGTGCTGCTGGCGTATACACAGTGACCGTTCAGCTGAATTCATCAAATGTTGCTTCTGCAACTACTGTACTGACTAAGGAAGCTATCGGCATCGGTGCTACTGGTTGGGGCACTTGGTACACTAACAACATTCTTGATTTCTCGGGTATGAGCTTTAGCGCTTATACTGCTACTTGCGATGGCAGCAAAGTGACTCTGGCCAAGGTGGACGATGTGGATGCTGGTACCGCTTTTGTGCTGAAAGGCGACGAAGGCACTTACTATGTGCCTTTCAAGGGTTCTTCTTCAACAGATAAGGGCGCCTTGAAATTCTATGATAGTTATAAAGTAAATGACGGTGGCGTTGATTATTATGTCTACGGTCTGGTTGTCAGAGGTGGCACAGCTCAGTTCGCTCAGGTGAACGACGGTGAGGAAGTTGGCGGTCACGTCATACTCCAAGTTGCTAAGAGCAGCAGTGCCCGTGCAGCTCTCGACGTTGTCTTCGCTGACGAGACTACTGGTATCAGCGCTATCGAGAACGCTGCCAACGCTGGTGTGTACTACAACCTGCAGGGTGTTCGCGTGGCTCAGCCCACTAAGGGTCTGTACATCGTGAACGGCAAGAAAGTTATTATGAAGTAATGCCTTCTGACTTGTTAGTTGAAACAAAGAAACAAAATCAATAACGTTAAAACAGAATAGATTATGAAGAAGACATATTCAATGCCCGTAGTGCGCGACCTAAGCATGTACGAGGAAGAAATGATTGCTGCATCGGTTGATGGCTTCAACGGTGCACTGGACAACGTGAACAAGGCCGATGCTGGTGATCTGCTCAGCCGTGAATCAGCTTGGGACGACGAGGACTAATACTCCGAAACTTATTTCATCAAGGATGCGCTCCGACGAGGGGCGCATCCTTCTGTGTCTCATATCATACCCTTATACTCATGCAATCATTCCGACTCATCCTGTTGCTCCTCCTGTCCTCTGCGTTCACCGTTTCAGGCTTCGCACGGCGTAGTGCCAACATTGTGTTCATAGGCAACAGCATCACTTTCGGTGCCCGACACGAAAAGCCAGAGCTCACAGCACCGCCCGTGCAGTGTGCCCGATGGCTGTCGCAGCAGACCGACATCGACACCGTCTACTTCCGCAACTGCGGCCACAGCGGTAAGACCACCTACCACTTCCTGCCCTGCAAGGACGACGTGGTGCCCGCAGGCGACAAGACCTACTTCCCCAGTGTGGTGGCGCAGACACGCCAGCTCGTCGAGGCACACCCCGCGCTGCCCCTCGTGTTCAGCATCATGCTCGGCACGAACGACACAGTGGAGCGCCCCGGAAACCCACATACCACGCCCGGGGACTATGCTAAGAACCTCACCGCCATCATCGACTCGCTGCTGAAGCTGTGGCCCGATGCCCATGTGGTGCTCAACAAGCCCATCTGGTACACTCCCGACTACGTGACGAAGGGTGGGAGCGTGGCATCGAAGAAGAGCCTGAAGCTCCTCGCCGACTACTTCGACATGTTCCCCGTGGTCGTGGCCAACAGCAAGGCCGGACACGTACACATTGGCGACAGCCAGGCCTACGGATGGTTCGAGCAACACTGGCAGACCGACATCGTGGAGGAACAGGACAGCCGCGGACGCTCCTATCGCCTGCACCCCAACGAGCAGGGGGCTGCCCACCTGGCTGAGTACTGGGGCAAGGCCCTGCTGCCGGTCATCATGGACATGCCTGCCACCGACCCGCTGCAAGGCCTGCAGATAGGAGTCATCGGCGACAGCTACGTGCGCAACCATCGCGAGCCCATCGAGAACACGTGGCACTATAAGTTCGCACGTAAGCACGGCATGAAATACTTCAACTACGGACGCAACGGCAACTGCATCGCCCTCGACCTGCAACGCTGGGGCACGGGCATGTATCGACGCTATCAGGACATGAAGGACTCGCTCGACGTCGTCGTCGTCATTGCCGGCCACAACGATGCCGCCGAGGGACGCATCGACTCCATCGGCATCGACACCTTCCGCGAACGGCTCGGCATCCTTTGTCGGGGACTCATCGAGAAGTATCCACGCGCCAAGCTGTTCTTCTTCACCCCCTGGACGTGTGAGAACTTCGTGGGCTCCGCACGACAGCTGGTGGTCGACGCCATGCTCGAGGTCTGCGGATCGTATGGCATCCCCGTGTTCGATGCTGCACGACGCTCGAACATCTTCGCCACCAGCGAACAGTTCCGCAAGATTTACTTCCAGGGCGGACGAGGCACCGACACAGCACACCTGAACGCACGAGGCCACGACCGCTTCCTGCCCGTGGCCGAGCAATTCATCATGAAATACATGGAACGATAAAAATATAACCGCAAAAGTTTGGCAGTTTCCTTTTTTCTTTGTAATTTTGCAATCGTGTTGTTTTCACTCGACACCACCCCTAAGAAACGAAGGAACTATTCAATAACTCATTAAATTCATAAAACTATGTTTAAATCTTTACAAATTAAGAAATGCCTCCTGCTATTGGCTCTATTAGCAGGTGTTGGAACAAATGCCTGGGCAGATGTAGTGACAATTACTCCCAGTGATGGAAAAGCTGTAGAATCTTCTGACTATAGCATTACTAAAGAACCTATAACAGTTGCAGTAACGACAAGTACGCTGACAGCTGATCAAATGAGAGTATTTAAAAACCAATCCATTACCATTTCCTCTACTACAGCAACTATTTCAAAAATAGAATTTACATGTACGGCTGAAGGAACTAATAAATATGGCCCTGGTTGCCTTAGTGGTACAGGTTACGAAGCAAGTACTGGAAAAACAGGAGTATGGACAGGAAGCTCACCTTCTGTTACATTAAAAGCATCTACAAATCAATGCCGAATCACAGAAATTGTTGTTACCTATTCCACTTCTGGCGGTGATACTCCTGCAAAGGTTGCTACTCCCGTTATCAACGGAGATGAGGTTTTCATTAACTCTACTGAGGTATCCATTACTTGTGGAACCGAAGGCGCTACTATTCTGTATAGTTTAGACGACGGTACAAATTGGACGAACTACAGCGCCCCCTTTGCGATTACTGAAACGAAAACCGTGAAGGCAAAGGCTACTAAGACTGGCATGGATGACAGCGATGTTGCGAGTAAGCTGTTTAACATGAAGATGGTTTTGACGGTTGTACGCGCCCTTGGTGCTATTGACCTTCTTGAAGACAATGGGACAATGACTGATGAGTTTGTTCAAGGTAAGATTTCTCAAATTGATAGTTATAACAGCTCATATAAGTCAATTACATATTGGATTTCTGATGATGGCACAACGACGAATCAACTTGAAGTATATAGCGGTAAGGGCTTAAACGGCGCAGATTTCGCTGCTATCACTGATTTGAAAGTAGGTGACGAAGTCATTGTCTTCGGTACATTAAAGAAATATGTAGACAAGAACGATAACACAATTCCAGAATTTACTGCAAATAGTAAGATAGTCAAATATACGCCTTCTGAAACTCCTGTTCCTGCTCTTACTGTATCCAAGACCTCTCTCACAGGTTTTACCTATGTTCAAGGCGAGGGACCAAGTGAAGAACAGAGTTTTGAAGTTACTGGTACAAACCTCACTGGCGACGTTACGTTAGACCTGGGTGAACCCAGTTACTATGAAATTTCTGTCAGTGAAGGAACAGGTTTTGCCACGAAGCTGGTTCTTAACAAGGTAGAGGCAAATCCTAAAACGATATATGTTCGTCTGAAAGCTGGTTATGAAGTATCTGCATCATACGAAGGCACTATCACGATTACTTCAGAGGGAGCAGCAGAAAAGGAGGTTAGCCTCAATGGTAGCGTAACAGCTCCTGCAGTTCCAGAAGATCCCAACTTCACTTGGAACCTGACCACAAATTCGTACATCGATGCTTCAGAGACTCAGGTTTCATGGCTTTCATTCTTTGCTTCAATGATAGCAGACAAGGATGAATCTGGTACCAAAGCAAACAATTACCTTGGAGGTGATGCAAATAATCGTACAAGTAGTCGTTTCTATACCGGTTCTAAGCTGACTATTACTCCTTCGAAGGGTTATACCATTACATCTGTGGAATTCTTAGCAACAACAACAAGCTATGCAACCGCATTGAAACAAAGTTCATGGACCAACGCAAATGCATCTGTGGATGGAAAGACTGTTACTGTAACGCCAAAGGATGGCTCTGCTGTATTCTATGCAAAGATTGGAGGAACCACAGGCGTGGAGACGGTGAAGTATTACATCAGCAAGGATATAACAATCGGCACAGAAGGCTATACAACTTATGTTGCTCCTGCTAATGTGAAATTCCCCAGCGGCCTGACGGCATACATCGTTACCAATGTGGGCGAAAACTCCGTAACTCTTACTGAGGTTGCTGCTGTGCCTGAAGATGCTGCTGTAATCCTGAAGGGAACCGGAACATTCGCCGTTGAAGTCGTTGGTATAGACGAATGTGATGCGGTAGTAGAAAATAAGCTCCTTCCTTCTTTTGGCACAGCAACAACTACTGACAAACAGATTGTTTATGCATTGGCCAAGGATAATAATGATGTCGTAGGCTTCTATAAGGTAAAGAAAGACGTCTGTGTTCCTGCAGGCAAGTGCTATATTCAGGTTGATGCTTCTTCTAGTGCTCGTAACTTCCTCTCATTCGGTGAGGAGACCACCGGCATTGAGGCTGTGAAGGCAATCACCAACGACCGCTTCTATGACCTGCAGGGTCGCCGCGTGGCTCAGCCCACGAAGGGCCTGTACATCGTGAATGGCAAGAAGGTGATCATTAAATAAATCAAGAATTAGAGAATTAGAGAATTTTCCAATGTCCTATGAATGGATGAGAATGGATAGACAGTTTTCGACCAGCAAAAGCAGATAATTCTGAAATTCTAAAATTCTTGATAAAAAGAACATTCGTGAGATTAGTGAAATACGTGTTCAACTAAAAAAGACAAGAAACGATTATGAAAAAGTTATATTTAGCCCCCGCCCTTCGCGACCTTGAGATGTTGGAGGAGGAGATGATTGCCGAGTCTCTGGGACTGAGCGACGGTGTCATTATTGATGACAACAGTAAGATTCTGAGCCGTAGCAACGACTTCTGGGAGGACGAGGAGGATTAACCGTCTGCAACTTCAACCCTATTTATAGACAAAAGGCCGCTGTCAGCACTGTTGACGGCGGCTTTTGTCATTTTTCGGCCATTTGTTTTCGCCATTTCGAGGAAAATGATTATCTTTGCAGCGCACTATTCTTTATAACGAAAGCAGACATGAAGA
>JAILPA010000067.1 GCA_024690505.1 Prevotella sp.
TTCAACGAAGACCACCGCCCCACCCTGCCCCTGCCCACGCGCAGCGAGGTGGCCGAGGCGCTGCAGAAGAAGCTGCTGCAGATGACGGCCGATGGCCAGCTGCCCGACGTGCTGACCTTTGCCGGCAACGGCGAGCCCACATGCCACCCGGAGTTTGCCGACATCATCGACGACACGCTGCGTCTGCGCGACCGCCTGTGTCCGCAGGCTAAGGTGAGCGTGCTGAGCAACTCCACGCTGATTCATCGCCCGTCGGTGCACCAGGCACTGATGCGCGTAGACAACAACATCCTGAAGCTCGACACCGTAGACCCAGCCTACATTGCCCGGATTGACCACCCTCAGGGCACTTATGACGTGACGCGGGTGATAGAGCAGATGAAGGCCTTCCACGGCCACGTCATCATTCAGACCATGTTCATGCGTGGTACGGCAGGCGGCGAGGATGTGGACAACACGAGTGACAATTATGTCAAGCCTTGGCTCGATGCCGTGAAGGAGATTGGCCCCTCGATGGTGATGGTCTACACTATCGACCGCGAGACGCCAGCCCACGGACTGCTGAAGGCCACCCACGAGCAGCTTGATGCCATCAAGGCCCGCGTAGAGGCGCTCGGCATACCCTGCCAGGCAAGCTATTAAATGATGATGGACAACATGACTAAAGACGAGCAGTACATGCGCTTAGCACTGGCCGAGGCCCAAAAGGCTTTGGCAAAGGGCGAGGTACCCATCGGCGCGGTGGTGGTATGCCAGGACCGTGTGGTTGCCCGTGCCCACAACCTGACTGAGACGCTGACCGACCCCACCGCCCACGCCGAGATGCAGGCCATCACCATTGCCACCAACGAGCTGGGCGGTAAGTACCTGACGCAGTGCACGCTATACGTCACCGTGGAGCCCTGCGTCATGTGTGCCGGTGCGTTGGGATGGGCCCAGGTGCCCCGCATCGTCTACGGCTGCCGCGACGAGAAGCGTGGTTTCCTGACCTATGCCCCCCATGCCCTTCACCCCAAGGCTGATGTCACAGCGGGGGTGATGGAGGAAGAATGCCGTGCTCTGATGCAGAACTTTTTCCGGCAGAGACGATAAGCCACAGACGCGAAAACCGCCACTACGTAACTCGAACCAGTCTCGGTCCGAGTTTTTTGTTTATACTCGAGACAGGCGCGAGGTGTGCGAATTTTCTTTACATGATTATCTTTACAAAAAAGCACGGACAGCTTTGAGGACAGAAAAGTGCCGCTTTGAAGGGCAAAAAGCGGTGCTTTTCCACCCTCAAAGCGGCACTTTTCCAAAAGCCTTGCTATACGGCTCTTTTTGCAAATTGGAATTATCTTTACATTCACCCACCCCATCAGACTATTGCCGGGCTTGGCGGAAAGCCATATTTTACCATTAAGTTTTGTAGCCACCGGCGGCAACATGATGGATGGAGTCGGCGTGGAAGGCTCTCAAGCCGTAGCTCTTTTGGCATTAGAGGTCTTCCTTCTGAGCCTTCTTGCTTTGTGTGAGGCCCATAATCTCGCTCCAGAGGAGCCAGCCGTGGTTGTTGGTCTGGCGCAGACGAATGGGGCCTACGGGACTGTCAGCGCCACCCGATGCGACGTAGAGGTCGATGTACTGGATGCCATTCTCCTCCAGTCGTGAATAAGGCGTCTCCATCACACTGATGCGGTAGGGCGTGGTGGGCGTATAGAAGTTGGTGGGCAGTGCTCCCTCGAAGTAGCTTCGCAGCCCGTTCACACGCGGAAAACCGTTCTGATCGTTCCCCACGAGGTTGCTATTGACGATTTCCTGCATCTCATGGTTCGACACCAGGCTGACGCCATTCTGTCCCACTGTGGCAGTATGTGTGCGCAGGTAGTTCAGCATCTCCCACCCGTCGGCACTGTTGTCGGCCACACGGTTCAGGCAGCACACGGTGAGGGCCATCACGAAGAAAGGGTCGTCAAAGTATTCGCGGTTGTTCACCTCCAGAGTCTTCAGTTCCTCAATGTTTCTCGGCAGGGCATTGAAGGTGTAGGTATAGCCCTTCAAGTCCCCCTCGTACTGGGTGAACGACTTTTGTTCGCTTCGCTGCATGGTGATGTTCTCAACGGGCTGCGTGTAGGCCCACACCTTCTTGATGGCGGGCGAGCCGTCGCTCTGGTTCAGCAGGAAGATGGTCTTGTCGGTGGGTGTGTTGCCGATGTAGTAGTAGGAGAAGGCATCGACGTTGCCCGACGTGCTGCCGTTGGTGAAGGGCAGCGAGCCTTTGAAGTCGATGTAGTCGCGGTCGGGGTTGAAGAACGTCTTTCCGTCGATGTAGTGCATGTTCTTCAGATTGTCAGCGAACTGTACGCGGAAATAGGTGACGCTGCCATTCTGTGCTGACGCAGCGAGTGCCACTGCCATTGTCAGCGATAGGAGAATCTTTTTCATAGTCGTTGGTGTTTTTTATGTGAATATTCTTTATTGCTTGGTGAACTTCAGTGCCTTGTTTCCCACGCTGACCACGTAGACGCCCGCCGTGAGATGAGCCACCTGGATGGTGGTGGAACCGCCAGCGACGGGAGCCGTTGCCACCTGTCGGCCAGCTGCATCGTAGACGACGGCCTGCGTGGCATCATCGCATCCCGAGAGCCGCAGCTCGAAGTGGACAGGAGTGAGCAGGGTCAGGGGTGACAGGTGGTGTGACGGTTGGCGTACGCCTTGGTCGCCACCGTCGATGCGGAAGGTGACATACTCCACACCGGTGATGTTCTGTCCAGCGTGCAGCACCACCTCGAATCGGCCGTTGGCATCGATGTTGGCCAGCATGGCCACGTTGCTCATGGGCTGTTCGCTGCCCTTGTCGGTGACGAGGATGATGGGGCCTGCTGGCGGTGCAGGCTGTTCGCCGCCCTCGTGGTAATTGGGGTCGAAGCCGCCCGAGAGGTCGTTCAGTCCGCGAGCGAAGCGCACGTTTCTCACATCGGTCACTCCCTCGCCGTATTTTGTCAGTATCTCAAAGTGCCCGTTGGCATCGACGTTTGCCAGCATGGCCACGCGCCCCATGGCCACCGAGTCGCCACGGTCGGTGATGAGGCACCAGGGCCCTGTGCCCGCATCGGCAGGCGGCGTGTCGCCAGGCTTGATAGGCACAAAGCCTCCTGCCGTCTTCGAGTCGCCGTGGGCAAAGCGCACATACTGCGTTCCGGCAATGTTGGCCCCGTCGCTGAGCACCACCTCGAAGGTGTTGTCGCGGTCCACGTTGGCTATCATCTGCACTCGGCTCATAGCGATGGTGTCCTTGCGATCGGTAATCATGCACCAGGGGTTGTAGCGATTGGGGTCGGTGGGCGTCTCACCAGGCTTGATGGGCACGAAGCCTCCTGCCGTCTTCGAGTCGCCGTGGGCAAAGCGCACCTGGCGTATCCCCGTGCGGTTGTCGCCGTCGGTGGTCACTATCTCGAAGTGGCTGTTGCCATCAACGTTGGCCAGCATCTGCACACGGCTCATGGCAATGGTGTCGTGCTGGTCGGTAATCATGCACCAGGGGTTCTGCAGGTTAGGGTCGACAGGCTGGGGTACCGAGGGGTCGATGGGCGCGAAGCCTCCCGATGCCTCGCTCAGTCCGCGTGCGAAGCGCACATGGCTCACTGCCAAGCGGTTATCGCCGTCGGTGGTAACCACCTCAAACTGATTGCTGCCATCCACATTGGCCAGCATCAGCACGCGACTCATGGCAATGGAGTCGTTCGCATCGGTGATGAGGCACCAAGGGCCCGTTCCCTGATTGTCGGGCGACGGCTCGCCCTCGTCGGGGGCCACGTAGTCGCTTTCGTGCAGTTCGAACGTGATACTCTTCACGCCCGTTGCACCTCTGCCGTTCTTCACCACCACTTCAAAAGTCTCCTGACCATCCACAGCCGCGAGCATACTCACCCTTGCCATCTCGATATACTGTCCACGGTCTGTGCGCAAGCACCACATCAGCTGGCCGTCATCGGCACGCACCGAGCCCGTCAGCGACAGCATCACCACCGGCAAGAGCAATCGCAGAGTAGCGGAAATGCGATTGAAATTTCGTTTCATTTAGGTTAGCGTTTTGTTTTATGTCTGCAAAATTAGTTTATTTTTTTCATACGGCCAATTTTTAGCTTTTCTTTTTTACCACTCATAATATATTTAGTAATTTTGCGGCAAATTACGGCATGGGCCGCATAGTACGAACAATCAAGATTTGAGATATGTTAGCCACAACATTAGCAACGGCGGTGCTGGTCGTCAACGAACTGATGGCAGCCAACGTGGGCGAGGCAATGAGCCCCGCAGTGAACTTCGACAGTTGGATTGAACTGTACAACCCTGGCGACAAGCCTGTCAGTCTGGGAGGGATGTACCTGAGCGACGACGCCAACAACCCGACACTCTGGCAGATGCCCGACGACATGGGCAGCGTGCCTGCTGGAGGTTTCAAAGTGATTTGGCTGGGATCGAACGACATCAAGGCAACGCAAGCACCCTTCAAGCTCGACTGCGACGGCGGTGCCGTTTACCTGTACGACAGCAACGGCCAGCTGGTGACCAGCGTTGACTATCCCGCCGCCATAAGCCATACGGCCTGGGCCCGCCAAACCGATGGTGGCAGCGACTGGGGCTGGACGTCCACCGTCACGCCCGGTGCCACGAATGCCACGGCGCTGTTTGCCCAAAAACGCCTTGACGCACCCGAGGTGAGCGTAGACAGCCGCCTGTTCACCGGCACACTGAAGGTCAGTGTCAGCATACCCGAGGGCGCCACGCTGATGTACACCACCGACGGCAGCCTGCCCAGCGTCCCGACGGAGTCCGATGCTCAGCCCGACTGGGTCGACTATATCGTCAATGGCGACTGCGAAGGCTCGGAGGCAGGCAGCCTGGCAGCCCGAAACTACGGCGGCGAAGGCGACGACTACACGCTCTTCGACGGGATAGGGCACAACGGCTCAAGAGGCATCAAGGTACACACGGGAAAAGGGGCGAAGAACGACCACGACGCACAGCTCTTCGTCTATACCCCCGACCACATCTGGCGCTCGGGCGAGAGGTACCGCTTCCACATGATGATGCGTGCCGACAAGGCCGCTCGCATCAATGCCCAGACCCACACCACGCCCCACAACTACATCCACTGGCAGATGTTCGACGGTAGCACCATCAACGTCACTGACGAATGGCAGGCGTACGACTTCGAGGGCACCATCACCGACGACCAGGTGGGCAAGCAAGGCGGAGGCTGGTGGGGCGGCGAAGAGACGGTGAAGGACATGCAGACCATCGCCTTCAACCTGAACGTTGACCGCACGGACAACAACTTCTACTTCGATGACGTCACATGGGAGCTCTATACCGGCGACGCACAGACCACCAACACAAGCAAGGAGAGTAAGGACGGGCAGTTCACTATCAGCAACACCACGGCACTCACCGTGCGGCTGTTCCAGGACGGTCTCCTACCCAGCGTGCCCGTCACCCGCTCATACATCAAGACCACGAACCAGTACACCCTGCCCATCGTATCTATCGTGGGCGACAAGCGCTACTTCACCGACCCGAAGATTGGCTTCGACTGCGACGGCGACGGCACCAACGGCAAGACAGGAAACGGTCAGGACTGGCCACGCAACTACAATCAGGACTGGGATCGCCCCGTGAACTTCTCGTACCTCAGCCCCGAGGGCAGGATGCTCTTCAACCAGGACGTGAACATCTGCGCTTCGGGCGGATTCACCCGCTCACAGAGATTCCGGTCGTTCAAGCTGAAGGCCAACAAGGCATACGACGGACTGAACCGCTTCGACTACTCGTTCTTCCCACAGAAGCCCTACATACGCAACAAGACACTGCTCGTCCGCAACGGCGGCAACGACGTCTGGCGCCACAATGCCCGCTTCATCGACCCGGCACTTGAGACAATCATACAGCGCTCGGGCATCGATGTCGACGTGCAGTCCTACCTGCCCGTCGTAGAGTATGTGAACGGCGAACTGCGCGGCGTACTGAACCTGCGCGAACCCAACAACGACAAGTTTGCCTATGCCAACTGGGGATACGACGACGAGGAACTGGACGCCTTCGAGAACCTGGAGATGAAGAACGGCACCGACGACGCCATCAACCGCATCTTTGAACTGGGGCGCCACATCAACGACGACGGAGCCTACGACGAGCTGAAGACACTGCTCAACATCGATGAGTTCACCAACTACATGGCCGTCACACTGTACCTCTTCAACGACGACTGGCCCGACAACAACATCAAGGGCTACCGCAGCAGGCTCGACGGCCGCTACCGCTTCATCAGCTTCGATCTGGACTACGCCTTCGGTGCCTGTTGGAGCGACAGCGGCGTTGACCCCTTCGCCTTCTTCAGCAAGTTCCAGAACGCCGGCAAGACAAACCAGGAGTTCGTGCGTCTCTTCCTCAATCTGCTCGACAACGATACGTATCGCCGTAAGTTCATCGACACGTTCTGCCTCGTGGGAGGAAGCGTGTTCGAACCCAAACGTGCCGCACAGATAGTTGACGAACTGCTGGCCGAGGTGAAACCCATGACACAGCTGATGAAGCAGCTGGGCATCAACGATGGCACCGACCCCGACCGCGCCGCCTCGACCATCAAGAGCAACCTGGAAGGCCGCTCGGAACAGATGACTGGCTACATGAAGCAGTTCTCGGCCATGAAGCTCAGCAGCACATCGAGGCAGAGCGTCACGCTGACAGCCGATGCCAAAGGGGCCCGCCTCAGCGTGAATGGCATCAACGTGCCCTATGCTGACTTCAAGGGCCACCTCTTTGCGCCCGTCCGTCTCGAGGCGGAGGCACCTGCCGGCTATCGCTTTGCCGGATGGAAGAAAGGCTCGACCGTCATCTCGACCGATGCCGCCATCGATCTGCCGGCCGGCAACAGCGTAGCCCTGACCGCCACCTTCGCCCCCCTCAGCAACGATGAGCGCCAGGCGGAGGGCATCACCCCCGTCAGGGTGAACGAGGTGAGCGCCTCTAATGGCATCTACGTGAACGAATACTTCAAGCGCAACGACTGGATAGAGCTCTACAACACCACCGACCAGGCCGTCGATGTAGCCGGCATGTACCTCTCCGACAATCCGCAGAAGCCGCAGAAATACCAGATTGCAGCCGCCGCCAACGCACAGGCCAGCACCGTCATCCCCGCCCACGGCTACCTCGTGGTATGGTGCGACAAGCTGGAGCCCCTGTCGCAGCTGCACACCTCGTTCAAACTGGCAGCCGATGGCGGCGACGTGCTGCTGACGGCAGCCGACCTGTCGTGGACTGACCGTCTGACCTACGGGCCAATGAAAGCCGACGAGACGGCCGGACGCTATCCCGACGGCTCGGCCAGCGTCATCACCATGAACTTACCGACGATAGAGCAGGCCAACATGAAGTCGACCTACGCCACACCTGTTGAACAGGCTGCCACCGACGGCATCACCGACATCGCCATTGCTTCCGGCCTCACTGTGCGCTACGTCGTGGGCAGCCTCGTGCTGCGTTCAGCAACCGACGGCCCCGTCAGCATAAGCATCGTCAACATGGCAGGACAACGCGTCGCCTCGTTCACAGGGCACTTGACGGCAGGCCGTGCCGAGATTCCCCTCACCCTGTTGAAGAACGGAGCCTACACCGCCACTGTGACCGACAGCCACGGCCACCGCACAACCCTTAAGTTCTTGACCAAATAACCTTATACCGCAACGGATAATCCTATGACAACCAAGCAACTGATCCTGTGTATGGCAGCTACAGCGGCCTTAACCGCCAATGCCCAGACGGGCAAAGAGTGGGACGACCCCACCACTACCAGTGTAAACCGCGAAACGGCGCATACCGTGGCCATCCCTTCTGCAACGGCCAGTGAGGCCGCGAACACCGACATGAGCGCCTCGCCCTACTACCAAACGATGGACGGCAAGTGGAAGTTCCTGTGGGTGAGCGCCCCGTCGAAGGTGAACGACGCCACCTGTGCCACCGACTACAACGATGCCGCTTGGACCGACATCGACGTGCCCTCAAGCTGGCAGGTGTGGGGACTGCGCAACGGCAAGTCGTGGGACAAACCCCTCTACTGCAACGTGCAATACCCCTTCTCGTTCAACGAGCAGACTTTCAGCGTGATGGCCGACCGTCCCAGCTGGTTCACCTACAACAGCTCCATGCCCAACCCCGTGGGCACCTACCGCCGCCACTTCACCGTGCCCGCCGAATGGGCTGGGCGCAGCGTCTATGTGCGCTTCAACGGTGTGGGCCACGGCTTCTACCTTTGGGTGAACGGCCAGCGGGTGGGATACAGCGAGGACTCGTACGTGCCAGCTGAGTTCGACATCACGAAATACCTGACCGATGGCGACAACGTGATGGCCCTGCAGGTGTATCGCTTCACCAGCGGCTCGTTCCTGGAGTGCCAGGACTACTGGCGTCTGACGGGCATTCAGCGCCACTGCTTCCTCTGGTCAGCGACCAAGAGCCAGATACGCGACTACTTCTTCACCACCAAGCTCAACACCACCTTCACCCAGGCCACGGCCGACGTGGCGGTGAACATAGCCGCCACTGACACTTCGGAGGAAGGAGAAATGACCATCGAGGCCACTCTCAGCGATGGCAGCACACCCCTCGCTACAGCAAGCGCCACCGTCGACATCGCCTCGGGGAGTCAGGATAAGGCATCCCTGACCATGGTGGTCGACAACCCACGCCTGTGGAGCGCCGAGACGCCCAGCCTCTACGACCTAGTGCTGACGCTGAAAGACAACAAGGGCCAGACTGTCGACATCCGCGGCTCAAAGGTGGGCTTCCGCCAGGTAGCCATCCGCAGCGACGGTGCCCTGACCATCAACGGTCGCCGCATGGTGTTCCACGGCGTGAACCGCCACGACTTCTCGCCAGTGAATGGCCGTGCCATCACCGCTGAGGAGATGGAGGAGGACATCCGCACCATGAAGCGCCTGAACATCAACGCCGTACGTACCAGCCACTATCCTAACGACCCTGTGTTCTACGACCTGTGCGACAAGTATGGCCTCTACGTTCTGGCCGAGGCCGACGTGGAGTGCCACGCCAACCAGAAACTCTCGTCGGAACAGAAGTTCAAGAATGCCATGGTGGAGCGTTCGCAGAACCATGTGCTCTGGCTGCGCAACCACGCTTGTATCTTCATGTGGTCGTTTGGAAACGAGAGCGGTGGCGGCAACAACTTCGCCGCCGTGCAAACGGCTATCAAGGCGCTCGACAAGACACGCCTGACCCACTATGAAGGCGGCAGCCAGTATGCCGACGTCACCTCGTCGATGTACTGGGACTATAACGGCATCAAGGGTAAAGGAGAGCAGCAGAAGGACCGTCCGCACATCCAGTGCGAGAACAGTCACTCGATGGGCAACTCGATGGGTAACGTCCGCGAGATGTTCGACCTCTACGAGAAATACCCCTGCCTGACGGGCGAGTTCATCTGGGACTTCAAAGACCAGGGACTGCTGACGAAGGCCTCGAACGGCAAGGAATACTGGGCCTATGGCGGCGACTTCGGCGACACCCCCAACGATGGCAACTTCTGCATCAACGGACTGGTGAGGCCCGACTGGAGCCTCACGGCCAAGTCGTATAACACAAAGAAAATCTACCAGCCCTTGGAGTTCAAGACCGTGAGCGCCACCCAGGGACGCTTCCGCGTGAAGAACAAGATGGCCTTCCTGCCCAGCTCGGCCTACAACGTCAGCTATGCACTGGTCGATGAGGAAGGGCAAGTACTGGCCGATGGCACCATTGACACCGAGGTGGCCGCAGGCGACAGCACCATCGTCACCATCGACCTGAACGCCCTGGCAGCGGTGGATGCCAAGAAAGAGACCTTTGTGATGTTCACCGCCACACAGAAGGAGCAAACCCTCTGGGCCGATGCCGGCTACGTGGTGGCCGAAGAGAAGCTGCCCCTGCAAAAAGCCCAGAAGCCCATGCTCGACCCCGCCACCCTGGGCGGCAGCGATGTCCTGACCGTGACCGACGGCTCGGCAGCCATCACCGTGACAGGTGCCCACTTCAAGGCCGCCTTCAGCAAGTCGCAGGGAACGCTGAGCGGCTTCGTCTACGACGGTTCGCAGATTCTCAGCAAACCCTTGCTGCTGAACGCGTTCCGCCTGCCCACCGACAACGACGGCCGGCAGACGTCGGGCTGGGACGCCATGGGGCTGCGCAAGCTCACCGTGAGCTGCACCGATGCCCATGCCGTGGCTGCTGCCGACGGGAAGACCGTGACGGTAAGCCTCACCAGCACCTACACCGGACAGGCTGGCACGACGTTCGACGTCAGCCTACAATACATTGTCTGTGCCGACGGCACTATGCTCGTGAGCTCGATGATACGCCCAGGCAGCACGGGGGCCATCATACCCAAGCTGGGCTTCCGCTTCGAGATGCCCGCCGACTACGAGCAGTTCACGTGGTTTGGACGCGGCCCGTGGGACAGCTACCGTGACCGCAAGGAGGCCTGTCTGCCCGCCATCTATGAGAGCAGCGTGAGCGCCCAGCGCGAGGACTACATCCTACCGCAGGAACACGGCACGAAGCAGGAGGTGCGCTGGCTGGCACTGCGCAAAGCCAACGGCACAGGACTGCTCGTTGTGGCCCCCGACCAGATGGCTGCCTCGGCCGTGCACTTCCGTCCCGAAGACAACTACACCAACCGCAACAGCCGCTCGAAGCACACCCACCAGTTCGTCACCTGTACTACCACGGTGGTCTGCCTCGATGCCGCCACCCGAGGACTGGGCAACGCCTCGTGCGGCCCCGATGTGATGGCACGCTATGAGCTGCGTGCCGCCAACACCCCCTTTCGCTGCATCCTCAGGCCCTTCGGAGCAGAATCCACCGACATGGCCGAGATGGCCCGCGTAGACATGCCCGTG
Source organism: Prevotella sp. (assembly GCA_024690505.1). Lineage (GTDB taxonomy): Bacteria > Bacteroidota > Bacteroidia > Bacteroidales > Bacteroidaceae > Prevotella. Next base: position 10,935 of record JAILPA010000067.1, read on the forward strand.
TGCCAGCCCGTGAACTGCGAACGACAGAGCAACGGCCGCATCAAGATGACCACAAACACGAAGAACGCCACCATCTACTACAGCATCGACGGCAGCGAATACAAGAAGTACACCTCAGCCATCGTGCAAAATGCACCCTGCACGCTGAAAACCTACAGCACGGCCGAGGGACTGATGGACAGTCAGGTGCTGACCTACGACTTCGACCTCTACATCAACAAGGGGACGTGGAAGCTGGTCAGCGTAGACAGTCAGCAGAGCGGCAACGAAGCCCGCCTGGCCTTCGACAACAACAACTCCACCTTCTGGCACACCCAGTGGGGAACCACAGAGCCCGTACATCCTCATACACTCGTGGTCGACATGGCCAGCGAATACAAGGTGACGGCGTTCACCTACCTGGCCCGACAGGACGGCACACAGAACGGCATGGTGAAGGCATACGAGGTGTACCTGAGCACAGACGGCAAGACCTGGGGCCAGGCTGTGGCCAAAGGCGAGTTCAAGAACACCGCCGACCTGCAGGTGGCCAAACTGGCGACACCCACCGTGGGCCGCTACCTGAAGTTCGTGGCCAAGAGCGAGGTCAACGGCAGGGCCTGGGCATCGGCTGCCGAGATAGGCATACAGGCCGAGGCCGACGTTTCGGGCATCGTCTGGCAGCCCCTGCAAGAGCAGCCTGCCAGCCACGACGTCTACGACCTGCAAGGGCGCAGGGTAGACCCCGAAGCGGCAGTTGCCGGCCACAACCGACGGGGCATCTACATCACCGACGGGAAGAAGGTGGTGCGCTAAGCCCACCCAGTTCCTTTGGGAATCAAAGCATCATTATTGAACACAGGAGATTACCTTCTCGCCAGCCCAGGCGAAGACATTGTTGCTATTTAATGTTTATTAACTACTCACACCCCCATTATTCCAATTATTTTTTTTATCTTTGCACCGATATGATGTAGTGCATATCAAAGAGTTTAGTTTTAACCATAAATAACATTAACCATTATGAACAAAAGAAATTTATTAGGCGTTATCGTTGTCGCAATCGCCATGATGGGAGTAATGGCCCTTTCATCATGCAGCCACGATGACTATGTTTACAATGCAGACAGAGCCGAAAAGACTGCAAAAGAGAACTATGCCAAGGCCTTTGAGAAATCATTTGGCACAGTAGGACCTAACGTTGACTGGGGCTTCAGCAGCAAGAGTGCCAGTGCACGTGCTACCCGCGCCGTGTCCGATTATGCTCAGTACAGAGGTAACCTAAAGCCTGATGTTACTTTCCCAGGAGATTGCGAGGCCAGGAATTTCTTGGATGCAGTACCAGAGGGTGTTAACAGACTGTCTCCAAATGGAGCTGGAGCAGGTTCCTATTACATTGATGCGGAAACACAATCCGTTTCCACATGGGCGGGTGCTAGCAAGATTTATGTAACAGGTACGGTTGATTTATCTGAGGGCGACACCAATGCCGCAACACCCAAATTTGCACCAGATTATCGTTCGGAAATCTATCTGCTCAAGGGGGCAACCTTAAAGTTAGGCGAGGTTAGCGCCATCATGTTCAATGTTGACGCGATTTATATTGCAGAAGGTGCTACACTTGAGACTGCAGGTCTTTTTAAGGCAAACACAAACACGAAGGTGTACAATCATGGAACCATCAAAGTTGGCACTTTTGAAGTCAACACGTCCAGTTTCCTTTATAATGTAGGAACATTGACAGCTGGAAGCGTGAATGCCGAAAGTAATCCTAGCAGAATCGTCAACGATGGCACTATAAATGCTGCTACTGTTGTAGTGAATGCAGGCGCAGTTCAGAACAATGATCAGTGGAACGTTTCTGGCACTACCGAAATCAATTCCAACAACTCAGGCTGGGTCAACAATGGACATTGGACGACCTATGACTATGCTTATGTAGGCGGAAGCTGGAACGTGATCAACAATTGTTTCCTTGAGGTGGAAAATGATTTCGCCATGAACATTTCATCAGAACAAGGTGCATTTAAGATTGATGGTGGCGGCGGCGTACTGACAAAGTATTTTGACGGAGGAAAGTCAGCAACTGGTGCCGTGTCAGGTCCGTTTGTTATCGTGATGGGCCCGAAAGCAGTCTTCGTAGTTGAGGAAACAGCTATTCTTGAGTCAGGTCGTGGCGATGAAAATGGATTCGGAATCTTTGGCCCCACTACAGGTGAATATGCTGTATTCCAGGCAAAGAATATTGCCAGAGACCCCTATCTTGAAAGCATCAACAGTCATGGTGCAGTGACCTACGGCGGCAACTTATACATTTCTGCCGAGACACATTTTGCACAGGGATTTGACAGCGATGGTAGCGGTTCTTACGCTCCCCAGCCGTTTATTTATGAAAAGAATGGCTTCAGCATTGCTAACAATATCTATGCAGAAGGTTTCCAGTCGGGCGCACCTGATATCACCATCGACGAGACACCTTGCAGCCCGGGCTTCAGCAAGAAACATCTCTATCGCGTGATTGCTGAGGATCTGTCGGCTTCAGAGGCTGGTGACTTCGACTTCAACGATGTTGTCTTCGATGTGGTGAAGGCAGAAAATGGCAAGACCACACTGAACCTCATCTGCGCAGGTGGTGTGCTTCCTCTGAGAGTCAGGGGCGCAAACCAGCCTGAAGGTGTTGAGATCCACGGCGTATTCGGAGAGAAGACTCCTAACGCCAAGGGTGAATACAAGATGTACAACACGAATGCCGGACCCACCGTTCCTGTCACTCCCTTCAAGATTGAGGGTGAATACACCACTCCTGAAGAGATTCGCAACATCATCATCGAGGTCAAGAAGAACAACACCTGGATGGTTCTGGATGCTACCCGCGGCAGAGCTGCTTGCAAGATCTTGGTAGACGACACATTCATCCCTGTCACTGAGGGAAGGAACATCGCCAACGAGTATCAGTTGTTCACCAACTACGTACAGGGCAAGTTCCTGGATGATTTCTGGTGGGAAATGAAGAAATAGCCTGAAACACCCAGAACAAACAGAATCAAGCATAGGGGTGCCTGCAACGTGCAGGCACCCCTATTCCATTCCACGCGCTGATGAGCAAAGGCGCAGATGGGCAATGAACCATGCAAGACCGAACAGGGTTGTGAATTTTCTTTACATCAGCATTTCTTCAAAATGGAAAGGACAGCTTTGAGAGCGGAAAAGGACAGCTTTTTCACCCTCAAAGCTGTCCTTTTCCACCCTCAAAGCGGTGCTTCTCGAAAAATCCCGCTGTGCGGCAATTTTTGCGAATTAGAATTTTCCTGACATTCTTTCGTCCTAATCAAACTGTTGCGGTGTTTAGCGGACAGCAATAGAAACAAATCTTGTGTTTTGACGCACCCCCAGAAACCGCCTTCCCACCGTAGGCACCTACATATCGGGCTGTCGCTCATAGACCACTCCCGTCGCATTGGTGCTGAGGGTCTTCTTCACCGGGTCGTAGTCCAAACAGTCCTTTTCGGAATCACCATCCATAGAGTCCAGGCAGATGGAGCTTCCCTCAATAGTATAGGTGAACTCGGTATAGTTCAGGCTGCCTACCACCACCCAGGTGGCAGTGCCGTCATCGCCAAGTGAAAGACGGTAGGTGGTATAACCGTCCTCGTCTACACACTCGTAGATACCTGCCAGATCGGCAAAGCTCAGCTCGGGCTGAGACTCGCCAGCCTCGGTGGCAGACGTCTCGGCTTCCTCACTCTGAAGGCCGGTCATGTCGGCAGCGTCTTGCGCCGACTCACCATCCTTGTCAGCCTTAGCAGTCTGTTCCTCAGCCTTAGAATCGTCCTTAGCACCATTCTTACACGAGACCACTGCAAAGGACATCACAATAATGGCCACAAAAAAGATCTTTCTCATAGTCAAACAATCATTTTAATAAGTAAATTAAGGTAAAATATGGGTTACAAAGATACGAATAAATAGCGAAACAGAATAAAAAATGACGAAAAACTTGTAAGATTCGCCGAAAAGTAGTACCTTTGCACCCGCATTTCGTGCGCACCCCGCGTTCACGACCTATGCGCAATGTATAACCATTTAATAATTAAAGTCAAAAAACAGTATGATTATTGTACCCGTAAAAGAAGGCGAGAACATCGAGAAGGCCCTCAAAAAGTTTAAGAGAAAGTTCGAGAAGACCGGCGTAGTGAAAGAGCTCCGTCGTCGTCAGCAGTTCGACAAGCCCTCTGTGCTGAAGCGCCTGAAGATGGAACATGCCATCTACGTACAGCAGCTCCGCACAGCAGAGGAAAACTAAAAAAGTTCTCCGAAAATTTGGTAGTTTCATAAATTTTCCGTAAATTCGCCTACGAAAAACGTGATAGAGCAGTTCCTGACCTACCTACGTTATGAGCGGAACCGCAGTGACCTGACGGTGAAGCGGTACGAGACGAGTCTTCGCGACTTCGAAACGTACTTCAAAGGCAAAGATGAAGGGCTCGAGTGGGCAACAGTGGATGCCGACATCGTCCGCGGATGGATAGAGAGCCTCATGGACCGTGGAAGCAAAGCCACAACGGTGAATGCCGACCTATCGGCACTACGTTCGCTATACCGCTTCGCACTGGCCAGAAAATTGTTGAGCCACGACCCTGCACGCCACGTGCAAGGGCCACGAAAGGAAAAGCCGCTGCCGCAATTCCTGAAAGAAAGCCAGATGGACAGTCTGATCGACACCCAGGAATGGAGCGATGATTATGATAGTGTGCGCGCGCGTACCATTATTATATTATTATACGAGGCAGGACTTCGCCGAGGTGAAGTGGTGGGAATGAACGATGCCGACATCGACTTCGACGCACAGCAGCTGAAAGTCACCGGCAAACGCAACAAACAGCGCATCATCCCCTTCGGAACCGAACTGGCACAAGAGCTGCGACACTACATCGCCAAACGCGACGAGCAGATAGAACGCCAGGACGACGGCAACGCACTCTTCCTCACCAACAGAGGAAAGCGCATCAACGGCAACACCGTCTACAACGACGTGAAAAAACACCTTTCGGCGGTCACAACAATGAAGAAAAAGTCGCCACACGTGCTGCGACACACCTTTGCAACCACACTGCTCAACAACGGTGCCGGACTGGAGAGTGTGAGACAGCTACTCGGACACGAGAGCCTAGACACAACCGAAATCTACACCCACACCACCTTCGAGCAGCTGAAACGAGTTTACAAAGAAGCCCATCCAAGGGGCTGAACCTTTATCTATTAACCAAACAAAATAGGAGGCAATTATGGAAATCAAGATCCAGTCGATTCACTTCGACGCTACCGAAAAGTTAGAGGCGTTCATCGAGAAGAAGGTCGCCAAGTTGGAAAAGTCTTACGAAGATATTCAGAAAGTAGAGGTGCAATTGAAAGTTGTGAAACCCGCAACCGCACAGAATAAGGAGACAAGCCTCACAGTCACACTGCCAGGTGCCGCTCCCATACACGTAGAAAAAGTAAACGACACATTCGAAGAGGGAATAGACCTCTGTGTCGACGCTTTGCGGGTACAACTGCAGAAATTAAAGGAAAAATCGAGAAATTACTAAAAAAACTCACGAAAAGTTTTGGTAATTCAAAAATAAGTCGTAACTTTGCAGCCGTTTTCCGACAGGTCGTAAATCTGAAACGAGAGCGGCTGCATTAAAAGCCTCTTTAGCTCAGTTGGCCAGAGCACGTGATTTGTAATCTCGGGGTCGTTGGTTCGAATCCGACAAGAGGCTCAGAAAACCGGAGGACAGGCAGGAAACGCCGTCCACGGACAAAGAAAAGAAAAGAACAAGAGGAAAACGCAGAGGGCACGAGGCTCGACGCAAACAAAATAATGGGAGGTTTCCAGAGCGGTCAAATGGGGCAGACTGTAAATCTGTTGTCTTTCGACTTCGGTGGTTCGAATCCATCACCTCCCACTCTCAAGAGATGTTTTTGCGGAATTGAGAGCAAGCCGAGTGCAGAAGCTCGCTGATGCCGAGGCGAAGCCGAAATACCGTGTTTGCGGAAATAGCTCAGTTGATAGAGCACTAGCCTTCCAAGCTGGGGGTCGCGGGTTTGAGCCCCGTTTTCCGCTCTATAAACATGCTGTAATAGCTCAGGGGTAGAGCACTTCCTTGGTAAGGAAGAGGTCCTGAGTTCAACTCTCAGTTACAGCTCTCGGCGAGAAAAATGACAGGAGGAAGCAAAAACAGTTGTAATTAAATCAATATTAATAAAAAACAAAAACAATGGCAAAAGAGACTTTTGTGCGCACCAAACCGCACGTAAACATCGGTACCATCGGTCACGTTGACCACGGTAAGACTACTTTGACCGCTGCTATCACGCTCGTTCTTTCAAAGCGCGTGGCTGGTAACGCCGACAAGGTGAAGTCGTTCGATTCTATCGACAACGCCCCCGAGGAGAAGGAGCGTGGTATCACCATTAACACCGCTCACGTTGAGTACGAGACTGAAAAGCGTCACTACGCACACGTGGACTGCCCGGGACACGCCGACTATGTGAAGAACATGGTAACGGGTGCTGCCCAGATGGACGGTGCCATTCTCGTGGTTGCTGCTACCGATGGTCCCATGCCTCAGACACGTGAGCACGTCCTGCTCGCCCGTCAGGTAAACGTCCCCCGTCTGGTGGTGTTCCTGAACAAGTGCGACATGGTCGACGACGAGGAGATGCTGGAGCTCGTAGAGATGGAGGTCAGCGAAATCCTGGCTCAGTATGAGTTCGAGGACGAGACTCCTATCATCCGCGGTTCTGCTCTCGGCGCTCTGAACGGTGTTGAGAAGTGGGAAGACAAGGTGATGGATCTGATGAACACTTGCGACGAGTGGATCCAGGAGCCTCCCCGCGCCACCGACAAGCCCTTCCTGATGCCCGTTGAGGACGTGTTCTCAATCACAGGTCGTGGCACCGTGGCTACTGGACGTATCGAGACTGGTGTTATCCACGTGGGCGATGCCGTTGAGCTGCTCGGCCTCGGTGAGGACAAGAACTCAGTGGTAACCGGCGTTGAGATGTTCCGCAAACTGCTCGATGAGGGCCAGGCTGGTGACAACGTTGGTCTGCTGCTCCGCGGTATCGACAAGAACGAGATCAAGCGCGGTATGGTGCTCTGCCACCCGGGTCAGATCAAGCCCTTCAAGAAGTTCAAGGCTTCTATCTATGTCCTGAAGAAGGAAGAGGGCGGCCGTCACACCCCGTTCGGCAACAAGTATCGTCCCCAGTTCTACCTCCGCACCATGGACTGCACGGGTGAGATTTCTCTGCCCGAGGGAGTTGAGATGGTGATGCCTGGTGACAACGTCGAGATTACTGTTGAGCTGATCTACGCCGTTGCTCTGAACAAGGGTCTCCGCTTCGCTATCCGTGAGGGTGGTCGCACAGTGGGCTCTGGCCAGATCACTGAGGTCTACGAGGACTAATCCTTAAAACCCAGGAAAGCCTAGGAGAACCTAGGAAAATCTAGGGAACCTAAAGAATCAAGCCCCCGCACATCGGGCGGGGGCTTACTTACGGGAATAGCTCAGTTGGTAGAGCATCGGTCTCCAAAACCGAGGGTCGTGGGTTCGAGTCCTCCTTCCCGTGCAGAACAAGATTGAAGAGATGAACATATTTACAAAGTTTTTCAAGTACTGCAAGACCTGCTATGAAGAGCTGGCACACAAAGTGACGTGGCCCACCTACAAGGAGCTCACGGGCAGTGCAGTATTGGTGCTTTCGGCATCATTGATTATTGCCTTGATAGTGTTTGCAATGGACAAGGTCTTCGAGACCGTCATGAGCTTCGTCTATCCAGGCTGATAAGCGACAAAGTAGGAAATGGCTGAGACAACAACAGGAAAAAAGTGGTATGTGCTGAAAGCCGTAAGCGGTAAAGAAGCTAAGGTAAAAGAATATTTAGAAGCACTGATGAGAAACAATCCTACGCTGGCTGACAGCGTGGGAGAAATTCTTTTGCCCACAGAGAAATATGCCCAGCTACGCAACGGTAAGCGCGTCGTCAAGGAGAAACTGTTCCTCCCTGGCTATGTGCTCGTAGAAGCTAAGCTCGACAACGAAATCACCCATACCCTGCGCTACATCCCCAACGTCCTGGGATTCCTAGGCGGCATGGACAAGCCAAGCCCAGTAAGACAGGCCGACATCAACCGAATCATGGGTACTGCCGAGGAAACGGCCTTGAAGACCGAGGAAAGCGAGATACCATACATGGTGGACGAGGCAGTGAAGGTCACCGACGGACCGTTCAGCGGATTTAGCGGAGTCATAGAAGAGGTGAACACCGAGAAGCACAAGCTGAAGGTGATGGTGAAGATCTTCGGACGAAAGACACCGCTGGAGCTTGGATTCAATCAAGTAGAGAAAGAATAAGGTGCAATGTGTTACGGTGCACCGATTCTAGTATACGGCTCGGGAGGCTTCCACTCCTTGGCTTATATGACAATCAAATAAAAATTTACAAACAGAAATGGCTAAAGAAGTTGCTGGATTAATCAAATTACAGATTAAAGGTGGCGCTGCAAATCCCTCGCCTCCCGTAGGACCTGCTCTGGGTTCAAAGGGTATCAACATCATGGGATTCTGCAAGGAGTTCAACGCCAGAACCCAGGATAAGGCAGGCAAGATTCTTCCTGTCGTTATCACATACTACACTGACAAGTCATTCTCTTTCGTCATCAAGACTCCTCCCGCTGCAGTGCAACTGCTCGAAGCAGCTAAGGTGAAGAGCGGATCGGCAGAGCCCAACCGTAAGAAGGTGGCAAGCGTGACCTGGGATCAGGTGCGCACCATCGCTGAAGACAAGCTCGCCGACCTGAACTGCTTCACAGTGGAGTCGGCAATGAAAGTGATTGCTGGTACAGCTCGTAGCATGGGTATCACTGTACAAGGGGAGTTCCCTGGTAAATAACAATAACTTCAATTTTACACAAGACAATGAGTAAACTGACAAAAAATCAAAAGTTGGTAGCTGATAAGGTTGAAGCAGGGAAAGCATACTCTTTGAAGGAAGCAGCCGAATTGGTGAAGGAAATCACCACAACCAAGTTCAATGCTTCTGTGGATATCGATGTACGCTTGGGCGTTGATCCCCGTAAGGCCAACCAGATGGTTCGCGGCGTCGTATCGCTGCCGAACGGTACTGGCAAGGTCACTCGTGTTCTTGCCCTCTGTACGCCTGATCAGGAGGCTGCCGCAAAGGAAGCCGGAGCCGACTATGTAGGTCTTGACGAATACATCGACAAGATCAAGGGCGGCTGGACTGATGTTGATGTGATTATCACGATGCCCTCGTGCATGGGCAAGCTCGGCCCCTTGGGCCGCGTACTCGGTCCCCGCGGACTGATGCCTAACCCCAAGAGCGGCACCGTCACTATGGATGTTGCTAAGGCAGTGAAAGAAGTGAAGCAAGGTAAGATTGACTTCAAGGTCGACAAGACCGGTATCGTTCACGCTTCGATCGGCAAGGTAAGCTTTACCCCCGACCAGATTTTTGAGAACGCTAAGGAGTTCATCGCTACCATCATCAAGCTGAAACCCGCTGCCGCAAAAGGCACGTACGTGAAGAGTATCTTCCTGTCAAGCACTATGAGTCTGGGTATCAAGGTAGATCCTAAATCAGTTGAATAACTCGTTAAAAGATTAGACAAATGAAAAAGGAATTAAAAGATACTATCATTGTAGAACTTGGTGAGAAACTGAAGGAGTTTCCCCATTTCTACCTCGTAGACCTGGCCGGACTCAATGCTGAGCAGACAAGCGACTTGCGCCGCAACTGCTTCAAGAACGACATCAAGCTGCTCGTCGTAAAAAACAAGCTGCTCCACAAGGCCTTCGAGAAGGCAGAGGCAGATTACACACCGTTGTATGAGTGCTTGAAGGGCAACACCGCCTTGATGTTCGCACAGGTAGCAAACGCTCCCGCAAAGCTGCTGAAGGATTACAAGACCAAGAAGCAGGAGATTCCCGCACTGAAGGGTGCATACGCTGAGGAAAGTTTCTTCGTCGGAGCCGACAAGCTGGAAGAGCTGGTTGCTATCAAGAGCAAGAACGAACTGATTGCCGACGTCGTGGCTCTGCTGCAGTCGCCTATCAAGAACGTTATTTCGGGTCTTAATGCCGGAGGCAAGATACATGGCCTGCTTGACGCTATCGCTGAGCGTAACAAATAACAAGCGACAAAGACAATAACATTAACATTAAAAAACAATTAAAATTTTCAATAAAATGGCAGATATCAAAGCTATTGCAGAAGAGTTGGTAAACCTTACTGTGAAAGAAGTTAACGAGTTGGCAACGATCCTGAAGGACGAGTATGGAATTGAGCCCGCCGCTGCAGCCGTTGCAGTCGCTGCTGGTCCCGCTGCTGGTGGTGCTGAAGCCGCCGCTGAGGAGAAGACCTCTTTTGACGTTGTGCTGAAGTCGGCTGGTGCCGCTAAGCTGCAGGTCGTGAAGGCCGTGAAGGAAGCTTGTGGCCTTGGTCTGAAGGAAGCTAAGGATCTGGTTGATGGTGCTCCCGCCACTGTGAAGGAGGGCCTGTCGAAGGAAGAGGCTGAGAACCTGAAGAAGACCATCGAAGCCGCTGGTGCCGAGGTTGAGCTGAAGTAATATTAGCACGACAATAACCAAGTTGGTTGGGAGCTCTCAAGTAGAGGGTTCCCGACCTTTTCTTGTCTTTTAATCCTAGATTGTCTAGATTCCCTAGATTATCTAGAGAAACCAGAACATCTAGAAACATTTATATTATATGACTTCAAAAGTAATAGACAACAGAGTAAACTTTGGCAGCGTCAAGAACCCGATGCCGTTACCGGATTTCCTCGATGTACAATTAAAGTCATTCAAGGACTTCCTGCAGTTGGACACACCGCCTGAGGAACGCAAGAACGACGGTTTGTATAAGGTGTTCGCCGAGAACTTCCCTATCACCGACACACGTAATAACTTCGTTCTTGAGTTCCTGGATTACTATATCGACCCGCCCCGCTACACCATCGACGAGTGTCTTGAGCGCGGCCTGACTTATAGTGTACCCTTGAAGGCCAAGCTCAAGCTGTATTGTACCGACCCCGACCATGAGGAGTTCGGCACCGTGATTCAGGACGTCTTTCTGGGGCCCATCCCTTATATGACCGAGAATGGCACATTCGTCATTAACGGAGCTGAGCGCGTGGTTGTTTCTCAGTTGCACCGCTCGCCCGGCGTGTTCTTCGGCCAAAGCGTCCATGCCAACGGCACGCTGCTCTATTCAGCCCGTATCATCCCGTTCAAGGGCTCCTGGATTGAGTTCGCCACTGACATCAACAATGTCATGTACGCCTATATCGACCGTAAGAAGAAGTTGCCTGTTACTACACTGCTGCGCGCCATCGGTTTCGAGACTGACAAGGAAGTGCTGCAGATATTCGACCTGGCCGAGGAGGTAAAGGTGAACAAGGCCGCCCTGAAGAAAGTAATGGGCTGCAAACGTGCTGCCCGTGTGCTCAAGAGCTGGAACGAGGACTTCGTCGATGAGGACACCGGCGAGGTTGTGTCCATCGAGCGCAACGAGGTCATCATGGACCGTGAGACTGAGATTACCGAAGACAACCTCATGGATATCCTTGAGAGCGGTGCCCAAACCATCCTTGTGCATAAGGACGAGGCTGTGGCTCAGGACTACAGCATCATCTTCAACACACTGGCCAAAGACCCCAGCAACTCCGAAAAGGAGGCCGTGCTCTACATCTACCGCCAGCTGCGCAATGCCGACCCTGCCGATGATGCCAGTGCCCGCGAGGTCATTCAGAACCTCTTCTTCTCCGACAAGCGCTATGACCTGGGTGACGTAGGCCGCTACCGTATCAATAAGAAATTAGGTCTCGACACCGACATGAACATCCGTGTCCTGACCAAAGAAGATATCATTGAGATCATCAAGTATCTCATTCAGCTCATCAACTCCAAGGCCACCGTCGACGATATCGACCACCTGTCGAACCGCCGTGTACGCACTGTAGGTGAGCAGCTGTCAAACCAGTTCTCAATAGGTTTGGCCCGAATGAGCCGTACCATCCGTGAACGCATGAATGTGCGTGACAACGAGGTGTTCACCCCCACGGAACTGATCAACGCCAAGACCATCTCGAGTGTCATCAACTCGTTCTTCGGAACGAATCCCCTCTCACAGTTCATGGATCAGACCAACCCTCTGGCCGAGGTGACACACAAGCGCCGCCTCTCAGCACTGGGACCTGGCGGTCTGAGCCGCGAGCGTGCCGGCTTCGAGGTGCGCGACGTTCACTACACCCACTACGGTCGTCTCTGCCCGATTGAGAGTCCTGAAGGCCCGAACATCGGACTCATCTCGTCGCTGTGTGTGTACGCCAAGATCAACGAGCTGGGCTTCATTCAGACTCCCTACCGCAAAGTGGAGAACGGTGTGGCCAACCTGAACAACGACGAGATTGTGTACCTCACAGCCGAAGAGGAAGCAAATTACGTCATCGGCCAGGGCAATGCTCCTCTGAACGATGACGGCACATTTATCCGCGACGTGGTGAAGTGCCGCCAGGATGCTGACTTCCCCGTGGTTCCCCCGTCGGAAGTAAACCTGATGGACGTCTCACCCCAGCAGATTGCCTCTATAGCCGCATCGCTCATCCCCTTCCTGGAGCACGATGATGCCCACCGCGCCCTTATGGGATCGAACATGATGCGCCAGGCAGTGCCTCTGCTTCACAACGAAGCCCCCATTGTAGGAACAGGCATCGAGAAGCAAGTCTGTGAAGACTCGCGCACCATGATAACCGCTGAAGGCGACGGTGTGGTGGAATATGTCGATGCCACAACTATCCGCATCCTCTACGACCGCACCGAGGACGAGGAGTTCGTCAGCTTCGAGCCCGCTTTGAAGGAATATCGCATCTCTAAGTTCCGCCGCACCAACCAGAACATGACCATTGACCTGCGTCCTATCTGCGACAAAGGCCAGCGTGTGAAGAAAGGCGACATCCTGACCGAAGGCTATGCCACCGAGAACGGTGAGCTGGCCCTGGGCCGTAACCTGCTGGTGGCTTACATGCCTTGGAAGGGTTACAACTATGAGGACGCCATTGTGCTCAACGAGCGCATCGTCCGCGAGGACATCCTCACATCGGTTCACGTTGACGAGTATTCCCTCGACGTCCGCGAGACGAAACGCGGTGTTGAGGAGTTCACTTCCGATATTCCCAATGTCAGCGAGGAGGCCACCAAAGACCTCGACGAAAACGGCGTCATCCGTGTAGGAGCCCGTGTCGAGCCGGGCGACATCCTGATTGGTAAGATTTCACCTAAGGGCGAAAGCGATCCGTCGCCTGAAGAGAAGTTGCTCCGCGCCATCTTCGGCGACAAGGCCGGTGACGTGAAAGACTCTTCGCTGAAGGCCAACCCATCGCTCACTGGCGTCATTATCGACAAGAAACTCTTTGCCCGTGCCATCAAGACCCGTCAGACCAAGCTCCAGGACAAGCAGATCCTGACCAAGATTGACGAGGAATACGAGGCTAAGGTAGAAGACTTGAAGGACATCCTGATTGACAAGCTTGCCGAGCTGACAAAGGGTAAGACCTCTCAAGGTGTGAAGGACTACACTGGCGCTGAGGTCATCTCAAAGGGCTCTAAGTTTACGATGACAGCCCTGAAGAATCTGGAATACGGCGACATTCAGACAAACCGCTGGACGAACGACGAGCACAAGAACGAGCTCATCACGAAGCTCATCATCAACTACATGAAGAAGTACAAGCTGCTCGATGCCGAGATGAAGCGCAAGAAGTTCGCCATCACCATTGGCGACGAGCTGCCCTCTGGCATTCTTCAAATGGCCAAGGTCTATGTGGCCAAGAAGCGTAAGATCGGCGTCGGCGACAAGCTGGCCGGCCGTCACGGCAACAAGGGCATCGTGTCGAAGGTGGTGCGTCAGGAAGACATGCCGTTCCTCGAGGACGGTCGTCCCGTCGACTTGGTGCTGAACCCGCTGGGTGTGCCTTCACGTATGAACCTCGGACAGATTTTCGAGGCTATCCTCGGTGCTGCCGGTAAGCGCCTCGGTGTGAAGTTCGCCACTCCCATCTTCGACGGTGCGAAACTCGATGACCTGGCAGCATGGACCGACAAGGCCGGCCTGCCCCGCCTCTGCTCCACCCACCTGTATGACGGCGAGACGGGCGAGAAGTTCGACCAGCCTGCCACTGTGGGTATCACCTACTTCCTCAAGCTCGGCCACATGGTAGAGGACAAGATGCACGCCCGCTCCATTGGCCCGTACAGCCTCATCACCCAGCAGCCCCTTGGCGGTAAAGCCCAGTTCGGTGGCCAGCGCTTCGGTGAGATGGAAGTCTGGGCACTGGAGGCCTTTGGTGCCAGCCATGTGCTGCAGGAGATTCTTACCATCAAGTCTGATGATACGGTGGGACGCTCGAAGGCCTACGAGGCCATTGTCAAAGGCGAGCCGATGCCCACACCTGGCATCCCCGAGTCTCTCAACGTGCTGCTCCACGAGCTGCGTGGTCTCGGACTCAGTGTCACCCTCGACTAAGCGTAATCGTAAATCGTAAATTTGTAAATCGTAAATTGAAATATGGCTTTCAAGAAAGATTCAAAGACAAAGAGTAATTTCACCAAGATTACCATCGGACTTGCTTCACCCGAGCAGATCCTGGAGAGTTCCTATGGCGAGGTTACCAAGCCTGAGACCATCAACTACCGTACCTACAAGCCCGAGCGCGACGGTCTGTTTTGCGAGCGCATCTTCGGTCCTACGAAGGACTACGAATGCGCCTGCGGCAAGTACAAGCGCATCCGCTACAAGGGTATAGTGTGCGACCGTTGCGGTGTGGAGGTGACCGAGAAGAAGGTGCGCCGCGAGCGTAGCGGCCACATCGAGCTGGTGGTACCCGTGGCTCACATTTGGTACTTCCGTTCGCTGCCCAATAAGATTGGCTACCTGCTGGGACTTCCCACGAAGAAGCTCGATGCCATCATCTACTACGAGCGCTACGTCGTCATCCAGCCAGGTGCTCTGGAGGGCCGCAAGAACGCTGATGGTGAGCCCATTCTTGGCTCCCAGAAGTTCGACCTGCTGTCGGAGGAAGAATACAACGACATCCTCGACAACCAGCTGTCCGAGGACAACTACTATCTGGAAGACAGCGACCCCAACAAGTTTGTGGCCAAGATGGGTGCTGAAGCCATCTACGAGCTGCTCCAGGGCCTTGACCTCGCCTCGTTGAGCTATGAACTTCGCGACCGCGCCAACACCGACTCGTCGCAGCAACGCAAGAACGAAGCTCTGAAGCGCCTGCAGGTCGTAGAGGCATTCCGCGGCAGTGTGGAGAAGGGCATCAACCGCCCCGAGTGGATGATTATGAAGATTATCCCCGTGACGCCTCCCGAACTGCGCCCGCTCGTACCCCTCGACGGTGGCCGCTTTGCCACCAGCGACCTGAACGACCTCTATCGTCGTGTCATCATCCGCAACAACCGCCTGAAGCGCCTCATGGAGATCAAGGCTCCCGAGGTGATTCTGCGCAACGAGAAGCGTATGCTCCAGGAGGCCGTCGACTCCCTCTTTGACAACAGTCGCAAGTCGAGCGCCGTGAAGAGCGACTCTAACCGTCCGCTGAAGTCACTCAGCGATTCGCTGAAGGGCAAGCAAGGCCGTTTCCGCCAGAACCTGCTGGGTAAGCGTGTCGACTACTCTGCCCGTTCGGTCATCGTCGTTGGCCCTGAGCTGAAGATGGGCGAGTGTGGTCTTCCCACACTCATGGCCGCCGAGCTCTACAAGCCGTTCATCATCCGCAAGCTCATTGAGCGCGGCATCGTGAAGACTGTGAAGAGCGCCAAGAAGATTGTCGATCGTCGCGAGCCCGTCATCTGGGACATCCTTGAGAACGTGATGAAGGGCCACCCCGTGCTCCTCAACCGTGCTCCCACGCTTCACCGTCTGGGCATCCAGGCCTTCCAGCCGAAGCTCATCGAGGGTAAGGCCATCCAGCTGCACCCACTGGCATGTACGGCCTTCAACGCCGACTTCGATGGTGACCAGATGGCTGTGCACCTCCCCCTGAGCAATGAGGCCATCCTCGAGGCTCAGATTCTGATGCTCCAGAGCCACAACATTCTGAACCCCGCCAATGGTGCTCCTATCACCGTGCCTTCACAGGACATGGTGCTCGGTCTCTACTATATCACCAAGATTCGTCCGGGCGCCAAAGGCGAAGGCCTGTCGTTCTATGGCCCCGAGGAGGCCATCATCGCCCACAACGAGGGCAAGTGCGACCTGCACGCCCAGGTGAAGGTTGTGGTCGACGACATAGTGGAGGGCAAGAAAGTACGCCACCAGGTCGAGACCTCTGTAGGCCGTGTCATTGTCAACGGCATCATTCCTAAGGAGGTGGGCTACGTCAACAAGATTATCTCGAAGAAATCGCTGCGCGACATCATCGCCGACGTCATCAAGAACGTGGGCTTTGCCGAGGCTTGCGAGTTCCTCGACGGCATCAAGAACCTAGGCTACCGCATGGCCTATCTGGCTGGTCTGTCGTTCAACCTTGACGACATCATTATCCCGAAGGAGAAGGCCGAACTGATAGAGAAAGGCAACCAGCAGGTGCGCGAAATTACCGACACCTACAACATGGGCTTCATCACTGACAACGAGCGCTACAACCAGGTCATCGACACGTGGACACACGTGAACAACGACATCGGCAACATCCTGATGAAGGAGATGACCGAGGCCGACCAAGGCTTCAACGCCGTGTTTATGATGCTCGACTCCGGCGCCCGTGGTTCTAAGGATCAGATTAAGCAGCTCTCGGGCATCCGCGGCCTGATGGCCAAGCCCCAGAAGGCAGGTGCCGAGGGACATCAGATTATTGAGAACCCCATCCTGTCGAACTTCAAGGAAGGCATGTCGGTGCTCGAGTACTTCATCTCCACCCACGGTGCCCGTAAGGGTCTGGCCGACACCGCCATGAAGACGGCCGACGCCGGTTACCTGACGCGCCGTCTGGTTGACGTCAGCCATGACGTCATCATCACCGAGGAGGACTGCGGCACCCTGCGCGGACTCGTATGCACAGCCCTGAAGAGCGGCGACGAGATTATTTCTTCGCTTGCCGAGCGCATCCTGGGCCGCGTCAGCGTCCACGACGTCATCAATCCCAAGACGGGCAACGTCATTGTGGCTGCCGGTGAAGAGATTACCGAGCCCATTGCCGAAGCCATCGAGGCAGCCGAGATCGAGAGTGTTGAGATTCGCTCGGTGCTCACCTGCGAGTCGAAGAAAGGCGTCTGCCGCAAGTGCTACGGCCGCAACCTGGCCACGCGCCGCATGGTGCAGAAGGGCGAGGCCGTGGGTGTCATCGCCGCACAGGCCATTGGTGAGCCTGGTACACAGCTCACGCTGCGTACGTTCCACGCCGGTGGTGTGGCAGCCAACGCTGCCGCCAATGCCACCATCGTGTCGAAGTACGAGAATGCCCGTCTGGAGTTCGAGGAGGTGCGTACCGTACCCTTCGATGAAGACGGCCGCGAGTGCGAGATGGTGGTGAGCCGCTTGGGCGAGCTCCGCTTTGTCGATCCAAACACGAAGATTGTCCTCTCCACGGTGAACGTCCCCTACGGCGCATCGCTCTACTACAAGACGGGCGACGTGGTGCAGAAGGGCGACAAGATAGCCCAGTGGGATCCGTTCAACGCCGTCATCGTGACCGAATACGCCGGTGTGCTGAAGTTCAACGACGTCATTGAGAGCGTCACCTTCCGTGCCGAGACCGACGAGACGACCGGCTTGACCGAAAAGATTGTCACCGAGTCGAAAGACAAGACGAAGGTGCCCACTTGCGACGTGCTCAACGCCAACGGCGAGAAGATTGGCACCTACAACTTCCCCGTGGGTGGCCACGTTGTAGTGGAAGACGGCCAGACCGTGAAGACAGGTGAGACGCTGGTGAAGATTCCGCGTGCCGCCGCCAAGGGTGGTGACATCACCGCTGGTCTGCCCCGTGTCACCGAGCTGTTCGAGGCCCGCAACCCGTCGAACCCCGCTGTCGTCTCCGAGATTGACGGCGAGGTGACCATGGGCAAGGTGAAGCGCGGCAACCGCGAAATCATCGTCACCTCGAAGTCGGGCGACCAGCGCAAGTACCTCGTCAGCCTCTCCAAGCAGATCCTGGTGCAGGAGCACGATGCCGTACGTGCCGGTACGCCGCTCAGCGACGGTGCCATCACCCCCAGCGACATCCTCGCCATCAAGGGCCCCACTGCCGTTCAGGAGTACATCGTCAACGAAGTGCAGGACGTATACCGTCTGCAAGGTATCAAAATCAACGACAAGCACTTCGAGATTATCGTGCGCCAGATGATGCGCAAGGTGGAAATCAACGATCCTGGCGACACCACGTTCCTCGAGCAGCAGGTGGTCGACAAACTCGACTTCGCTGAAGAGAACGACCGCATCTGGGGCAAGAAGGTTGTGACCGACGCCGGCGACTCAGAGAACCTGAAGGCCGGACAGATAGTCACCGCCCGCCGCCTGCGCGACGAGAACACCAGTCTGAAGCGCCGCGACCTCCGCGTGGTTCAGGTGCGCGATGCCGTGCCCGCCACGTCAACGCAGATACTGCAGGGCATCACCCGCGCAGCACTGCAGACGAAGTCGTTTATGAGCGCCGCCTCCTTCCAGGAGACCACAAAGGTACTGAACGAAGCTGCCATCCGCGGCAAGGTGGACTACCTGGAGGGTATGAAGGAGAACGTCATCTGCGGTCACCTCATTCCCGCTGGCACGGGTCTGCGCGACTGGGAGAAGATCATCGTCGGCTCGAAGGAAGAGTACGAGCGTATGCAGGCCAACCGCAAGAACGTGCTCGACTTCGTAGAAGAGAATGTGCTCGACGAGTAATCTCGTTAATACACATCCAACACATAACAGTAAAGGGCACCTTCCCATTTTGGGAGGGTGTCTTTTTGTTATACCTTGAGTGATTATTTCCTCATTCCTTTGGTCGTTTTGATAATTGTTTGTACTTTTGTAGCTGTTAACCATGAGAAAAGCAGAATGCACTGCCATTTACGCCACTACACTCTCTACGTCGTAGCAATCATCCTTGGGGGATTGCTGTCCGTCGTTGCCTGCGACAGCAGCAGCCGGCGGGCTGCCATGCTGGCCGTCCTCGACGAGGCCGACAGTCTGAACCGCAACTACATCCCCATCACCTCCGACAGCCTCCTTCTGGAAGCCACTGGCTATTTCGACAGCCACGGCACACCCAACGAGCGTCTCCGTGCCCATTACCTCCTTGGCTGTGCCTATCGCGATATGGAAGAGGCGCCACGTGCCATCGAATGTTTCCTCGATGCTATTGCCAAGGCTGATACTGTAGGTAATGACTGTAACTACCATGTATTGGCATGTGTCTATGCCCAGTTAGCGAATATCTATCATCAGCTGTTACTTTTCAGCCAAGAAATAGAAGCACGCAGACTGTCTGCATATTATGAAAAGCTTTCTGGTAATATTTACTTTGCTCTCTATGAGAATAAGATGAGCGCAGGAGCCTATATACTCCTAAACAAGGAAGATAGTGCAGAAATACTCCTTCAGAATGTGATACGCCTTTACAGAGAAAATGGATATGAACAGGATGCAATACAAGCTTCCAACATGCTACTATATATCTATATCAATCATTCAAATCACCTTCCTGAAGTTAGGAACTTGATAAATCAGTATGAAGAAAAGTCTAATCACTTCGATGAGTTTCACGAACTACATGGTACTTTCAAACAATTTTACTATTATAAAGGAATGTACTACGAAAGAGTCCATCAGTTGGATTCGGCAGAGTTATATTATAGAAAGATCTGTCATCCTGAAATGGGCATTACCTCAGAAAGTTCCATGTACAAAGGCCTTCTCAGCGTATTCACAAAACTTCATCAGGCTGACTCCATTGCTAAGTATGCACAACTGTACTGTACAACCAACGACTCATCTATCGCTATAAAGGATCAGGAACGGACTGCCCAGATGGCCACCAGCTATAACTATAACCGATACCAGAAACAAGCACTTGACAATGCCAGAACTGCCAATCAGCGCCTATATATTGTTGTTGCGCTGTTGTCCGTTGTTATTCTTGGCATCATCACTGCTTTCTTCTTTTATCAACAATACAAGAGGAAGAAAAAGGTATTGGAGGAGCTGGAAAGAGAATATGAGGAAGCACAAAACAACTTCGTTAGAATAAAGAGACAATTGCAACAATTGGATGAGAAGTACAAGGACGTGTTAAATTCTCTCCAAAAAGAGGATACAGAGTCACAAGCCATCATTACTAAGCTCAATGACCAGCATGAGGCGGAAAAGGAACAACTGACCCAGGAGCTTCATTCATATACGGAAAGGGTTGAACTTCTGGAACGTCAGCTCAAAATCTCTCAATATGCAAGAGCCTCCCTGCCTTTCCTCAACCTTGGCATCGTCAGGCGCATCAAGCTCTATGCTGAAGACGGTAGACGACAATTAAGTGAAAATGACTTGAACACCCTTGCCGATGCCGTCAAGGAACATTTTCCTGACCTCACGACCGACTTGGAGGGCGCACCAGCCATCACGCCCCTTGCAAAAAACGTGTGCTTGCTGGCAATGCTCAACCTGAAGCCGGGAGAGATCGTCAATTTGCTTGGAATTTCCTCCTCACAGGTAAGTAACCTGCGCAAGGATATCAATGCAACATTGTTCCATGAAAACACGACACGTACATTATATCAGAATCTTTCCCAGCGTTACAAGATTCTTTCTTCCTAAAATCTGTTTTTGGGCATCTGTGCCCTAAAAGTGAAAAAGCAGTGTAAAATTATTCCGATTCGCCAGATTGCCATTAAACAATGGGAATCCGGCGTTTTTCTTATGCTCTTTTCTTAGGAAGTTCTGCTTTTATTTCCATTTTTGTCGCATCTGAATCATCTTATATAATCTATCTTTGCAGCATTAACTTTCTAAACAATAATTGCTATGAAAAGAAATTCTTTTATCCTGTTGGCAGTAGTGGCCATGTTATCGTTTTTTAATGCTCGTGTGAATGCTGATCCTGTAGAGGTACAGCTTGAGGTGGGCTATATTGACCCTACTTATGATCAAGAAGTACCACATCGTAACCCCGTCCCTGAAGTGAGTATCGATGGTTATACATTAATATTTAGCACTCCTTGTGACGGTTGCCTGCTTCGCATCGTCAATGAAGA
The DNA here is from genome assembly GCA_024690505.1 of Prevotella sp. Lineage (GTDB taxonomy): Bacteria > Bacteroidota > Bacteroidia > Bacteroidales > Bacteroidaceae > Prevotella. Next base: position 32,220 of record JAILPA010000067.1, read on the forward strand.
TGGAGGCGTAGAGTATTCCACTATCATCCCTACTGGTGCAACCACTTTGGTTCTTCCCTCCTACCTCAGTGGCGACTACGAGTTGCAAATCATCAGCGGCAGCTATATTTTCTATGGAGATATTACGTTGTAGTTACATAACCAATACAAATTATTCATAAGAGAATAGGAATTAAGCGGATGTTTTTATCAAAATAATTTGTTTATATTTTATTAAATTCGTATTTTTGCACTGTGTAGTATGAAATGGTTACATTCTTTCTTACTGTTTAGCCTTCTTGGTATTTGCCACATTCTTTGTGCACAGAATACAGGGCTGGCTGTGGGGTCGCCTGACGGTAGTTTTGCCGTCACGCCCCTTGGTGGTGCCTCATATACCATTCCTATTGAGGTACCCGCAGGTATCTGCGGGATGGAACCGGAAATATCCATCACATATGATAGTCATTCCGGCAACGGCCTTTGTGGCTGGGGCTGCAAAATCGGTGGGATCTCGGTTATCACCCGTGGTGTAAAGGACATCTACCATGACAATTCAGCCTCGGGCATCAGCCACGGTCTGGACGATGCTTTCTATCTTGACGGGCAACGCCTTATCATGACCCAGGAGCCAAATGGCAGCGACTCAGCCGTCTACTGCTTGGAAACGGATCCCTATACCCGCATCGTGATGCACGGACTGAATGGAAATTCCCAACTCGAAATTCATTTTACCGTGGAGTTACCAGACGGCATGAGGTATGAATACGGGAACGGCTCTTCAAACCAATTTTACATAACTAATGCTTTCAAGGTAAATGCCTGGTATGTCTACAGTGCGGAATCGCCTGCAGGCAACAGCGTCACCTATTTCTATACTCAAGACAACTATTACATCTATCCCGATGAGATAAGATACGGTTCGAATTCCATGAACAGTGTCAAATTCGAGTATGAGGAACGCCCTGACACTGTCAGGTTCTCACTGGAAGGTATCAAGGGATGTATGGGCAAGAGGCTGAAGTCCGTCAAGACGAAAAGCTTTATCAATGGTAATGAGGCCATCTACAGGAACTATACGCTGAACTACACCCAGCCAGACAACAGCACAAAGGGTTATTCGAGGCTCGAATCTGTTTCCCTGTCCAACGGTAGCGGTCAGTCCATGAATCCCATCTCCTTTAGCTGGGACGCCCTCCAATCCTTCTACTGCACAAAGAAAACCCCAGCATTTAATTATAGTATTTATACCGATGGAGCTGTTGAAGAAGAAATGTCCTTTTTCGCGGCTGACCTCAACGGTGACGGAAAGACAGACCTTGTGGAGAAGGCGAAGAAGCATAACCTGAATACAAATAATTTCATTCGTTTCTATGAGTCGCGTATCAATTCCAACGGTAATGTATACTTCTCGCCAGGGGGAGAGGTAGACCTTGGTGTAGATGTAAGTGAATCTGGGTGGTCTGACAGATGTTTGAGCCCTGTGGCTGCAGACGTGGATGGTGACGGCACCAACGAACTTTTTGTTCCTAGAATCATAGTACTCTACGAGTACAATACCTTCATGCTGATGGGTTACAAGAATGGACAGTATATTGGTGGTGTCCAATACGTAGGAGCACATGTTTCAGATATGGAAAACATACTGTGGTCTGCCGCTGATTTCAATAATGACGGTACATATGAGTTCGTTGCAGTGGAGAAAGCGAAGGAAGGCAGCTCGTCCAATTATTACGGCTGCATCATGGGAGGATACGCCCAGTCAGCATTCCGTCAGGATTTCCGTTTGTCACTTCCCAAGGAGCCTAGACATGTTCTGACTGCAGACATGGACTGCGATGGGCTATCGGATATTGTTGTGTTCTATCATAATGGCTATTCTGTATTCTTCAACGATGGCACATGGTTAGACAATATTACCCCTGAACATCTTCTGGAAGAGAACCCCATCCAGCCTTCACCTTCAACATATTCCAATGCTCTTGACCCCGCTCACGTGTGGCAGGGAGATTTCAATGGAGATGGGATTGCAGATTTTCTCATAGGTATCTATAGCTCTGGCGACCTGTACTTCGAGTTAGGAAACGGAAACGGAACGATGGAGAAAAAACTGGCGGCATCCACTTTAATACATGAGCAGTCTGGGACAACTAAGGATAATGGAAAAATGAACTGTCAGGTCATTGATATGGATGGTGACGGTCTGTC
>JAILPA010000111.1 GCA_024690505.1 Prevotella sp.
GGTTAGGGGTGGGGTCTGTAATATTCCGTTAGCGAAGAAAATACTCACCCCACCCCGGCCCCTCCCCTACGATGGGAGGGGAGTGCCATGCGGGGGGAACGCCATGCGGCTTGCTATCAAGCGAACAGGGCGGTAGCCGCTTCCCTCCCATCGTAGGGGAAAGGCTACGGGTAGGCGAGCTATGCTCGGGAATGGGGCAGGGGTGGGGTCGGTAACTTATTCACAATCATAATAGTAGCAGCTTTAGAAACTTAAATAATTAATTGAAATCATTACTTTAGTTAGTGATAATAAAACAACTTGGTATATATTCACCACAGAGGTACAGAGGCACAGAGTCTTCCCTGTGCCAGATAAACTTCATTTTAACGGTTGCTTGAAAAAAGTACAGCGGCCATGTACGGTTCGTACATCGGCCATGTACGGTTCGTACAACGGCCCTGTACGGTTTGTACATAAGCCATGTACGAAATGAAAGCCACAACATTCTTCCCATAGCGCCGGCATTATCCGCAAAGAACCGCAAAGCGGCCCATTACACATCGTAACGGGCCGCTTTGCGGTTCTTTGCGGATAACGCGTTGTCTATAATTTTTTTTTCTTTTCGGAGAACGTAAGGCGGTCGTTGCCTTCCGGCTTTGCTGCCCTTAGGCAAAGGCTACGGTGAGCCCCGCCATGACGATTGATACCATCGACATGAGCTTGATGAGGATGTTGAGCGAGGGGCCGCTGGTGTCCTTGAAGGGGTCGCCCACGGTGTCACCCACGATGGTGGCCTTGTGTGCAAACGAGCCCTTGCCGCCGAAGTGGCCCTCTTCCACCATCTTCTTGGCGTTGTCCCATGCACCGCCGGCATTGGCCATGAAGACGGCCAGGGTGAAGCCGGCAGCCAGTCCGCCCACGAGGAGTCCCAGCACGCCTGCTACGCCGAGGACGCAGCCCACGATGATGGGGATGGCGATGGCCAGCATGGCCGGCACTATCATCTCGCGCTGGGCTGCCCGGGTGGATATCTGCACGCACGAGTCGTAGTCGGGCGTGGCCTTTCCCTCGAGGATGCCTTTGATCTCGCGGAACTGCCGGCGCACCTCCTCTACCATCTTCTGGGCGGCGCGGCCCACGGCCTCCATCGTGAGACCGCAGAACAGGAAGGCGGCCATGGCACCGATGAAGGCGCCTACGAGGACGCGGGGGTTCATCAGGTTCACCTGGAAGTAGTTCATGAAGTCGGGGATGGTGGCATCGGCCGCGGCTATGACCTCGCCCTTCAGGTTCACCAGTGTGGTGTTGGCGCGTTCCATGGCTATCTTCACCTCTTCAATATAAGAGGCCAGCAGGGCCAGTGCCGTGAGGGCAGCCGAGCCGATGGCAAAGCCCTTGCCTGTGGCGGCGGTGGTGTTGCCCAGGGCGTCGAGGGCGTCGGTGCGGTGGCGCACTTCCTCGCCCAGCTCGCTCATCTCGGCGTTGCCGCCGGCGTTGTCGGCGATGGGGCCGTAGGCGTCGGTGGCCAGGGTGATGCCCAGCGTGGACAGCATTCCCACGGCGGCGATACCGATGCCGTAGAGACCGTGCGAGAGTGCTTCGGCGCTCATCTCCATGTTGAAGCCGTTGGCACAGAGGTAGCTCAGCATGATGGCCACGCCAATGGTGACCACGGGTATGCAGGTCGACATCATGCCCGTGCCGATGCCCTTGATGATGACGGTGGCCGAGCCCGTGAGGCCTGCCTCCGAGATTTTCTGTGTGGGCTTGTAGGAGTGCGAGGTGTAGTATTCCGTTGCCTGTCCGATGATGACGCCGGCGGCCAGACCAGTGATGACCGAGAACGAGAGGCCCAGGGCGTTGTCGATGGCCAGTAGGTGGAGAATGCCGAAGGTGGCGATGGCTATGAGCACGGCGCTGACATTAGTGCCGAGGGAGAGCGAGTGGAGCAGATCCTTCATGGTGGCGCCCTCTTTCGTCCTGACGAGATAGATGCCCAGGATGCTGAGGAACACGCCCACGGCAGCAATGAGCATGGGGGCGATGACCGCCTTCAGCTGCATCTCGCTGCTCATGGCGAAGGCCGTGGCACCGAGGGCTGCGGTGGAGAGTATGCTGCCGCAGTAGCTCTCGTAGAGGTCGGCACCCATGCCGGCCACGTCACCCACATTGTCACCCACGTTGTCGGCAATGGTGGCAGGATTGCGGGGGTCGTCCTCGGGAATGTCGGCCTCCACCTTGCCCACGATGTCGGCTCCCACGTCGGCTGCCTTCGTATAGATGCCGCCGCCCACACGGGCAAAGAGGGCCTGCGTGGAGGCACCCATGCCGAAGGTGAGCATCGTGGTGGTGATGGTGATGAGAGCCATCTTGTCGCCTGGCTCGGTGAAGGCGTTCAGAATGAGGAACCAGATGGCAATGTCGAGTAGCCCCAGACCAACCACCGTGAGGCCCATCACGGCGCCTGAACGGAAGGCTATGCGCAGTCCGCCGTCAAGACTCTTGCGGGCGGCATTGGCCGTGCGGGCCGAGGCGAAGGTAGCGGTCTTCATGCCGAAGAAACCAGCCAGGCCACTGAAGAAACCGCCCGTGAGGAAAGCAAAGGGCACCCACGGGTTCTGAACCTGCAGCACGTAGGCCATGAAGGCAAAGAGCACCGCCAGCACGCCAAAGACGATGCCCACCACGCGGTACTGCTGCTTCAGATAGGCCATGGCACCGCGACGCACGTGGCCTGCAATCTCTCTCATACGCGGCGTTCCCTCGTCGGTAGACATCATCTGCCGGAAGAAACACCATGCCATAGTCAGCGCCACCACCGAGGCGATGGGCACCAGCCAGAAAGCAAAAGGTATTGTCATAGGTTAATGGGGTAAAAATGTTTTAATGTTTGGTACTGCAAAAGTACGTATAAATTCCCATACCCACAAACTTTTCCGCATCTTTTTCACGTATAATGGCACATATTCATGCCAGCCCCCGGTTTTTGTTGCAACTACGCCGTCATCTGGTCGTCGGCATGTTCGCGCAGCCTGCCACTAAGCGAAATGTTGGCAAAAAACTTGGCCGTTAGCAAAATAATGCCTAACTTTGCAGCTGACTTTTCGATACAACGAAAGCAGACATGAATAATAACAATGCAGAAGGTGGGGTCTGTAACTCTAGTTATATAGAATACTTTACGGAATGACCCTGCACATATTCAATCCCGAGCACGACATTGCGCTGGCCTCCGGGCTGGCCAACTTCACTGCGCCCCACGCGGGAAGGCAGCTGCGCCACGACCTGGGATTCCTGCCTGCACTGTGGGCAGAGGACGGCGACGTGGTGCTCGTGGACGATGTGAACGTGGCCGAACGGGCATGGCAGAAGTGCAGGCATCATCTGCATGGAGCAAAGACGCCCGTCTTTGCAGAGAGCATACACCAGTATGGGGGGAAGGTCGATGGCGTGGACCCCTGGGGGTGGGATGCTGCACTGCGCCGCCGACTGCACCGCAACGGGCTGGGTGAACGCCTGCTGCCCGACAGTGAACACCTGAACGGCATAAGGCGTCTTTCCCACCGGCATACGGCAGCACAGCTGCTGCCACTGCTGCGCATGGATGGCACAGTGGGCGAGGCTTTTGAATGTGATACGGTCGAGGCGGCACGCCAATTGGTACAGAGCCAGGAGATGGCCGTCATGAAAGCTCCGTGGAGCAGCAGTGGCCGCGGACTGAGATTCGTGAACGGCAGCATAACGGAACAGACCGACGCCTGGCTGCGACATCTGCTTGAAAGACAAGGGACGGTGATGGTGGAGCCCTATTATAATAAGGTAAAGGACTTCGGCATGGAGTTTACGGCACAGACCGACGGCACCGTAAGCTACGAAGGACTGTCGCTCTTCCATACAAAGAACGGAGCCTACACAGGCAACATACTGGCTACAGAGAACACCAAACGCCAGATGCTGAGCCGCTATCTGCCGTTGCCGCTGCTCGACGAGGTGAGGAATGGCATCTGCCAACAGCTGCCTGGCATATTCGAGGGCAAGTACGTGGGGCCCTTTGGAGTCGACATGATGGTGACGGCAACGAAGGATTCCTCCTGTCTGCTGCATCCCTGCGTGGAAATCAACCTGCGCAGGACGATGGGGCATGTGGCACTGACGCTGGCCAGACTGGTGAACCCATCGGCCGATGACGACATCGTGCGTGTGATGCGTATAGAATTCAACAACTACTATAAACTAACTGTACAACAATTATGAAGAAACTCATTCTCGTGGCAATGGCGCTGCCCGTCATGGCTAGTGCTCAGTACAAATCGGAGGTGTGGAGCCCTGACAATGGCAACGGCACCTACACCAATCCCGTCATCAATGCCGACTACAGCGACCCTGACGTCTGCGTGGGCGGACCCGACGGCGACGACTACTACATGACGGCATCCTCGTTCCAGTGCACACCAGGACTGCCCATACTGCACTCGAAGGACTTGGTGAACTGGGAAATCATCAACTATGCCATCAAGGACAGACTCTATGAGGGAGACTGCAAACTGATAGAACACTTCAACATACCGCAGCACGGCAACGGTGTATGGGCACCAAGCATACGGTATCACCAGGGCTGGTACTACATCTACTGGGGAGACCCTGATTACGGCGTGTATATGGTGAAGACACAAGACCCCGCAGGAGAGTGGGAGAAACCGCTTTGCGTCATCCGTGGGCAGGGCTACATCGACACCACGCCGCTCTGGGACGACGACGGACGCTGCTATCTGGTGAACGGATGGGCCAACTCGCGCTCGAAGTTCGCCAGCGTGCTCACAGTGAGAGAGATGAGCGCCGACGGCACAAAGCCCATAGGACAGCCAGTCATCGTCTTCGACGGCAACGGCACAGAGAACCGCACCTGCGAAGGGCCAAAGTTCTACAAGCGCGACGGATGGTACTGGATCATGTGTCCTGCAGGAGGAGTGCCGGAGGGATTCCAGCTGGCCATGCGCTCGAAGTCGCCCTATGGCCCCTACGAGCACAAGATTGTGCTGGAACAGGGCAAAACCAACATCAACGGCCCGCACCAAGGCGGATGGGTGCATACAAAATATGGAGAGGACTGGTTCCTTCACTTTCAAGACAAGGAGGCCTACGGCCGCGTGGTGCATCTGAATCCTGTGGACTGGAGCACCGGATGGCCCGTCATGGGCAAGAAGGGACAGCCAGTGACGACGTACGCAAAGCCGAAAGCATCGGGCACGCTGGTCGTCAACCCCGTTGAGAGCGATGAGTTCAATGCGCCTGTCCTTGGCAAACAGTGGCAGTGGCAGGCTAACTACGACGAGAAGTTCGGAGTGCCAACGGCATTCGGCACCTTCCGCATCTACACCCATAAGCTCGACGAGGGATGGAAGAACCTGTGGCTCGTGCCGAACATGATGCTGCAGAAGACACCGGCCGACGAGTTCACAGCTACCGCAAAGCTGCGCTTCACGTCGAAGGCCGACGGACAGTTTGGCGGACTCGTGATGATGGGACTCGACTACTCGGCACTTGTGGTGCGTAGGGTGGGGCAGGAGTTCCAGTTGGTGCAGATGACATGCAAGGCCGCAGACAAAGGCAAGCAGCAGACGGAGAACATCATCGCCACCCTGAAACCCACCGCAAAGGACAAGACCGACTATAAGCCCGGCATACACGAGGACATCTATTTGCGACTCACCGTCAGCAATGAGGAGGCAGGAGTGCCACACGGCGGCAAGCCTCTGGTACAGTTCGCATGGAGCAGCGATGGCAAGAAGTTCACCTCCTGTGGCGAAGCCTTCGCCATGCGCCAAGGTAAGTGGATAGGTGCCAAGTTCGGTTTCGTCAGTGCCGAGACTGACCCCAAGGCCGACCGCGGATGGGTGGAGGCGGACTGGATTCGCATCACGAAGTAGCTTGCCCTTTAGTGGCTTCTGGCTTCTCAGTCTGCACCCCGCTGCTTTTCCGCTCCCGGCCCGCTGCTTTTCCGCTCGAGTTCGTGGTCAGCGGTTTGCCCGCTGACACCCTTCATAATAATAACCCCAAAAACTGCAACAACAATGAAACGACTTTTTCTTTTGGCCTTCGTGGCCATGATGGCCGTAGCAGCTTCGGCTCAAGGCGGCCTTAAACTGAAATTCACCGACATGAGCATCAAGGACATGAACGGACGCACCCACAAGCTGAGCGAATGGGTGGGCAAGGGAAACTACGTGCTGATTGACTTCTGGGCATCGTGGTGCGGACCCTGCCGCCGCGAGATGCCCAACGTGGTGACAAACTACAGCAAATACCACAAAAAGGGATTTGAGATTATTGGCATCTCCTTCGACCAGAAGGCTGCCGCCTGGAAGGACGCCGTGAAGCAGATGGGCATGAAGTGGCCGCAGCTCTCCGACTTAGGCGGATGGGGATCGGCTGCCGTTGAGGTGTATGGAGTCTACTCCATCCCCAGCAACATCCTCTTCGACAAGAAGGGGCGCGTCGTGGCCCACGACCTGCGAGGCGAACAGCTAGGAACCAAGCTTAAGGAAATCTACGGGTTCTAATCAGTAGCCTGCTGGTTCTAATCAGTGGCCTGCTAGCTCTAAATCAGTGGCCTGCTGGTTCTAAATCAGTAAAGGCTCTCGCGTTTCATTGCCCACACGTGGAGCACGGCTCCCAGGAGGATGAAGACAAAGGGAATGAGCAACAGGCGGGTGATGAACGTTATGCCAAGGATGTGCATGGTCAGCAGTCCGCCTGTGCCCAACACCAGGAATGCCACGCCTGTGTAGCTCTCCAGCCGGATGCTCCACATCAGTGCAATGACCACGGCGATAAACGCCAGGATGGTCAGCACCACGTTCTCCATCGCAAAGACAAGCACCCCAGACCATGCCTCGGGCGCTGTCTTGCTGAGCGCAAAAAGTGCTGCCGCAATCAGCAGAATGAGGGCTAAAACGATGAGACGCCAGCGGATTTTCATAAAAACATGTTAAATTTGCGGCAAAGATACAAATTATTATGAATTATAAATGAGGAATTAGGATTTTTTTAGTACCTTTGCAGCCGCATTTTGCAAAAATAACATTTATAAACAATTACAGAACGTATGAATCAGTACGAAACCGTTTTCATTTTGACTCCCGTTTTGTCTGACGATCAGACAAAGGAAACGGTCGAAAAGTTCAAGAAAGTGATCACCGACAACGGTGCTGAAATCGTGAACGAAGAGGCCTGGGGACTGAAGAAACTGGCTTACCAGATTGAGAAGAAGATTAGCGGGTTCTATTTCCTGTTGGAATTCAAGGCTGAGCCAGAAGTGATTAAGACGCTGGAGACCGCCTTCCGCCGTGACGAGAAGGTGATTCGCTTCCAGACTGTGAAACTCGACAAGTATGCTGCCGAGTATGCCGAGAAGCGTCGCAAGAAGTATGCAACTAAAGTAGAGGAGGCTTAAATCATGGCAGAACAATCAGAAATCCGTTACCTCACCGCTCCTTCCATCGACACGAAGAAGAAGAAGTATTGCCGTTTCAAGAAGAGCGGTATCAAGTACATTGACTACAAGGATCCCGAGTTCCTGAAGAAGTTCTTGAACGAGCAGGGCAAGATTCTGCCCCGACGCATCACCGGTACCTCGCTGAAGTTTCAGCGCCGTGTGGCTCAGGCCGTGAAGCGTGCCCGCCAGATTGCACTGCTGCCTTACGTAACCGATTTGATGAAGTAATCTTAAAGGAGGACGCAAGAATGGAAATTATACTGAAAGAAGATATTATCGGTCTGGGATATAAGAACGATATCGTAAACGTGAAGTCGGGTTATGGCCGCAACTACCTCATCCCTCAGGGAAAGGGCGTTATTGCTTCTGAGAGCGCTAAGAAGGTGCTCGCCGAGAACCTGAAGCAGCAGGCTCACAAGCTGGCTGCCCAGAAGGCTGCTGCCGAGGAGCGTGGCAACGCTCTGGCCGGTGTGGCTCTGACCATTGCCGCCAAGGTGAGCGCTACCGGTCAGCTCTACGGTTCGGTGAATACTGCTGCCGTGGCTGAGGAGCTGAAGAAGCTGGGCCACGATGTGGACCGCAAGATCATAACGATGAAGGACATCAAGAAGGTGGGCGAGTATGTGGCTCTGGTTCATTTCCACAAGGAAGTGACGGTTGAGATTCCTGTCATCGTGGTTGCTGAGAATGCAGAGGAACTGGCTGCTGTCGCTGCCGAAGAGGCTCGTCTGGCTGCCCCCACTGCAAAGGCCGAGGAGGAAGCTCCCGCTGCTGAAGAGGCTCCCGCTGAAGAGGCTCCTGCTGCTGCCGAGGAGGTTGAAGCTCCTGCCGCCGAGTAATGATCACGTAAAGCATCAATTTATATTATTACGCGATTCCAGTCGCCCACTCAACGGGCGGCTGGGATTTTTTTGTGCATCATCCTTTGCCGAATGGATGCAAACAACAGCAGCTGCATCCTCGGGCGGGATGCAGCTGCTGTCAGTTCAATGGACGCTAATTCAATGGACGCTAATTCAATGGACGTTAATTCAATGGACGTTAATTCAATGGACGCTAATTCAATGGACGCTAATTCAATGGGTGCTATCCGGCAAGGATGCATGAGCGCTATTTCTTGCCCAGTCTTTCTATGGCCTGACGAATGGAAGGGGCGAGGGCGGGGATGTTGTGCTTGGTGGCGTAGGTCTCGAGCTGGTTGAGGCTCAGCACGCTTTTATACTCCTGCTTCAGTTCCTTCTTCTTTGCCTTCCACTCAGCTTTGTCCATGTATCCTCGGTCTACGGTGTAGGCCTCGATAATCATCTTGTAGCGGCCTTTGCTTTTCGTCCATTCCCAGTGGTTGGTGTCCATCACCATGTCTTCAATACCGCAGTTTCCGTTCTCGTCGACCATGAAGACGTCGGTGTACTGGTAAGCATACTCCATTTCTTCGCGCTTCTTCAGCTTTTTGTCCTGTCCCAGCGCTTTGTTGCGGTACATCTGTAGTTTGCCTGCATCGACGGTGGTGCTTATCATTCCGCCTTCGTTGACGATATATCCCATGGTGCCCTCGGGGTTGTCGACTCGGCGGCGTCCGTTGCCTTCGTCTGTCAGGGTGGTGAAGTAGTATTGCACGCTATCATTCAAAAACTTGGCAGAGCTTTTATGAATCCTGCCCGCATGGAACTCCATCACACGGGCTCCCCATGTGATGCCGACACCCATACTGGGGTAAAAGTCGCCATAGCTGTTGTTGTGGCTACCCATCTCCACCTTCTTCTTCTGTACGTTGTAGGCATTGGGCATGATGCCTGCCTGATAGAAACGTAGCGAGTCGTTGATGAACGCATAGAAGCGGTAGTAGGTCTGTACGTAGATGTAGGGCTTGGGCTTGACCACGATTTCAGCAATGGAGTAGTCGAGGCTTTCCATCGTGATGCGTCCGCCAGGTAGCGATGCCACGTTGACCTGCTGTGGCTTGTAGGCCACGTGCGTGACGGCCACTTCCTTTGCTCCCTTAACGTCGGCCAGAATGCCGTTCATGTCGGTAGTGCCGAGGAGGGTGCCATCGTTGGTCAGAACACTGACCAACGGTATGGCATGGCCCTCGGTGTCCACCACTTCTATTCTCTGTGCCTTGGCACTCGTTATCGCTATGATAGCCATTGCTGCTACGATAACGATTCTTCGTGATGTGGCTTGTAAGCCGAGTCCTGCGGACATGCGTGATAAGATGGTTGTTTTTTCTTTCTTCTTCATTGTTACATTTATATTGTTTAGTCATTATTCGCTTCTGCCATTCCTTTTGGCACCTCCGCCTACAATGATTTTCTTTCCGTTGTGCAGGTAGACTCCTGGAGTCTGAGGCTTCTTGGTGCCCATGGAAATGCCTTGCAGGTTGTACCAGATAGATTCGCCATTTGCCGTGTTTGCTGTCTCATCAATTCCCGTTGTGTCGTAGGTATAGGTGCGGTCATTGCGTTCCATCTCCAAGCTGAGCTGGCGTGTGTAGGGTGCGGTGATGTTGGGCAGTCCTGTCGTGAAGGTGACGTCCATTCCCCGTGCATCGAGTATCAGCTTCAGCTGATTATAAGTGATAATTAAAAAACAACTTGGTATAAATTCACCACAGAGGTACAGAGGCACAGAGTTTTCCCTGTGCCAGATAAAGGCTTCGTGCCTCTGTGTCTCTGTGGTGGGGTACCTTAACATTGTACTTGTTTTTTAACGGTTGCTTAATTGTTTTTGGGAATATACTATAGCAAGATTTAATAGGGTTAAGGGGGCGCTTGACTTTCTGGTATAGGAATTCTCTTAAAACCTTAAGTCCTAAGAATTCAGTCACTGTAGAAATTGATGATTAGGTAAAGTGATAAATGCCGTTTTCTTTTGGTTAGAATGCAATTTGGCTACAAAGTTAGCGCTTTTTTACGAATTACAAAACTTTTTTCACTTTTTTGTACTTGGCCATGTGATTTGACACATTTCAGACGTCACAAAGCGGCGTATCTACACCCCTTCATAACAGCTAAATGGGATGATTTTACAATTCGTCCCGCTTTTTTGACGTTGGTCAACAAATAGGACTGTTTTCGCACACAATACCCCAAAAAACATTGCGGGATGAGAAAATCGCCGTAACTTTGCACCGTCGAAAGGGAAAAAGACACCCGACGACAAAGGATAACAACACATATATTAATTATTAAGGTAGGGACCTGAGGATAGACACTACAGGATAACAAAAAGAAAAAGGATAACACATTAAAAACACAGATATCCGATGGCCCCGAGTAAAGAAAAGAAAGGAAAAAGAAAATGAAAAAGATTGTTTTGACTTTGATGGCAGTGCTCACCCTGACGGTGGCAAACGCTGAGAACGAGAACACGAACATGGTGACGAGCACCAACGCCTACGACATGTCGGTGAACATCCGCAAACTGGGTACCGTGCTGGGTCTGAACCGCGACCAGATGGAGGTGGTAGAGGACATTCACCGCGAGTTCTGCAACGAGATGTTGCTGGCATCGCAGGCTAATGGCGACGAGCGTCGCACACTGGTGGCCGACGCCGTGAACAAGGACATCCGTTACATGCACTACGTGCTGAGTGACAAGCAGTTCAAGAAGTATATGCTGCTGCTGAACACCACTTTGAGCAACCGCGGTCTGAACCAGTAAAGACGTGGCTCGTCAATAGACAAGAAACAAAAACGGAATTGATGCTTACAAAAAGTTCCGGTCTGCCGAAAGGGTGGGCCGGAACTTCTTCTTTTCATGGATGTTGTCCCATGCGCAGCCACTCCCCTCCCTCCCATGGGGAGGGGTCGGGGGTGGGGGCTGAATGTAATGCCATCGAAAAGAGATACAAGCCCTCACCCCCAACCTCTCTTGGGAGGGAGGGGAAGGGCTGTCAGTTGCTGTTCAGTGATTTTGGCTTTAGCACTTGTCGATGGCAGTTGCCCACGGGCAACGATGACAATCTGGATGGCGTCAGAACAGCAGCTGCTTCTCGAGCCAGTAGACGAGGATGCCGCTGACGTAGCCCACAAAGACAATCCAGGAAATGCGCTTCATGTACCAGCCGAAGGTGATCTTCTCGAGCCCCATCACCACCACGCCGGCAGCGCTGCCGATGATGAGCATCGAGCCGCCCACGCCGGCACAGTAGGCCAGCAGCTGCCAGAACTCGCCGTCGACGGCATAGATGGTCTCTGGCACCACATCGTACATGTTCATGCAGGCGGCCACCAGTGGCACGTTGTCGACGATGCTCGACAGGATGCCTATGATGCCGGTGATGAGGTAGGAGTTGCCGTTGAAGGCGGTGTTCAGACCGTCGCCCATGGCGTTGAGCACACCCACCTGCTTCAGGCAGAGCACGGCCATGAGGATGCCGAGGAAGAAGAGGATGGTGCCCATGTCGATTTTTGTCAGCAGGTGGGTGACGCGCTTAGCCATGGGGTCGCTCTCTTCGTATTGGCGGTTGAAGATCTCGGTGATGGTCCATAGCAGGCCCAGCACTAGAAGGATGCCCATGTAGGGGGGCAGATGGGTGATCGTCTTGAAGATGGGCACGAAAACGAGACCGCCCACACCGAAGCAGAACACCGTCTGGCGCTGGCGCTTGGTGAAATTCGAGATGTCGGTCACCTGCAGGTTCTGGGCTTTGTCGAACTTGCCCTTCAGCGAGAGCGACAGCAGCAGCGTGGGAACAATCATGGATACGAGCGAGGGGATGAACAGCTCGGTGAGCACGCCCTGGGTGGACACCATGCCCTTGATCCACAGCATGATGGTGGTGACGTCGCCAATGGGCGAGAAAGCGCCACCGCTATTGGCCGCAATGATGACCAGTGAGGCGTAGATGAGCCGCTCCTTTGGGTCCTGGATGAGCTTCCTCAGCACCATAATCATAACGATGGAAGTGGTGAGGTTGTCGAGGATGGCCGACAGGAAGAACGTCATAAAGGCGACGCGCCACATCAGCTTGCGCTTCGACCGCGTCTTCATCGTGTCGCGCACGAAGTTGAAGCCACCGTTGGCATCCACAATCTCGACGATGGTCATGGCACCCATGAGGAAGAACAGCGTCTCGGCCGTCTCGCCAAGACCTTCCTGCAGCGATGACAGGTCGTGACCGGGCATGAGGCAGTAGACCGTCCAGCAGAGCACACACATCAACAGGGCTACGGCAGCCTTGTTCACTTTCGTAAATGCCTCAAGTGCTATGCAGGCATAGCCCAACACGAAGATGGCAACAATAAAGAATATCAGCATGATAATAGATGTTTTTAATAAGTTTGTTTGTATTCAAGTTGCAAAGGTACGAAAATAGGTTGAAACGCGTGCCTGATTTTGGAAAGATTAACGCTATTTCCAGCGTAGCTGCCAGAAAGCCACTGCCGATGCCGCAGCCACGTTGAGTGAGTCGACGCTGTGGCTCATGGGTATGCGGGCCACGTAGTTGGCTCCGCTGATGACCTGTCGCGACAGACCGTCGCCCTCGGTGCCCAGGATGATGGCCAGTCGCGGCTCGGCCGAGAGAGTGGGGTGGTCGATGGGTACGGAGTCGTCGGTCAGTGCCATGGCTACGGTGCTGAATCCCAGGTCGTGAAGCTCGGTGAGCGGCTGGTCGACCCACGTCCAGGGAACGAGGAAGATGGTGCCCATCGACACGCGGATGGCACGTCGGTTCAAGGGGTCGCACGACGAGCGTGTGAGCAGCACGGCATCGATGCCCAGGGCTGCTGCCGAACGGAAGATGGCACCGATGTTGGTGGTGTCGACCACGCCGTCGATCACTGCCACACGGTGAGCCGCTTGGCAAATCTGAACAAGCGAAGGCTCGGGCGGCCGGCGCATGGCACACAGCACGCCGCGCGTCAGGGTGTAGCCCGTAAGCTTGGCTAACAGGTCGCGGTGGCCAGTGTAGACGGGCATCTCGGCCGGACAGCGGGCCACGATGTCGGCGGCATCGCCTTCAATATGACGGTGCTCACATAGCAGCGACAGTGGTTGCAGTCCGGCATCAAGCGCTACACGGATGACTTTGGGACTCTCCACAATGATGATACCTTCCGATGGTGACAGGCGGTTGCGCAGCTGTGCCTCGGTGAGCATGGCGAAGGGGGCCAGTCCGGGATGCTGTAGCGATGTGACTTCGGTGAGGCGCATGGAATCAAAGAGTTGGGGGCGGACAGTCAATCATGGCATCGATGGTCTTAATGCCACGCTCGGTGCAGAAGCCGCGGATTGACACAAACACGATGTTCTTGAAGATGGCCTCGATGGAGAAGATGCGGTAGAGCTGGTTGTTCAGGATATAGTCGCCAATGGCCTCGAAGAGGCGCACCACCAGCCGATAGTCTATGTCGGTGCGGAAGAAGCCCTCCTTCACGCCGCGCTCCAGGAACACGAGGAAGCGTTCGTGGTTGACATGGCGGTCGCGCTCCTGCAAGCTCATCACACGCGGGAACTTCGTCAGGTCGCTGTAGAACTTGGGCGACGTGCGCCGGAAGGTTTCCACCTTCTGACGGTAGGCATAGAGGATGACGTCCATCACGTTGTGGTCGCCGTCGAGCATGTCCTTTATCTGACGTTCGCGTATCTCCTTGTACTTCTTCACGCCCTCGAAGAGCAAGTCTTCCTTGTTGTCGTATATCTCGTAGAGCGTGCGCTTCGAGATGCCCAGCTGACGGGCAATGTCGTCCATCTTCACGGCACGTATGCCCTGCGTGGCAAAGGCGTGCATGGCCGTGTCGAGAATACGGTCGCGCAGTTGCTGCCTGTAGGCGGAAATGTTTTTGTTTTCCTGCATAATCTTGCAATTTGAGTGCAAAGATAATAAAAAGTTTGGGAAACCGATGCCTTTTTCATAGTTTTTTCTTACTTTTGCACCCTCAAAGGACTCCGTAAAACGAAAAGCAATGGTAAAGATAACCAAAGAAGCTGCGCTGGCCTACCATGAGAGCGGCAGGCCAGGAAAGATTGAAGTGAAGCCCACGAAGGCTTATCGTACGCAAACCGACCTCAGCCTAGCCTATTCGCCTGGCGTGGCCTACCCCTGTCTGGAGATTCAGGATAATCCCGATGCCGCCTATCGCTATACCGACAAGGGTAATCTGGTGGCAGTCATCTCGAATGGCACGGCTGTGCTGGGCTTGGGCGACATCGGCGCCATGAGCGGCAAGCCGGTGATGGAGGGCAAGGGCCTGCTGTTCAAGATTTACGGCGGCATAGACGTCTTCGACATTGAGGTGAACGAGAAGGATCCCGAGAAGTTCTGCGAGGCCGTGGAGCGCATCGCTCCTACCTTTGGCGGCATCAATCTGGAGGACATCAAGGCTCCTGAGTGCTTCTATATAGAGGAGCGCCTGAAGCGCACTCTCGACATCCCCGTGATGCACGACGACCAGCACGGTACGGCCATCATCAGCGCCGCCGGACTGAAGAACGCCCTCGAGGTCATAGGCAAGGATATTGCCAAGGTGCACATTGTGGTGAACGGTGCCGGTGCCGCTGCCATCTCGTGTACGAAACTTTATATGGCTCTGGGTGCACGCAAGGAGAATATCGTGATGCTCGACTCGAAGGGAGTCATCCGTGCCGACCGTACTGACATGAACGAGCAGAAGCGCTTCTTCGCCACAGAGCGCACCGACATTCAGACGCTGGCCGAGGCCGTGAACGGTGCCGACGTGTTCGTGGGACTCAGCAAGGGCAACGTGCTGTCGAAGGAGATGGTCAGGACAATGGCCAAAGACCCCATTATCTTCGCACTGGCAAACCCCACGCCTGAGATTACCTACGAGGACGCCATGGATGCGCGTCCCGACGTGCTGATGTCGACGGGGCGTACTGACTATCCCAATCAGATCAACAACGTCATAGGCTTCCCCTACATCTTCCGCGGCGCACTCGACGTCCATGCCACCGCCATCAACGAGGAGATGAAGCTGGCTGCCGTCCACGCCATTGCCGACCTGGCCAAGCAGCCCGTGCCCGACGTGGTGAACGACGTGTACAAGGTGAACAACCTGCACTTCGGTCGCAACTATTTTATTCCCAAGCCCGTAGACCCACGCCTCATTAGCGAGGTGAGCGCCGCAGTGGCCCGTGCCGCCATCGACAGCGGCGTGGCCCGCAAGACCATTGACGACTGGGACGCCTACAAACGCTCGCTCACCGTGCTGCTGGGACAGGAGACGAAACTCACGCAGAAGCTCTACAGCACCGCTGCAGCCCACCCGCAGCGCGTGGTCTTTGCCGAGGCCATTCACCCCACCATGCTCAAGGCTGCCGTACAGGCAAAGGCCGAGGGCATCTGCCAGCCCATACTGCTGGGCAACGACGAAGTGATAGTGAAATTGGCTAAGAGCCTGGACCTCAGCCTGGAGGGCATAGAGATAGTGAACCTGCGCCACCCCAACGAGCAGGAACGCCGCGAGCGCTATGCACGTATCCACACCCAGAAGCGGCAGCGCGAAGGCTACACCTTCCAGGAGGCTAACGACAAGATGTTCGAGCGTAACTACTTCGGTATGATGATGGTTGAGACAGGCGATGCCGATGCCTTCATCACTGGCCTCTACACCAAGTATTCTAACACGGTGAAGGTGGTGAAGGAAGTCATTGGCATCAGGCAGGAATACAAGCACTTCGGCGCCATGCACATCATCAACTCGCCCAAGGGAACACTCTATATAGGTGATACGCTGGTGAACGAGAACCCCGATACAGACACCCTTGTCGACATCGCCCGATTGGCAACAACGAGTGTGAGGTTCTTCAACGAGAAGCCCGTCATAGCCATGGTGAGCCATTCGAACTTCGGCTCCAGCCAAAGCGACGGTGCCATGAAGGTGAAGCAGGCCGTAGAGCAGATGCAGCGCGAATATCCCGACCTTCCCATCGACGGAGAGATGCAGTTGGGATTTGCACTCGACCGCGAGCTGCGCGATGAGCAGTATCCCTTCACACGCTTGAAGGACAAGGACGTGAACACGCTGGTGTTCCCCAACCTCACCAGTGCACGCTCATCCTACAAGATGCTGCAGATGCTCAGCGGCAGCGACGTCGAGATAATCGGACCCATACAGATGGGACTGAACAAAGCCATCCACTTCGTAGACTTCGGTGCTACCGTGCGCGATGTGGTGAACATCGTGGCGGTGGCCGTCATCGATGCCTACGTCTTCAAACTGAAGGAAGAGGTGAAGCATGTAGGATAGCCAGCGGCTGTCTGTGCCTCTACGCCTCATGAGTATTCGTGTGCGGCGCTTGTTCGCATGAATAGCATCCACGAGTGCCTGCCCGTCTACTTCAATAGAGTTCGTGTGCAGCGGTTTGCCCGCCGCAAAAAAAAGAAAATGCACGAAGTACTCATATCCCTGGCCGCCAACTGCGACCACAAGAAGAACCTGTCCGAGGCGCGTCAACGCCTCGAGCAGGTTCTTTACTCTTCATGCTACACTCCAGAACTGTGGACCGACGCCGTGGGCGGTGCCACAGGACAATACCTGAACCAGATGGTTAAGGCCGGCACCAGCCTTGACCTTGATGCCCTACAGGCCGCACTCAAGCAGATAGAGCTGGACATGGGGCGCACACCCGCCGACCGCCAGCAGGGAATCGTGCGCATAGATCTCGACCTGATGGAATACGACCGACAGCGCTATCACCTGCGCGACTGGGGACGCCACTACGTGCAACAGCTCATCAAACTGATGTAAATTCTCGGCGGAAGATTACGCCGCAGCCCTGAAACAATTCGTTTAAGGACTTTTACAAGAAAAATTTTGTCGTTACGCCAACTTTTTGTATCTTTGCCAGCAAAACCAAAGATACTACCCATTTTTCGACAAAATATGAACAAGAGAATTACCATATTGGCAGTGCTGCTCTGTAGCGTGCTGACCGCTGTGGCGCAGATACGCTGGAACCAGCGCTATCAGCAATATATTGACCAATATAAGGACATGGCCGTAGAGCAGATGTTGCGCTGGAAGGTGCCTGCCAGCATCACTCTGGCCCAGGGATTGCTTGAATCGGCTGCAGGACAGAGCTATCTGGCCACCGAAGGCAACGCCCATTTCGGCATCAAGTGCCACGGGTGGAAGGGACGGACATTGTATCGCACTGATGAGCGGCCCGACGAGTGCTTCCGTGCCTATAACTCTGTATATGAAAGCTTCGAGGACCATTCGCGCTTTCTGGCTGAGGGACAGAGATATCGGTCGCTTTTCAAACTGAAGTTGACCGACTATAAAGGCTGGGCGCATGGACTGAAAGCGGCTGGCTATGCCTCAGCTCCCACCTACGCCCAGAGTCTCATCGACATTATTCAGCTGTATAAACTCTATGAACTGGACAAGGCCACCAGCTACGACCACTTTATGATTGATCATGCACGGCTGGACGCAGGGCCTGATGGTCAGCCTCTGCATCCCATCGGCATATATAATAAGAACTATTATCTTTACGCACGTCAGGGCGACACTTTCCGCTCTTTAGCCAAAGAGGTAGGTATTAGCTACCGAAAATTGGCGAAATATAACGAGCGCGACAAAGACGACCGGCTGGAGCCAGGCGAAGTGATATGGCTGAAGAAAAAGCAGAAAAAGGCGCCAAAAGAGTACAAAGATCGTCATCATTTCGTAAAGAACGGCGAATCGATGTACAGCATTGCCCAAAAGTACGGCATACGGCTTAAGAACCTTTACAAGATGAACCATCTGTCGCCAGACTACACTATTCACGTCGGAGATGAGCTGAGAGTGCGGTAAACAGACACTTTTCGGGTACTTTCGAGGCACTTCCTGCCCATTGTGGGAGTGTCTGGTTTTTGGTTCAGCGCCCCTGAACAAAAAGTTCAAGGCCGCTGAACAAGTAGTTCAGAGGCCCTGAACTACTTGTTTCAGACCGCTTGAAACAAATGAAACTGATTGTTCCCTGACTCAGCGGAACAGTCTGAGGGCTCCAGGGGTGATACTTGGGGGCAAACAGCTCACTTCTTCGACGGTACAAAACTTTCCCATGTCTGGTCGTCATAGTAGACTCGGATTTCTGTGACGCGACGCTGTTGCTTGTCAAATATTTTCAAATCCTCGCGAGGATATTCTGCGCGTGTATTTCTTACACTATAATGAGACTGCTGCTGCTGACCGCCCGAAAACGGGGTAGGCGACGGTTGGGATGAAAAGTCGGGTAACTGGTCGATCGGAGAAACTTGATTCGAATGGCCAAAAAGGTCTGGCTCGCTTTGAACTGAGTTGCCACTGGCTGCTGAATTAGCATCGTTTTTCTGGCTGTACATCGAACCCTGTCCGAAGAGCAGCCACTCGAGATTGATGTCAGGAATTTTCTTTTTGATTGCTTCAACAATGTTCAGGGTAGGGCGGGTGCGATCGTTGAAGATGCCACTGAGGGTGGCAGCGTTGCTTCCAATGTACTCGGCGAACACTTGCTGGGTCATGTGCTGCGCCTCCATAATTTGCCTGATTCTGTCTTTCATTTGCTGATAATGCCGTTTTTGGCCCTTTTGGGGCTGTTTTGATATGATTTTACAAAGGTAAAACAATTTTCCGAACCGCACAACAAAATCAAAGATTATTTCATATTTGCAAAGTTAAAGTTTGTTGTTTTAGATTTGTAAAGACAAAGAGACTACATCGGTTTTCGCAGTTTTAACTTTGTAATTTCAAATTGCGGGCTCAATTGGAAAAAGCATAAAAGCTAGAAGTTTTTTATGTAAATAACTGATTATAATACAGGTATTTGCTTATGAATTCTTGAAATGGGCAGAAAATGAGGCCTTTTGCATACCCTTTATTTGTTTTACCGTGGAGTTTTATTTTTGTTTTCCGACTTAAAACGCACGTTATCAGCACGTTAAGTGTTCAAAAGTCCGAATGTAACAATATTCGTTTGTAAATTCAAACCGCTAAATTTGACTTAATAAAACCGTGATTTGAATATTTGATTTACATTTGCGTTTTCAAACAACACCGCTTTATAAATTTCATTATTTATAATTTGCGATTAGTTTAGGTTGTTGAAATTAGAATCTTCAAACATTAAAAAACATTAACGATAAATTTTGACTGCCGGAAATTGTCCCAAATCGTCATTACTCAAAAATTCTGGACTGTCGGTCGGCCAGTCAATAATATGCGAGTTTTGAAGGGGGTAATTTCTTCTGAAATACTAGGATTTATTAGCGTTTTGGCACAAAAAAAGCACCCGTCGCAGGTGCTCGTTCTAGATGAAATAGCGGCTAAAAAAAGCCTGATTTAGTGCAAAATGTAAAAAATTAGTTCTCTCATCAACTCCTCTGGAGGTGTATTTGCGTTGTCTAACCCCTTACTTTTGGCATCTATTTCGCGTAGTTTGGAAATGATTTGCATCACTTTCATTCCAGAGTAATTTTTCATACCCGTCATGTAGTCCTTGGCACCCCATGGTGATTTCATTTCTAACCACCCGGCAACTGCTTCCTGACTGTTTCTGTTTGGCGAATAATAGGCCACCATCAAATTCTGAAAGTAATTAAACAGCAACGGGAGTAGCGAGTAAATGCTGCCAGCCTTGGGATTTTTGTCAAAATAATTGATAATCTGGTTAGCTTTGAATACGTTCCTGTGCACGATGGCATCGCGCAGTTCAAACCCATTGAAATCCTTGCTCACCCCTATTTGGTCTTCCACTACCTGTGGCGTCACTCGTCGGTCGTTTTCTGGCAGCGATATGAGCACTTTATCCAGTTCTCCCGTCAGTCGGCTCAGATCTGCGCCTATGGCATCGGCTATGAGTTGTGTCGATTTAGGGTCGATACTCACTTTGCGGTCTTTCAGGTATTGTTCTATGAAAGCAGGCAGTTGGTAATCCTTCAGTTTTACGCTCTCGAAGATGATTCCTGCCTGCTGAATGGCCTTGATATATTCGCGTTTCCTGCCGTCTATTTTGCCGTTTTTGTGGCAAATAACAAGTATGGTAGATGTCATCGGCTTCTCGAAGTACTTCTGAAGCACATCCGTTTGCTTGATGTTTTGCGCCTCTTTCACCACTACGACCTGTTTTTCCGACATCATAGGATAGCGGCGGGCAGCCTCTACCACCTGCGCTGCAGGCGTTTCGCTGCCGAAGAGCACGGTTTGGTTGAAGTCTCGTTCCTCGGGCGCCAGCGCATTATCTGTGATGTAGTCGCATATCTTGTCGATGTAGTAAGGCTCATCGCCCATCAGGTAATAGACAGGCGCAAATTTGCGTGCCTTCAGGTCGCGCATGATGCTGTCGTAGGTTGCTTTCGTTTCTGCCATGAAGCTGTTCTTTCGTCGGAATAATTTGTGCAAAGATACAACATAAATGCGAAATGCGAAATAAATTGGGGCATTATTATTTCACAGAATCGGAAAAAGTAGTATCTTTGCCGAAAATTAGCAGTGATGGTTCCAATAAACCTGCCTCCTTTTCCCGTGAAGCTGCGCGACCGCGAGGGTCGGCGCGAGATATTCGATTTCCTGCGTCGTCGCTACGTGGCGTTGACGCCCGAGGAATGGGTGCGCCAGCATTTTGTGCACTTTCTGGTGAATCATAAAGGCTACCCGAAGGGGCTTCTGGCCAACGAATTGGAACTGAGAACGGGCGAGAAGCGTCTGCGGTGCGACACAGTGCTCTACGACCGCTGCCTGCGCCCTGTGATGATAGTGGAGTACAAGGCCCCGCAGATAGAAATACAGCAGCGTGTCTTCGACCAGATTACGGTCTACAACATGCTGCTGCACGTGGATTTTCTTGTGGTGTCGAACGGTCTCCAGCATTACTGCTGCCGTATGGACTATGCTCGCCACAGCTATGAATTCCTGCACGATATTCCCAGCTACGAGGAACTGGCGCCAGGCTTATGATAGTCTCGTGAAATCAGGCTCGCTTTGGATTCTTTGGAAACCAGCCTTTCTCCACACGTCGTTTTTGGTGAAACAGTTCGCCGATGCCCCACAGTGCCGAGGCTCCGAAGACGCCCAGGAACGATGACAGGTAGGTGTTCTCAACGAAGAGGGCTCCACAAATACAGAGGATGCCTATGAGCAGATAGACAACCCAGGGACGAGTGCCCCAGTAGTACTCAGTCTTGATGACAATGGGATGCCAGATGCCAATCGTGAGAAAGGTCATCAGGGCGATGATAATGCCTGTGAAGTTCATCCTCAAGCCATGTCGTTGGCATCGGTGGTTTTCTTCGACGATGCACTCTTGCGGGCTGTTGTCGTGGCACGCTTACGTGTGGTCTTCTTCTCTTCTGCAGTGACGGGCTTTTCGATTTTCACGCCTGCCAGTTCGGGGTCGACGAGGATGCGGCCACAAGATTCGCAAACGATGATCTTCTTGTGCATCTTGATGTCGAGCTGGCGCTGGGGCGGAATCTTGTTGAAGCAGCCACCGCAGGCGTCGCGCTGCACGTAGACGATGCCCAGGCCGTTGCGGGGGATGGCGTTCTTGCGCAGACGTTTGAACGATGCCAGCAGACGGGGCTCGATGCGTGTCTCCAGTTCGTGGGCCTTCTCGCGCAGTTTCTCCTCTTCGGCGCGTGTCTCGTCCATTATCTCGTCGAGCTCACCTTTCTTCAAGTCCAGGTCGCCCTGCTTCTCATCGAGCACGGCCTTTGCTCCGGTCAGCTCTTCGTTCTTTTCGTCGATGCGGTGCTGAGCCTCGTTGATCTTCTTGTTGCAGAGTTCAATCTCGAGTGTCTGGAATTCAATTTCCTTCGACAGTGTGTCGTACTCACGGTTGTTGCGCACCTCATTCAGCTGGTTCTTGTAGCGCTCCACGCTGTTCTGCGATTCTATGATCTCGCCTTTCTTCTGCGAGATGGCACGTTCGAACTCGCCTATCTCGGTCTGTATACGCTCAATGCGGGTGGTGAGACCTTCAATTTCGGCCTCCAAGTCTTCCACCTCAAGGGGCAGCTCGCCGCGGAGTGCCTTTTTCTCGTCGATGGCCGAGAGGGCCGTCTGCAACTGGTAGAGGGTCTTCAGTTTCTCTTCTACCGACAGGTCTGTGGGATCTTTCTTTGCCATAATTCTTCTTTTAATTAGTTATTTTGACATTTCGATTATTCGATATTCCGATGATTCGATATTTCGTCATTCCGACTCAACAATACACTATGGGGTTTGTGTTTGTCTTAGCTATCTTGCAAGTCACGCCTGGACACTCACGCTCGATGACGTCGCGGAAGATTTCTGAAGTGAACTGCTCGCTCTCGTAGTGGCCGATGACGCAAATCTGTATCTGCTGCTCGTGGCCGAAGTACACGTGGTAGTGCATCTCGCCGGTGATGAAGGCATCGGCTTTGCTGGCAATGGCCTCGTCGAGCAGGAAATCGCCGGCTCCGCCGCAGATGGCTACGGTGCTGATGGGCCGCTGGAGCAGCTCATTGCAATGGGCACAGGCCACGCCGAAGCGCTCTTTCACCATCTGGATGAAGTCGCGCGAAGGGATGGGATGGGGCAGGTTGCCTAAAACCCACTGGCCTTTCTGGGCGGCAGGTTCGCCGTTCACCGATGCATCAGTACCGCCAAAGCGGGTATGCAGCAGGCCCAGCCGCTCGGCTATCTTCCAGTTCACGCCTCCCAGGGCGTTGTCCATGTTCGTATGCATCGACACCACGCAGACGTCGTTCTTGATGGCCTGGCGTACGGTGCGCTGCACATCGTTCAGGTCGGCTACCTGCTTCAGTCCGCGGAAGAGCAGGGGGTGATGGCTCACCACCAGATTACAGCCGCGGGTCACTGCTTCGTCAATCACTTTTTCGGTGACGTCTAAGCACAATAATGCCCCTGAAATCTCCGCCTCTGTCAATCCTATCTGCAGGCCGGCATTGTCCCAGCTTTCCTGCAGTGGCAGGGGCGCGAACTTCTCAAGGGCCTCCAGCACTTGCTTTATTTTCACGCTACTATGCTTTTTTCTTTTTCGGCTGCAAAGTTACTTATTTTTTTCGAAATACGGAAAGAAATAGCGCACAAAAATCGTTTCCTCTGGAAAAACAATTATCCATCGCTGAAAAACGATTGGTTCTCAGCGATGGATAATTGCTAAACTGTCTCTCAAGTGGTGGATAATCTTTGCAGGCAAGCCCCTATGGGGTTATGCTACCTCTTCTATGATCTTTCCACCCTCTTCCAGTGCTTGCATATTCAGGGGTATGAGACTGTGATGACGCTCAGGTAGGGTCTTCTTCAGTGCCTTCTCCACACCGCCAGTGCCCACAACGGGGCACACGTGCAACAATCCGCCGAGGACAATCATGTTGAACACCTTGCCGTTCTTCATCTCGGCTGCCTTGTCCATGGCATCAATTTTATAGACGGTGATGTCCTTGCGCGTAGGCGGATTGATGATGCCGTAGCTGTCGTAGATGAGGATACCGCCGGGCTTCAGTTTCGGCTCGAACTTCTCGAGCGAGGGCTGGTTGAGCACAATGGCGACGTCGTACTTGCTGAGGATGGGCGACGAGATGCGGTCGTCGCTGACGATGACGGTCACATTGGCCGTGCCGCCACGCTGCTCAGGGCCGTAGGCAGGCATCCACGTCACTTCCTTGTCTTCCATCAGGCCGCTGTAGGCCAGAATCTTGCCCATGGAGAGGACGCCCTGGCCACCGAATCCTGCTATGATGATTTCTTTCTTCATGTTTAACCTCCCCCGACCCCTCCGAGGGAGGGGAGTGCCTGGCGGTTTCAGGGGGAATGATCCAGGCTTTCTAGGTTGTGATTCTGCTTTTACTACTTTTCCGCACCCTCGCATTATTCCGAGGTGGTGGCGGTGGTAGTGTCTTTGAGGTCTCCTTTCGGATAGAAGGGGAACATGTTTTCCTTCATCCATTCGTTGGCCTGGGCGGGGGTGAGCTTCCAGCCGCTATTGCAGGTGGAAACGAACTCCACGAGACTGGATCCCTTGCCGTCCATCGATGCCTGGAATGCCTTCTTCAGTGCCTTCTTGGCCTTGAGGATGCTGGCCACGCTTTCCACGCTTTGGCGTGTGACGTAGCAGGTGCCTTCCAGTCCGGCTGCAATATCGGCCATCTTCAGGGGATAGCCATGCAGCTTCGGGTCGCGTCCGTAGGGACATGTGGCCGTCTTCTGTCCGATGAGGGTGGTGGGAGCCATCTGTCCGCCCGTCATACCGTAGATGGCGTTGTTGACGAAGATGATGACGATGTTCTCGCCGCGGTTCAGGGCATGTATGGTCTCGCAGGTGCCGATACAGGCCAGGTCGCCATCACCCTGATAGGTGAACACCAGACGGTCGGGCCAGCAGCGCTTGATGCCTGTGGCCAGTGCGGGAGCACGGCCATGGGCAGCCTCCTGCCAGTCAATATCTATATAATTGTACGCGAAGACAGCGCATCCCACGGGGCTTACGCCTACGGCCTTCTCCTCAAGTCCCATCTCTTCGATGACCTCGGCAATGAGCTTGTGCACCAC
>JAILPA010000136.1 GCA_024690505.1 Prevotella sp.
AGTTAGTCCGATGCAAAAGCCTGGGAAAGCCCGAGATAGTCCGAGTTAGTCCGATGCAAAAGCCTGGGAAAGCCCGAGATAGTCCGAGTTAGTCCGATGCAAAAGCCTGGGAAAGCCCGAGATAGTCCGAGTTAGTCCGATGCAAAAGCCTGGGAAAGTCCAAGATAGCATTTCTTAGGGCGAGCTCGCGTGGGTTGTGGCTCAAGGCAGAAATCAGAGCAGGAGGCAGCGAGCAAAGTGGTAGATGACGATGCCTGCCGTGACCGATACGTTCATGGAGTGCTTGGTGCCGAACTGGGGAATCTCAAGGCAGGCATTGCTGGCATCGACCACCTCCTGATGAACGCCTTTCACTTCGTTGCCCAGCACCACGGCGTAGCGTCCACCCCGTTCGGCTTGAAAGGAGGGCAACGAGGTGGAGCCCTCGGCCTGTTCCACGCTGAACACCGTCACACCCTCCGCCTTCAGCTCGTTCACAGCTTGCAGAGCCGAGGGGCAGTAGCGCCAGCTGACGCTGTCCTCTGCGCCGAGTGCCGTCTTGTGAATCTCGGCATGTGGGGGCGTACCGGTGATGCCACAGAGCAGCACTTGCTCCACACGGAAGGCATCGGCCGTGCGTAGCACCGAGCCCACGTTGTGCATGGAGCGCACATCGTCGAGCACCACGATGAGCGGCATCTTGGCAGCCTCGCGAAATTGCTCCACCGTGAGGCGATTCATCTCTATGGTTCGCAGTTTTCGCATGTTACAAGAGATTTGCGGCGGGCAAACCGCTGCACACGAACACTAAAGCATTTCTTCCTATCCGCGCCATTCCTCATTCCTCATTTCTCATCTCTCATCTCTCATATCCGTCACCTGCACGGTGAGCGACTGGGCATCGAAGCTGACGCCGCCCCCCTGCTCTATGAACTGCTTCAGGGAACCGTCGGCAGCCAGCTGTTGGGGTGTGCCCATGTGCAGATGACCCTTGGCATCGAGCAGCCAGATGTTATCGGCCACCTGAAGGGCCAGCTCCAGATCGTGGGTGGAGAGGAACACTGTCTTACCGCTGTCGCGACAGATGCGCCGCAGTAGCAACAACACGTCGACCTTGCTGGGGTAGTCGAGGAAGGCCGTCGGCTCATCGAGGAAGATGATGGGTGTCTGCTGGGCCAGCGCCTTGGCTATCATCACCTTTTGCCGCTCGCCGTCACTCAGTGTGGGCACCTGCCTGCGGCTCAGGTGCTCTATGCCTACTCGCCGTATGGCCTCGTTGGTCAGCTGCTCATCGTCATTGCCCAGGCGCCCCCAGAAGCCGGTGTAGGGTGCTCGGCCCATAGCCACCAGCTCTTCCACAGTCATGGCTCCCACGTCGGGGCGTTCCGTCAGCACCACTCCGATGGTTCGCGCCAGCCGCCGTGGACTGAAATTGTCGATGGACCGCCCACCGATGTCGATACTACCACCCAGCCGTGGCTGGAAGGCACAGAGCGTGCGCAACAGGGTCGACTTGCCCACGCCGTTCTGCCCCAGAAGGCAGGTGAGCTGACCAGTGGGGATGCTGGCCGTTATGTCTGTGGCAATAGTGCGGACATGATGGCGTGTCTTATAGCCGATGCTGAGCCCTGTCAGCACCACTTCGGGCGTACTCACAGGTTGAGGGTTAGGGGGGGATAAAGATGCAGTGTGTGAGGTTAGTCCTCGGCAGTGAAGTCATCCTTTGACACGCCGCAAACGGGGCATACCCAGTCGGCGGGAATGTCTTCAAATGCTGTGCCGGGAGCGATGCCGCTGTCAGGATCGCCTGCTTCGGGGTCGTACACGTATCCGCATACGTTGCATACATACTTCTTCATAGTTGTCAGTCGGTTTTTAGAATTTGGTTTAACTTGTCATTTATCGTACTTGGCGCAATGCCGTACATACAGGGGTAGTTGCCGTGCTTGCACTTCTTCTGGCCGTAGATGCTGCAGGGGCGGCAGTCCATGTCTATGCCTATGGCATTCTCAGCCTTCTGTCCCCAGCCCAGGAAGCCGGCAGCAGGATGGGTGGCGCCCCAGATGCTGACCACGGTGGTGGCGGTGAGCGATGCCATGTGCATGTTGGCCGAATCCATCGAGAGCATCACGTCGAGGTGGCTCATCAGGATAAGCTCCTGATGCATGTTCTCGGTGCAATCAGCTACAATAGTACATTGAGGATATTTCTTGGCCCAGACGGGAAACAGACGATCCTCGCTTTTACCCCGTCCGAAGAGGAAGAGGCGGGCTTTGGGATGGTCGGCAACCAGTCGGTCTAAGACCTGCTCCATGAGCTCGGGCGGATAGACCTTGCCTTCGTGGGCAGCAAAGGGTGCTATGCCTATCCATTTCTCCCACGACAACTTGGGTCCGATAGCGCGTGGCAGCAGGTTCAGGTTGCCACCTTCTGGCGGGAAGAGGCTGGTGAACTGTGGATTGGTGATTGGGAATCCCAGTTTGGCGAACACGTCGAAATAGTTGTCGAACGATGTGGGCAACGGCTCCCGTTCCTCTTGGCGACGGCTTTTCAGCAGTTGCCTGCGCTGATGGCGGTGCTTGTCGAGATGCTCCACACGAAAGCGCCCCATATTGAAGCGCAGACGCAGGTAGCGCGAGCGCAACACCGAATGGAGGTCGGCCACATGGGTGAACTGCTTTGCCACCAGACGGCGATAGAGGGCGTTTAGTCCCCTCACGCCATGATACTCGCCTTTCACGTCGGCAGCCATGAAGTTCACGTTGGGCGCCAGGTCGTCGAAGAAAGTACGGGCAAAGGGACGGCTGAGCACGGTGATGCGCACATCAGGATACTGCTGTGCCAACGCATACACCACTGGCGCCACCATGGCCACATCGCCAAGAGCCGAGAAGCGTATGACAAGAATGTGGGTCTTAGGCATAAAATCTCCCTTTCTCGGGCTATGTGGCGTTATTGTACAGAACGGGGTTGGTAGCGGGGTCGTTGTACATCTTCATCTGGCGGTAGACCTTCATGTATTTACGCCCTTCTTGAATATCTTCCAGCAGCTGGTCGATGGCAGTCGACAAATCCTTTTGTTGCTCCAGAAGGACGTCGAGCTTGGCCCGGCAGCGTGCACGGTGCTCGTCGGTGGCATCGGTGCGGTCGGTCTGCTCCTTCATGTGGTAGATCTTCAGAGCCAGTATCGACAGGCGGTCAACAGCCCATGCAGGACTCTCGGTGTTCAGTCGGGCATCGGGCAGAGGCGTCACCTGACTGTATAGCTGGCGGAAGTACGAGTCGATTTCCTCCACCAAGTCCGTGCGGTCCTGGTTCGAGCGGTCGATGCGGCGCTTCAATGCCAAAGCCTCAGCGGGATTGATATGAGGGTCGCGGATGATGTCCTCATAGTGCCACTGCACGGTGTCAATCCAGCACTTCAGGTAAAGGCTGTACTCAATGGAGTCGCGGCAGTATGGGTTACGGATAGGGGTATCGACATCATCAGTCAGGTGATAGTCGTTGATGGCCTGGTTAAAGATGTGGTTAGCTTGTTCTGTAAATGTCATTTGGCAAAGTATAAGTTATTTCTGAATTGATTTGCAAATCTACACAAACTTTTTCAAACTGCCAACGTTTTCTCATCTTTTAACTATCGCAACGGGGCTTTTATTTGGTTGTTTCGCAAAAAAAGGCTAACTTTGCAGCAAACTTTTCAAAAGATTGAAAGCAGAAATGACAAAAAACAGTTAGAGACCGATAACTAAAAACAACTACGAAGAATAATGAAGACAAAACTATTGGCTTTAGTGGCATGGATAGTGGCCGCAACGGCCACAGCCCAGCCCCGACAGACCATCTCGCTCTGTGGCGAATGGCAGTTCTCTCACGACAAGGAAACATGGCAGACGGTAAGCGTGCCCCACGACTGGGCTATCTGTGGCCCGTTCGACAAGAAATGGGACTTGCAGCGGGTTGCCATCGAGCAAAACGGCGAGACTGAGGCCACCGAAAAGAGCGGCCGCTCGGGAGCCCTGCCCTGGATCGGCGAGGGTCACTACAAGCGTACCTTCTCTATTCCATCCGGCTTTCAAGGCCATGCCGAACTGCTCTTCGACGGAGCAATGGCCGAACCGACAGTCTACGTGAACGGCCAGAAAGCAGGCTACTGGGCCTATGGCTACAACACTTTCCGCGTAGATGCCACGCCATTCGTGAAGCCTGGCGAGAACCTGCTGGAGGTGGATCTCCTGAACGTGGAGGAGAGCTCGCGCTGGTATCCTGGCGCCGGCATCTACCGCCCCGTAACGCTCATCCTCACCCCGCAGCAGGCCCGCATCGACGACTGGGGCATCACCACCATCACACAGTTGAACGCTGAGAAAACCAAAAACGGAAAAGAGGTAACGAAGCTCACCGTGGAGGTGCCACTCATTGATGTCGGCGAGGGGCTGCCCGTCACGATGGAGCTCATCGCTCCCTACGGCAAAGAGCGTATCTGGTGCTGTCCCGCCCCGCAGCGTAGAGGCTCGGGCAAGGCCATCGGCACATTCATGATTCCTGACGCCATGCTGTGGACTCCCGAAACACCTTATTTATATACCCTGAACATCAACCTCTGCGACGGGAAGAGCGCCCCCAACGTCTTCGATGATTTCGGCAAACTGATTGACCGGAAGACCCTGAAGGTGGGCCTTCGCACCGTGAAGGTCAGCAAGGACGGCGGCTTCCAGCTTAACGGCGTGACGCGCAAGCTGAAGGGCGTCTGCCTGCACCACGACCTCGGCCCGCTGGGCGCCGCCGTGAACAAGGCCGCCCTCATCCGCCAGATCAAGACGATGAAGGCGATGGGCTGCGACGCCATTCGCACCGCCCACAACATGCCCTCACAGATGCAGATGGACATCTGCGACAGCCTGGGCATGATGGTCATGGCCGAGAGTTTCGACATGTGGGTCTATGCGAAGTGCAAGAACGGCTACGCCCGTTTCTTCCGTGAGTGGGCCGACCGCGACGTCACCAACCTTGTCAAGGCCAACCGCCGCCACCCCTCCATCGTGATGTGGTCGATAGGCAACGAGATTCCCGAGCAAGGCATGGCCGGCGGCCGTCAGATGGCAGCCCACCTGCAGGACCTGTGCCACCAGCTCGACCCCACACGCCCCGTCACACAGGGCTGCGACCGTCCTGACAACGCCGTCAGCACCGGCTTCTTGCCCACCATGGACGTGCCGGGGCTGAACTACCGTCTGCACCGCTATCAGGACACCTACGACCACCTGTGGCATGGCTTCCTGCTGGGTTCCGAGACGACATCGACCGTCAGCTCACGGGGTGTGTACAAGTTCCCCGTGAAGATTGACGACAACTCCCGCTACTCGTCCTGGTCGAAGAACTACGACCCGCAGGCCATCAAGAATGCCGACGGGCAGTGCTCGGGCTACGACGTGGAAGACTGCTCATGGTCGAACCTGCCCGACGACGACTGGCGCTGGCAGGAAGACTACGACTGGGTCATCGGCGAGTTTGTGTGGACAGGCTACGACTACCTTGGCGAGCCCACCCCCTACGATGAGTACTGGCCGTCGCGCTCGAGCTACTTCGGCATCTGCGACCTCGCCGGGCTGCCCAAGGATCGCTACTACCTCTACCGCTCCCACTGGAACAAGGACGAGCACACCATCCACCTCCTACCCCACTGGACGTGGCCCGACCGCAAGGGCGAGGTGACGCCCGTCTACTGCTACACCGACTACGACGAGGCCGAGCTCTTCGTCAACGGCAAGAGCCAGGGGCGCATCAAGAAAGTGAAGGAGGAGAAGGGCAAATGGAATCCTGACGACCGTCTCGACCGCTACCGCCTGCGCTGGAACGATGTGAAGTACGAGCCCGGCGAGGTGAAGGTGGTGGTCTACGATGCCAACGGCAACGTTGCCGGCGAGCAAGTGATGAGAACCGCCGGCAAGCCCGCCAAGCTCAAGGCCGACGTCTGGACACAGTCAGGCGAAGCTCCAACAGGTGCTTCCCGCGCCGCCATGCAGGCCGCCCTCCGTGCCGACGGCGAAGACCTCGCTTTCGTCACCGTCAGCCTGACCGACAAGAGCGGCACCCTCATCCCCCAATCCTCCGACCAGCTGCGCTTCAGCGTCAGCGGCGCAGGCCACTTCCGTGCCGTCTGCAATGGCGATGCCACCAGTCTGGAGCCCTTCACACAGCCCACGATGAAGCTCTTCAACGGACAGCTGGTGGTGGTGGTTCAGGCTGCCAAGCAAAAGGGCAGCCTCACGCTGACCATCACCGACGATGAGCGCGGACTGAAGCAGAAAGTCACCATCCCCGTGAAATAACCCACACACCCCCCACTACCACCTATGGCAACAGTCGACGACAAGAAGATTATCTTCTCGATGGTCGGAGTGAGCAAGACCATCCAGCAGAACCAGAAACAAGTGCTCAAGAACATCTACCTCAGCTTCTTCTACGGAGCCAAGATAGGCATCATCGGTCTGAACGGCGCCGGCAAGTCCACCCTGATGAAGATCATCGCCGGCCTCGACCAGCAATACCAGGGGCAGGTGGTGTGGAGCCCCGGCTACTCCGTGGGCTACCTGCCCCAAGACCCGCCCCTCAACGAGGCAAAGACGGTGAAGGAGAACGTGATGGAGGGCGTGCAGCACGTCTATGATGCCCTGGCCGAATACGACGACATCAACGTGAAGTTCGGCCTGCCCGAATACTACGAAGACCCCGACAAGATGGACAAGCTCATGGCCCGTCAGGCCGAGCTGCAGGACATCATCGACGCCACCGATGCCTGGAACATGGACTCCAAGCTCGACCGCGCCATGGCAGCCCTGCGCTGTCCGCCCGGAGACTGGCCCGTGACGAACCTCAGCGGCGGCGAACGGCGCCGCGTGGCCCTCTGCCGCCTGCTCCTCCAGAAGCCCGACGTGCTGCTCCTCGACGAGCCCACCAACCACCTCGACGCCGAGAGCATCGACTGGCTGGAGCAGCACCTGCAGCAATACGAAGGCACCGTCATCGCCGTCACCCACGACCGCTAATTCCTCGACGACGTGGCAGAGTGGATACTCGAGCTCGACCGCGGCGAAGGCATCCCCTGGAAGGGCAACTACTCCTCGTGGCTGGAACAGAAGAGCCAGCGACTTGCACAGGAAGAGAAGCAGGCCTCGAAGCGCCGCAAGACGCTGGAGCGTGAGCTCGAGTGGGTGCGCATGGCCCCGAAGGCCCGCCACGCCAAGGGCAAGGCCCGTCTGAACTCCTACGAGCTGATGCTGAACGAAGAGCAGAAGCAGAAGGAGGAGCGACTGGAGATCTTCATCCCCAACGGCCCACGCCTGGGCAACAAGGTCATCCAGGCCGAGCACGTGGCAAAAGCCTTCGGCGAGAAGACCCTCTTCACCGACCTGAGCTTCAGCCTGCCCCCCAACGGCATCGTTGGCGTCATAGGCCCCAACGGTGCCGGCAAGACCACCCTCTTCCGACTCATCATGGGCCTGGAGCAGCCCGATGCCGGCACCTTCACCATCGGCGAGACGGTGCGACTGGCCTACGTCGACCAGCAGCACAAGGACATCGACCCCGCGAAGAGCGTCTACGAGGTGGTGAGCCAGGGCAACGAGACACTCCGCATGGGGGGCCGCGAGCTCAACGCCCGTGCCTACCTGTCACGCTTCAATTTCAGCGGCGTTGACCAGGAGAAGAAATGCGGCGTACTCAGCGGTGGCGAGCGCAACCGCCTGCAGCTCGCACTGGCACTGAAGCAGGAGGGCAACGTGCTGCTGCTCGACGAGCCCACCAACGACATCGACGTGAACACCCTCCGGGCCCTCGAGGAGGGACTCGAGGCCTTCGCCGGATGCGCCGTCGTCATCAGCCACGACCGGTGGTTCCTCGACCGCATCTGCACACACATCCTCGCCTTCGAAGAAGGACAGCCCTACTGGTATGAAGGCAACTACAGCGACTACGAGGCCGACAAGGCCCGCCGCCTGGGCACGGAAGAGCCCAAGCGAGCCCGCTACCGCAAGCTCATGGACGAATAGGAAAGCCACACACACAATAAAGCATCATAGAAACATGAAAGTCGTCAACTTCTCAGAACAGAACTCGGTACTCAACCAATACATGGCCGAGATCCGCGACAAGAGCTACCAGCGCAACCGCCAGCTCTTCCGCAACAACATTGAGCGCATAGGCATGATGATGGCCTACGAGCTGTCGAAGGCCCTCGCCTTCAAGCCCAAGACCGTGACAACACCCCTGGGCACGCTCGACATCCCCCTGCTGAAGGAGGAAGACCTGCTGCTGGCCACCGTGCTGCGTGCCGGCCTGCCCTTCCACCAAGGCTTCCTCCACGTGTTCGACCATGCCCAGAACGCCTTCATCTCAGCCTACCGCATGTACACCAACCGCGAGCACACCGAGGTGGGCATCCACACCGAGTACATGGCATCGCCGTCGGCCAAGGGCAAGACGCTCATCATCTGCGACCCCATGCTGGCCACAGGCGGCTCCATGGTGGCTGCCTACGAGGCCCTGGTGGCCACAGGCAAGCCCTCGCAAGTGCACATCTGCTGCATCATCGGCACCCCCGAGGGCGTGGAGATGCTACGTCAGAACGTGGCCGACGATGTCACCCTCTGGTGCGCCGCCATCGACCCGGGCATGAACGAGCACAAATACATCGTGCCCGGATTCGGCGACTGCGGCGACCTCTGCTACGGCGAAAAGCTCTGACGCGACTCAAGGAACGGGGGACGAGGAATGAGACAGACGGATGTTTCTCGTATTCTCAAAATGTAACTGCGGACGCTCGTCGGGCAGTACCGTCTCCATGCGGACGTTCTTCAGGCGGATGTTCTCGGCATGACTGATGGAGAGCCCCCAGGCCGGCTGTATGCCGTGCGCCGACGGTTCGGGGTAGCCCTCGGCCTTCTCATGGCGGTTGATGAGGGCCTGCCCGTTGCGCCCGAAGAAGAAGGGGTTGCTGCCGCGCTGCTCCTCTACGTCCCTCATCGTCAGTCCGCCACGGAACAGCACGTAGAGGTTCCTGATGGTGACATTGCGTACGGGGAGCCCCTCCTCACCGGCTATCAAGCAGGCATAGCGGCTGTCGGCATCGGTGACGTAGACGTTGCGTATGCTGACATCGCTGACCGACCCCCGGTGGAAGCCCTCCGGCGCCCGCATACGGCAGCCCAGGCGGATATAGAGGGGCGAGTTGCAGATGTCGGTCATCAGCAAGTCGCTGACGCGGATATCCCTCATCTCCGCCCCGTCGACCGACTCGAGAGCCAGCCCCCGGCAGTGGGTGAACGTGCAGCGCCGGATGGTGATATGCCGGAAGCCGCCGTTCGACTCCGTGCCGAGCTTGATGCGCCCTGTCGGACCGTCGCCGTCGGGAGCCCTCTCCACCCGCTTCGTGCAGGTGCCGCTGAGCAGCGTCCCCACATCGTAGCCACTCACATGGCAGTCTTCTATCAGCACATGCTCGGTGGGCTTAGGACGGCCCAGGGCATAGGAGCATTTCAGGACAATGGCATCGTCGTTGAGGGTGTTCACCCGGCAGTTCCTCACCACCACATGCTCGCAGCAGTCAATGTCGAAGCCGTCGCGGTTCGTGTCGCAGGTGACACCGTCTATCAGCAGATGGTCTACGCCCGTCAGCAGCAGTGCGAAGTGGCCGCAGTTCAGGAAGCTGAGCCCTCTGACCACGACGTTGCGGCAGTCGCGCATGGCCAGTGCCTTGTCAGCCACGGCAATGGTGCCGCCACGCCGCTGCCCGCCACCGCGCGAGAGCACATCGGTACCGTCTATCAGTCCCTCGCCCTCAAGGGTGACGTGGTGCAGGTTCTCGCCCCACAGAAGCGAGTTGTGCCAATGGCTGTGACCAAAGTCCTGATACTGACTGTATGGATTAGGTTCAGCCTCGTCGTAGCCCATGACGTCAGTGACGGGAGCCGCCCTTAGCACAGCCCCCCGCTCTAAGCGCAGGGTGGTGTTGCTTTGCAGGTGTATGGAGTAACAGAGGTATGTGCCAGGCGCCAGCACCACCGTTCCGCCCCCCTCTTTGGCAGCCTGCTCCAAGGCAGCATTGAGGGCAGGCGAGTCAATGTGTTGTCCGTCGCCCAAAGCACCGAAGTCTCTCACATCGTATACTGCCGCAGCATGGCCGAAGGCCAAATACCCCACGGCGAACGCCAGGAGCGTAAGGAAACGCTTCTGCACACCCCTGCTGCCGGAGTCTTCTGAGGAAGAGCCGTCCGCTCCCCTCTCCTTGAGAAGGGGGTGGGGGGTGAGGTTCTTCTTTACCTCAGACGGCAGTATGCCGAACTCCCTCTTGAACGTCTCGCGAAAGTGGGCCATCTGGTTGAAGCCCGTCATCATGGCCGCCTGGTTCACGTTGTAGTCTCCGCTCTGCAACAGTCGGTAGCAGTGGTACAGCCGCCGCTTGCGTATATACTCCGCAGCGGTCATGCCCGTGAGGGCCTTCACCTTGCGGTAGAAGGTGCTATGGCTCATGGCCATCCTGTCGGTGACAAAGGCCATGTCGATGTCGGTCTGCATGATGTTCTCTTCGATGACGAGGTTCAGTTTGTTGATGAACTCCTGATCCAGGCGGCTCAGCACCCCCTCTCCCGTTTCCTCTGAAGGGGGGGCGTCTGACCTACTCCCTGCAGGGAGGTCTGGGGAGGGCAGCCGGGGGGGTGCAGCCACCAGCAGTTCAGCCAAGCGTCGGCGTGCATTCAGCAGATTCCTGATGCGGCTTGCCAGCAGTTTGGTGGTGAAGGGTTTGGTCAGGTACGAGTCGGCCCCGCTGTCGTAGCCCTCTTCCTTGTCATCATCGGTAGTCTTAGCCGTGAGCAGTACGATGGGTATGTGGCTGGTCAGGATGTCACCCTTCAGACGTCGTGTCAGCTCTATGCCGTTCATCTTGGGCATCATAATGTCACTCACCACAATGTCGGGCATACTCTCCGTTGCCATCTGCAGCCCTTCCTGCCCGTTTTGGGCCGTGAGGATGCGGAAGTCGTCGCCCAGCGAATCAGCAATATACTGTCGTATGTCATCGTTGTCCTCCACCACGAGCAGCAGCGGCCGTGCATCAGTCCCCTGGGTGGAGGGTTGCGCCCAGCTGTCCTGGCCGTCGGCAGTGAGCAGGCTGCGCTCCAGGGCCTCGCTCTTCAATGTTTCTTCTTTTCCGTCCTCTTTGTGCAGGGCGTTGGGATAGGTGTTGTCCGTCTTGATGGTGAAAGTGAAAGTAGAGCCCTGTCCCTGGCGGCTCTCCACACCCACGCTACCCTCGTGGAGCTCTACCAGCGACTTTACCAGTGCCAGTCCGATACCCGTCCCCGAAGCCTGGTGGCTGCCCTTGGCCTGATAGTAGCGTTCAAAGACATGGGGCAGTGCCTCGGGAGCAATGCCATAGCCTGTGTCGGCAACGGAGATGGTCAGCATGTTGCCCTCGGTCTTCACGGTGATGGTGATGCTTCCCTGCTCGGTGTACTTCACCGCGTTCGACAGCAGATTGTGGAGCACGGTGTTGACAACCTCCGAGTCGAACCACACCTTCGGCAGGTCATTGGCAACGTTGCAGACGAACTTCACCTCAGGATTGCTGTTCAGTTCCTCGTAGTTCAGACAAATCTCCCTCACGAACTGTCCTATGTCGCCACGTGCCACGGTGAGACGTCTGTTCTGCGTCTCACTCTTGCGGAACTCCAGTATCTCGCCGATGAGGTCGCGTAGCCGCTCCGCGTTCTTCAGTATCACCCCCACGAGACGGCGCCTCGTGGGTGGTATCTGCTCATCGTTCACCAGGTCTTCAAGTGGTCCGAGGATGAGTGTGAGAGGTGTGCGCAGCTCGTGGGTGACGTTGGTGAAGAAGCGCAGGCGCTCCTCGTTCAGTTGCTGTCGCTGCTGACTCTCGCGGCGTTCTAGCTCGAGGGCATTGCGCAGCATCAGCTTCCGCTTGTAGGAAACTACGAGGTAGGCCACCGCGGCTATGGTCAGCAGGGCGTAGAGCATATATGCCCACCATGTGCGCCAGAAGGGCGGTGCTATCACAATGGTGAGGCGCGTCTCCTTGGCCTGACTCCAGTCCTGGTTCCTCAGCTTAGCTCTTAGGATGAACGTGTACTGCCCTGGGCGCAAGCCGCGAAACACCACATCGTGATCATTGCCAATGTCGTACCACTTCCCATCCATGCCCTCCATCCTGTAGGAATAGTCCACTGCCGTCGTCTGTGCATAGTTTCGCGTGGCAAAGGTCAGGCGAATGGTGTTGTGTTGGTAGGTAGTGAACACGCGCCCCTTGTCATCGGGCCTCAGATATTGTATCTCGGTGTTGTTGCCCACGGGATTGTAGGCCTCGCAGGAGATGATCTGTATCTCCGAGAGCTGCCCTCCGCCGCCCATCCGCTGCGGATTGAAGCAACACACGCCGCCGACAAAGCCGAAATAGACAGTGCCGTCGGCGCCAGTCATGGCAGCGCCATTGGCGAAGCCGCCCGAGAGGCGTGTGTCCTGATGGTTATAGTTATAGAACCGACTCGAACTCTTCACGAAGCAGGCTATGCCCGAGTAGGTGCTCATCCAGATGTTGCCGTTGGCGTCTTGCTGCAGGGCCAGTATGTGGCAGTCGTTCAGGCCCTGCTCCTTGCCATAAACGGTGATGCCCGTGAGGGCCACGGGGTCAGCCACGCGCACCAGTCCCCCATCGGTGGCCAGCCACAGCTCTCCGCTCTGCGTACGGATGGTGTGGTTCACCTTACTCGATGGCAGTCCGTCGCTGATGCTGAGATGTCGGCAGGTGCCTGTAGACTGATTGATGGAGAAGATGCCGTCGCCCAACGTGGCGATGAATAACTGGTCTGGTGCCGTCTCGATGATGCAGGTGGCAGGAGCATGAATGGTCTGGCTGACATACTCCTGCAGCACTGCCCTCCCCTTCTCATAGCAGTACACGCCAAACTCGCCGCCTATCCACACGCGCCCGTCGGCCGTCTCGGCAAAGGAGTGGATGTCGGAACCTTCAGGGGTGATGGGGATATGCGCGAACTGCTGCGAAAGCTTGTCGAAGCGGTACACGCCCTGGTCGTCTATGCCCAACCATATACCACCCTGATGGTCGACCATCAGACTGCGCGGGAAGACGTACTCCCTGCGCATATTGCTCAGGATGCTCCATCGTCCCTTGATACTGTCCTCCTGCCACTGGGCCAACTCGTTCTCGCTGGCAGTCCAGTAGCCCTGCTCCTGGTCGGCAACGATGGCGCTGACAGAGGGATGCCTACCACGCAGGTCTTTGTAGTCCAAAAGGTGGAAGTCATGTATGCCGTTGCCTATAAAGTCCACACCGGTGCTGTGGTTCCCTACCCAGATGTTGCCATAGTCGTCCTCAACGATGCTCCTGACGTTGAGCGACGATAGCCCTGCCACTTGCAGGGGGCGCGAGATGAGGGGGGTAAGTGAAGAGTGAAGGGTGGACAGTGAATAGGATGGGAGGTTGACGATTTTCACACCTCCTATGTCGGTAGCCACCCAGAGCTGTCCATCGGCCATCTGACGGACATCATAGACGTTGTCGTCGTAGCTGTTGTCCGCATCGGTCACCTGTGTGAACGTACCGTCGCCTGTCTTCGTGGGGTGGAAGAGGGCCAGTCCCGAGTCGGTACCCACCCAGATATTTCCCTGCAGATCCTGATAGATGCAACGCACGTTGTTGCCGGGCAGAGACGTGCCGGACTGTGGTGCAGGCGCCTGCCTATAGGTCGTCATAGAGCCGTCGGCCAGGTTCACCACCGTCATGCCCTGCTGGCTGTGTCCTATGTACAGATGTCCATTCCCGTCGTCCATGACGCATCGGTTTCCGCCAGGTGGCAGGTTCAGCTCCAGCGTCCTCGCCTCCAGGGTGGCGCAGTTGAGGTGCTGCACCTTCCCGTTGCCATACACCAGCCACACGCCGCCATCGGAGGAATCGGCAATGTCGTTGATACTCGATGCCACCAGACCGTCTCCGCCATTCATGTGGTGCATGGAGCCGCGCTTGATGTTGTACAGCGTCAGTCCGCGCTCGGTGCCTATGAGCATGTTGCCAGAGGGGCCATGCCAGTGAAGGGCGGTAATGCGCCCAGACAGGGGCTCGGCCGTCAGCGGCTGGCACATGTCGGCGGCTATCCTGTTCACGCCTGCCTCCGTAGCCACCCAGACATGACCCTGCCCGTCGATGGCGAGGCTGATGACGAAGTCGTTCGACAGTCCGTCTGCCGCACTGACATGCTTGTCCACGCTGAGGGTCTGTGCCGACAGGGTCAGTATCAGCCCGAACAGGCAAGCCACCATCAGAGTCCCCCTCACTGTAGAGAGGGATGGGGTGGAAATGTGGTGGGGCTGGTTTTTAGGTGTTCTCATATCAATCAATCGTAAGGGGTATCTGAGGGGTTACGGGTGTCGCGCACGCAGACTTCCCACACCTTGCAGCAGCGAGCGCTGCCTCTGGGGCCGTCGACGGTGAGCGTCACCACA
Organism: Prevotella sp.; assembly: GCA_024690505.1. GTDB lineage: Bacteria > Bacteroidota > Bacteroidia > Bacteroidales > Bacteroidaceae > Prevotella. The sequence continues at coordinate 14,512 of JAILPA010000136.1, forward strand.
TAGTGGGCGAAATCGCGACTGTAGGTGTGTACGGGGTTCTGCTCTGCCGAGGTGGTGCCGTCACCGAAGTCCCAGTGCCATGAACTGACGGGGCCATAGGTTTGGTCGCGGAAGCAGACGGTGCGTGTGTCGGGCACGACGGTGAACGTCCAGTCGCACTCCACGTCCTTGCGCAGCTGTGGCTCCAGGGGCATCAATGTGAACAGCCGTTGCATCGACGCATTGCCATACATCTGGTGATGACGCGACAGGTTCCAAAAGCCGTTGTTCTGCTGCTCGCCGTCGTAGTCGATGACGGCCCACGAGAGTCCTATCTTCTTGTTCTCGTACAGCCGCGACTCAACGGATTTCTCGGGGCCGTCGGGACTGGCGTAGTCGAAGGGGGTGATGTAGAACTCCATGCGCAGCCGCCCACTCTGTCCGTGGGTGAAGCTGTAGTCGTAGGCATAGTTGGCGTATGGCAGATACTTCAGCCACTGCTGCGGGCCCCACACCATCGTCCACGACTTCCCTTCTGTGGGGGGTGTCATCACGTGATAGTTCTGTGCGTGCTGGTTCTGGAACTCGAAGAAAGCGTCTATGCGGCTCTTCACGGCTGGGTTCAGGCGGAACTCATCGGTATGCGGTCCTCCCGAGAGGTCGCCGTCGACCACTATCTCATATGTGTCGTTGTGCAGGCTCAGCTGGTCAAAGTCCCAGTAGTCGTCGTATGCCTCGTAGAGGAAGTAGAGCCGGTTGAGGCCGTTCACCCACCCCACCTTCACCTTGACGTCGAGCGTCGAGCGGTCGACGGTTTCGTGCTTGCCGGTGTCGTCCTCCATCTGGTCTATGCCCACGGCGTAGCTGTCAGGCACGATGTCCCAGTCGGCAAAGTCACCGTCGATGCGCGGTATTTGCGTCCTTGGGAACTGGAACACCTGGAATCCTGGCTCTGTCACCTGCACGTTGGGCTGTGTCCGGGCCGATGCGACGAGGAGGCTTACGGCAGCTGCGAGGATGAGTCGTATCTTCG
>JAILPA010000016.1 GCA_024690505.1 Prevotella sp.
CAGAACATCGGCAAGGCAACACTTATCGACCCAGAGAACTATGAGAAGAGCGAAGAGCTGGCTGAGAAACTGGCTGAGATTCGCAAGAAGAAGGGCATGACCATTGAGCAGGCCCGTGAGTTGGTGAAGAACCCCTTGTACCTCGGATGTATGATTATCAAGACAGAAGGTGCTGACGGACAGATCAGTGGTGCCCTGTCTACTACTGGCGACACCTTGCGTCCTGCCCTGCAGATCATCAAGTGCTCACCGGGTATCACCTGTGTCAGTGGTGGTCTGTTGCTCATCTCTAAGGAGAAGCAGTATGGTGAGGATGGTGTACTAGTCGTTGGTGACGTTGCCGTTACTCCTATGCCAGATGCTGCCCAGCTGTCTCAAATTGCATACTGCACCGCACAGACTGCTAAGTCAGTAGCTGGTTTTGCTGATCCTCGCGTAGCTATGCTGAGCTTCTCTACCAAGGGTTCTGCCACCCATGAGGTAGTCGACAAGGTGATTGAGGCTACCAAGCTTGCTAAGGAACTCGATCCTACACTGAAGATCGACGGAGAATTGCAGGCTGATGCCGCTCTCGTTCCTTCTGTAGGTGCTAAGAAGGCTCCTGGCTCTGATATCGCCGGTAAGGCTAACGTCCTCGTATTCCCTAACCTCGAGGTTGGTAACATCGGTTATAAGCTTGTTCAGCGTCTGGGCGACGCCATTGCTATCGGTCCTATCCTTCAGGGTATTGCCCGTCCGGTTAACGACCTCTCTCGTGGCTGTTCCGTAGAGGATATCTATTACATGGTAGCTATCACCGCTTGTCAGGCAATGGATGCGAAGAAATAAAACTAGGAGTTATAGAAGTTAAAAGAAGTTATAGGAGTTATAGAAGTTAACAGGAGTTATAGAAGTTAACAGGAGTTATAGAAGTAACAGGAGTTATAGGAGTTGTAGAAGTTAAAGAAAATGGTGATGGCAAGCAAGACTTTTCGTGACGTAATAGCATGGCAGAAGGCGCATGAGTTTGTGCTTGCTTTCTATGACACGAAGAAGTTCTTCCCTGATGACGAAAAGTTTGCTCTTATACCTCAGTTTCAAAGAGCTGCAATATCGATAGCTGCAAACATTGCAGAAGGTTACAGAAAATTGTCTAAGGCTGATAAACTCCGTTTCTTTAATATCGCTCAGGGTTCATTGGAAGAGTGCAGGTATTACATTATATTAGCACACGATGTAGGCTATTATTCAGAGATGGTTGCGAACGAGTTATATGAGAAGATAGAAGAGGCATCAACGGTTCTCAATGCTTATTGTAAAGCTATAAATGAAAGCAGGGGAATATCCGGTGAACAGACAAATGTCTCGCCCTAACTTCTCTAACTTCTCTAACTTCTCTAACTTCTCTAACTTCTCAAAAATTAACAACAATGAAAATATTAGTATTAAACTGTGGTTCCTCGTCTATCAAGTATGCTTTGTACAATATGGACGATAAGAGTGTGATGACTAGTGGCGGTGCTGAGCGTGTAGGCTTGGACAACGCCTTTGTAAAGGTGAAATTGGCTAATGGCGAAAAGAAGCAGATTATGCACGATATCCCCGAACATACCGAGGGTGTGAAGTTCATCTTTTCTCTGCTTACCGACCCCGAAATTGGCGTTATTAAGTCACTCGACGAGATTGATGCCGTAGGTCACCGCATGGTGCATGGTGGCGAGAAGTTCAATCAGTCAGTAGTGCTGACCGATGAGGTGCTGAAGGCTTTTGAGGCTGTCAGCGACCTGGCTCCCCTGCATAACCCTGCCAACCTGAAGGGTGTGAATGCCGTGAAGGAACTGATGCCTGGACTACCTCAGGTAGGTGTGTTCGACACCGCTTTCCATCAGACCATGCCCGCCAAGGCTTATATGTATGCTATCCCTTACGAGCTTTACGAGCAGTATGGAGTGCGCCGTTATGGGTTCCACGGAACCAGCCATCGCTATGTCTCTGCCCGCGCTTTGGAGTTCCTGGGCATGAAGCCCGAGGGTACCAAGGTCATCACTTGTCACATCGGTAACGGTGGTTCTATCGCCGCTGTTGTTGATGGTAAGTGTGTGGACACCTCTATGGGTCTTACCCCACTGGAAGGTCTTGTGATGGGTACTCGTTCCGGCGACATCGATGGTGGTGCAGTCACCTTCCTTGAGAAGAAACTCAACCTCGATGCTGATGGCATGTCAAACCTGCTGAACAAGAAGAGTGGTGTAGCCGGTATTACAGGCGGTTCTTCTGATATGCGTGACGTAGAGAATGCTGCCAAGGCTGGTGAAGCTCGTGCTCAGCTGGCTCAGGACATGTATTTCTACCGCATCAAGAAGTACATTGGCGCCTATGCAGCCGCTATGGGTGGTGTCGATGTCATTGTCTTCACTGCAGGTGTTGGTGAAAACCAGCTGGCCATGCGTGCAGAGGTCTGCAAGGGTCTTGAATTCCTTGGTGTGAAGTTCGATGAGGCTAAGAATACGAAGCGCGGTGAGGAGTGCATTCTCTCTGCCGACGACTCAAAGGTAAAGGTTGTAGTCATTCCTACCGACGAGGAGCTGATGATTGCTACCGACACGATGAATCTCTTGTAAATGAAGATAGTAACATTTGGCGAAGTGCTTCTTCGCTTTTCATCTCCCGCCCGTCTGCGTCTGTCGCAGACGGGCGTTATGGATGCCCATTTCGGTGGTAGTGAGGCTAATTGTGCCGTCTCGCTGTCCATGCTGGGCAACGAGGTAAGTTATGTCACCCGTCTCCCTGACAATGCCCTTGGAAAAGCCTGTCAGCAGCGCCTGCGTGAGATGGGTCTCGACACCCGTTTCATCAACTGGGGCGGCAAGCGTATCGGTACCTATTATTTTGAGCAGGCAGCTTCCCTACGCCCGCCGCGTATCGTTTACGACCGTAAGGACTCGGCTTTCTACCAGCTGCAGCCGGGCATGATTGACTGGCATGAGGTGTTCAGCGGTATGGATGTGTTCTGTTGCTCGGGCATTACTTGTGCCTTGTCTCAGTCCGCTGCCGATGCTACCTTTGAGGCCGTCAGGATAGCTGATGAGATGGGACTGACCATTGCCTGTGACATCAATTACCGTAAGAACCTGTGGAACTATGGTGCCAATCCTGCCGAGGTACTGCCTCGTCTGATGGAACCTGCCAGCGTAATCTTTGGTGATGCCGGCGAGTGGGAACTGACGTCAGGGCAGTCCCGCATTCCCTTTATGGCTGAGCGTTCCGATTACCCTATCGATGTGGAAGCCTATACCGACATGTTCAACAAGATTGCCGCGAAGTTCCCGCGTTGTCAGAAGTTTATTCTCGGCCTGCGTAATGAAGTGTCTTCCAATCATCATCTGCTCAGTGGCGTGATGTTCAACCGCGAAAAACTGTTCACGGCCAAGATTTATGATATCAATCCCGTTGTCGATCCGATGGGTGTGGGCGATGCCTACCTGGCTGCTTACCTGCACGCCATGATGAATAGGAAGGACGACGACCAGCAGTGCCTGAACTTCTCCCTGGCAGCATCCACCCTGAAGAGTACTATCAGTGGTGATTTCAATCTCTCCACGGAAGACGAGATAGAAGATTTGCTATGTCTTTAAGAAAACTCCTTTCTGCGGGATTGCTGGTGGTTGCTGCGGTACTGCATGCCCAGCAGTTGCCAGACGATGGTCCTCTGACGCTACGTCCCATCCTCCAACAATTAGGTGAACGTCTGTTGCATGGTAAGACGGGTAGTATTGTGGCCATCAATCCTGCCAATGGCGAAATCCTCTGTCTGGCTACGAATACCCCGAAGGGAGCCGATGTCCGGCAGGCCATCGGCAAGCCTCAGGCACCGGGTTCTACATTCAAGACTGCTCAGGCGCTGACCTTGCTCTCCGAGGGCATAGTCACTACCGACACCAAGGTGGAGTGTAAGAAAGGCTTTATCGACGGCAATATCCGGGTTGGCTGTCACGAACACCGCTCGCCCCTCGACCTGAAAAATGCCATTGCCCAATCGTGTAACTCATGGTTCCTCGTCAACTTCGCTTCCATGATTAACGATGAGTTCATGTATGACTCGAAGGACGAGGCCATCAATACGTGGCGCAGCTATATGCAGTCGATGGGACTCGGTGGTCCGATGCATATCGACATCCCGGGCGAACAGGGTGGACTGCTGGCAGGAGCCGACTATCTGAATCGCCGCTATAAGGACGGTTGGGATGGAAAGACTATCTGGTGGGCCGGCATGGGACAAGGTGATGTGACACTCACCCCATTGCAGCTCTGTAACCTTGCCGTGACCATTGCCAACCGCGGCTGGTACTATGTGCCCCATATCCATCAGACCACTACCAATCAGCGCTACCTGACACAGCGCCATACGAAGGTGGTCGCCGAAGCTTATCCGCCTGTAGTGGAAGCCATGAAGATGGCGGTGGATAAGGGAACGGCTACCAGTATCAGGACCTCTTACCCCATTTGCGGTAAGACGGGAACCGTAGAGAATCCGGGTGCCGACCACTCTGCCTTTATTGGTTTCGCACCGATGAACAATCCGAAAATTGCCGTCAGTGTCTATGTCGAACATGGCGGTTTCGGTGCCGACCTGGCCGCCCCGATGGCAGGTCTTATCATCGAGGCTTATTTAAAAGGAAAACTCTCCAAATCGTCGGAAGCGAAGGCGAGGAGAATTGGAAAGTTGAAAAAGTGAAAAATTGAAAAGGTGAAAAGTTAGGAAAGGGGGTTAGGGCTGACTTTCCCCTTCCACATACTCTTCCAGGAACATGTGTTCCCCATCATAGACGGCATAGGTGAACTGACTGATCCAGTCGCCCAGAATCATCAGTCTTGTGTGACGGGCCAGTTTCATGTCCAGTTCAATGTGGCGGTGCCCGAAGATGAAGTAGTCGATGGTTGGATGCGACTCGATATAGTCTTTGGCGAAGAGCACCAGGTGTTCCTTGTCTTCACCCATATATACGGGCACGTCCGTTTCCTTATGCTTGATGTAACTATGTTTCGCCCATGCCAGTCCGAATCCGATGCCCCATCGCGGATGGATGTTCGAGAAAGCCCATTGGCAGAAGCGGTTGTGGAAGATGGCTCGAATCACCTTGAATGCCTTGTTCGGGTCACCCATGCCGTCACCGTGAGCCAGAAAGAACTCATGACCGTAAATCTCCGTCGTCAGCGGCTGTTTATGAAGAATGACGCCACACTCCTTTTCCAGATAGTCGTAAGCCCATATATCGTGGTTGCCCGTGAAATAATGTACCTCGATACCATTGTCCGTCAGTTCTGATAACTTGCCCAGAAACCGTGTGAAACCCCGAGGCACCACATAGCGGTATTCGTACCAGAAGTCGAACATATCACCCAGCAGGTAGATGGCAGCCGCCTTATCCTTGATGCTGTCCAGAAAGCGCACCAGACGGCGTTCCTGCATGCGAGGGTGGGGGATAGCCTGCGAACCCAGATGGGCGTCGGAAAGGAAGTAGACATTCTTCATATCAGTCGAAGCCTAATTCTACGCGAGCCTCTTCACTCATCATGCTCTGGTCCCAGGCAGGCTCAAACACCAGGTTCACATTGGCCACGGTGACACCCTCTACACTCTCCACCTTGGTACGCACATCCTCCAGAATGAAGTCGGCTGCCGGACAGTTGGGAGCCGTGAAGGTCATATCCATATCCACGCTGCCATCCTCCTGAACGTCAATCTTATAGATCATACCCAAGTCGTAGATGTTTACGGGAATCTCAGGGTCGTAGACGGTCTTCAGCACATCCACGATGCGCTCTTCCATTGCTGTTTTTTCTTCTTGTGTCATTGTTTACAGATATTTCTTCTGGCTACAAAGATAGTAAAAAAAATACAGAAACGGGACCAATGGGCACTGAAAAAGTCTCATCAGGCACTTTTTAACAATTAGGGTTTTCACATAGTCAGTAAAAAAGGTGGCCTGGAAATAGCATTTTAATTAAAAAGTGCATATTTGTGCAAACAACAAAAATTCAACGCAGTGTTGAAAGTTTTAGATAAGAGGGATTAATTTTGCCTAAAAGGGAAATATCTTATACAAAGGTCACAAAATTATTCGTCAGACAACAAAGTCACAAGGCTTGTTTTTTGGAGTATTTAGGAATTTAATGTATATTTGCATAACAATTACACATTTATGAAATTACCGCTACAATATATTTCGACATTGTTTTTCATCCTCATCCTGTTGACGGCTAATTGCAGCAAGGTGCCGCAACGGGTCATGCCTATGCAGTCGGCAGTAGACTCTATGAAGATGTGGTATGAAAAGAAACAAGTAGACTCCATGAAGGCTGCCAGCCAGCGGATTGCCGATTACCTGGATAAACATCAGGACGACAGAAGTGAAGCTGTCAGAAAACTGCGAATGACCTGGTTATCCTACCAAGTGGTGAAGTTTATGGCCATAGAAGGTCGTCCCGATTCAGCACTTGTATACGCAGACAGGGAACTCCAGGAATTGGATGGAATGGAAGGGGTGGACAGACAGTACGTACTGACTATGGCCAACAAGGCAGACTGCTACCGGCAATTGGGAAAATTAGATCAAAGTGCTGACTGTTATCTGCAAGCCCTCGAAAAAGCGGCTTCAACAGGGCAGGAAGACTCGACCAAAGTAGCTTTAATGTTAGGTATCAGCACGGCATACAGTTTTATGGGAGACTACCAGAGCAGTGGTATATGGTGGAAAAGGATTGGCGAACTGCTGGGAGAGATGGACAACAGGGATCAGTTTATCTATTATAACAACCTGGGTAACGACCATTATTTCCAGCAACATTACAAAGAGGCTAAGGAGTGTTTCAAAACCGCCATCAAACTGGTGGAGAATGACGAAAACATGCGATGGGATTATTATACATCTGTCGCCAATCTCGGTGAGATATACGTCTGCCTAGGTGTGGCTGATTCTGCAAGGGTGCTGATAGCGCAAGCCGACTCGTTTTTCAGAAAGGTAAATTTCCCACCAGCACTCTATTATCTGGAAACCGAGAAGATAGAGCTGGCCGTTTTAGAAGGCAGACTTGATGATGCGCTGCACATGGCTGAACACTGTGAATTTAAGGACGCTGTGATTCCTGCAGGAAAAGTGTTAAGACTGAAAGCCGAAGAGCAGCTGATGTTAAAGATAGGCAATTGCAAGGCTGCCTATGACAGGCACATACAGCAGCATATCTTGAACGACTCCATACAGAATGAGAATGTACGCATGCAGATGAGTACCCATCTGATGCAATATGAACATGATAAACGATTACTGGAACAGCAAGCCACGATAGAACATGAGCGGCTGACCGGTCGTCTGGCATGGGCATTGCTGACTGTGGCACTCCTGGCAATCATACTCCTTGTCATACTGATATGGTTAAGGCATCGAAGGCAGCATGTACGCGATATGATGGTTCACCGGCAGATCATAGCCATGAGAATGGAAAATACGCGGAATCGCATATCTCCACATTTTATATACAACGCACTCAGTCATGAGATGCTGGCACAAATGGATGGGCGAAAAGTAAATCTTGATGCGTTGACGCAATTACTACGCAGAGGCATTGAACAGAGTGATATGCTAGACACCACACTCTACGAAGAACTTCAATTTGTGGACTATTATGTCAGTATAGAATGGCAGCAGATGACCAAGAAAATACTGTATGTAAAGGAGATTGCCGACGATGTGAATATACATATTGTAAAGCTGCCGGCCATGACCGTCCAGATATTTGTAGAAAATGCCATTAAGCACGGCTTACGTAAAAAAGGAGAACACCTTACCATACGTGCCTCACGAAAGGAACAGAGCGTTCTCGTAGAAGTCATAGACGACGGACAGGGCCTGGACACTTCCTACCATGAGCACACCGGTATTAAAGTTGTCCGGCAGACCATAGAAATGCTCAATGAACATAATAGCCAGCCCATATCCTTTGGAATAGAGAACAAGCAATCAGGATGCCGGTCATGGCTGCTTTTACCCGATAATTTTAATTACAAAATCGAAACTGTATGAACTTCCCCAGACAGACAAAAGTATTCATAGTTGATGATAATCCTAGCGCTATTGAGCTCTTACGGCGAATGCTACTTAAAGATTATTCCGTCGATATAGCCGGTACTGCGGTCGACGCAGAAACTGCCATAGAAAATATTATTACGTCAGAGCCAGACTTGATATTCCTGGATGTGGAATTGCCGACGATGACGGGAATGGAACTGCTCGATAAAGTACGCAGCGGACTCAAGTCCGAGGCTAAGGTGGTTTTCTATACAGGACATGACAAATATATGTTGGATGCCATCAGACAACAGGCATTTGACTATCTGATGAAACCACCCACAGAACGGGACCTGGCTCAGCTGATGACTCGTTTCTATGAGAACAGACTAGCTGGCATACCACAGCATTTTAAAACACAAGGACATCTGCCAATCATCATTGTCATTAACGAAAAGAATGAGCATGTCACCCTGCATCTTGGGGATATTGCCTTTTTCAGGTTTAGTCAGCAAAGAAAACTATGGGAAGTGGTATGTGTTAATAAATCCGTTTTCGCACTTAGACACCGCACCACCGCAGAAATCATCCTTAACTATTCTCCTGATTTGGTGCAGATTCATAAGAGGTATATAGTCAACACCAACAAAATAAAGCTAATAAAAGGAGTTAACTGTATACTGAAAGAACCAATGGATGATATCAGCGAGTTGAAAATAAGCAAGAATTATCGGTCAGAGCTCATGTTTGCATTTTACTCTTTGTGAACATCCGTGAAAGCCTTTATGGGACCACACATCTTCTTATTTCCTAAAAAACAATAATTCTTCTGCTGTTTATTCGTTATTATATATAATAATGTGTAACTTTGCGCAGTTTTTTTGCGCCCGTGCGCATATTATTTATTTTTAGATGTTTTAATTCAAGATGAACGTAATCACGAAAACCATTCAATTGCCTGATGGGAGAACCATCTCAATTGAAACCGGGAAAGTGGCAAAGCAGGCCGACGGCAGCGTAGTGCTCCGCATGAACAACACCGTGCTCCTGGCCACCGTTTGTGCCGCAAAGGATGCAGTTCCCGGCACCGATTTCATGCCTTTGCAGGTAGACTATCGTGAACAGTACAGTGCCGCCGGCCGATTCCCCGGCGGATTCACCAAGCGCGAAGGCAAAGCCTCGGACAACGAAATCCTGACATCGCGACTGGTGGACCGCGTGCTCCGTCCCCTCTTCCCCTCAAACTATCATGCCGAAGTTTTCGTGAATGTGATGCTGCTCAGCGCCGACGGCGTTGACCAGCCCGACGCTCTGGCCGGATTTGCCGCCTCGGCAGCACTGGCCTGCTCGGATATACCTTTCGAGTGCCCCATCTCGGAAGTTCGCGTAGCCCGTATCGACGGCGAGTATGTCATCAACCCCACCTTCCAGCAGATGAAACAGGCCGACATGGACATCATGGTCGGTGCATCGGCCGAGAACATCATGATGGTGGAAGGCGAGATGAAGGAGGTCAGCGAGCAAGACCTGCTCGGTGCACTCAAGGCCGCTATGGACGCCATCAAGCCCATGTGCGAACTGCAGACCGCCCTCAGCAAGGAGCTGGGCAAGGACGTGAAGCGCGAATACAACCATGAGGTGAACGATGAAGAGCTGCGTGCACGCATGAACCGCGAGCTCTACCAGCCCGCCTACGACATCACCAAGCAGGCACTGGAGAAGCAGCAGCGTGCAGAAGCCTTTGAGAAAATACTGGCCGACTTCAAGGAGAAGTTCCTGGCCGAGGTGCCCGAGGACTCAGAGATCTCAAAGGAAGAGTACGAGGCCATGATGGACCGCTACTACCACGACGTGGAGCGCGACGCCATGCGCCGCTGCATCCTCGACGAGGGCATCCGTCTGGACGGCCGCAAGACCACCGACATTCGCCCCATCTGGTGCGAGGTGTCGCCACTGCCCATGCCTCACGGAAGTGCCATCTTTACACGCGGCGAGACGCAGAGCCTCTCCACCTGCACACTCGGCACCAAGCTCGACGAGAAGCTGGTGGACGACGTGCTCGACAAGAGCTACATGCGCTTCCTGCTGCACTATAACTTCCCCCCGTTCTGCACAGGCGAAGCCAAGGCACAGCGCGGCGTAGGACGTCGCGAGATTGGCCACGGACACCTGGCCTGGCGTGGACTGAAGGGACAGATTCCCGAAGATTTCCCCTACACCGTGCGCCTGGTGAGCCAGATTCTCGAGTCGAACGGCTCCAGCTCAATGGCTACCGTCTGCGCCGGAACACTGGCCCTGATGGATGCCGGCGTGCCCATGAAGAAGCCCGTCAGCGGCATCGCCATGGGACTGATCAAGAACCCCGGTGAAGACAAATATGCCGTGCTGAGCGACATCCTCGGCGATGAGGACCACCTGGGCGACATGGACTTCAAGACCACCGGCACACGCGACGGTCTGACTGCCACACAGATGGACATCAAGTGCGACGGACTCTCGTTCGACATCCTTGAGAAGGCCCTCATGCAGGCCAAGGCCGGTCGCGAGCACATCCTCAACTGCCTCACCGACACCATCAGCGAGCCCCGCGCCGACTTCAAGCCCCAGGTGCCCCGCATCGTACAGATCGAGATACCGAAGGAGTTCATCGGTGCCGTCATCGGCCCTGGCGGAAAGATCATCCAGCAGATGCAGGAGGACACCAAGACCACCATCACCATCGACGAAGAGGACGGTGTGGGCAAGGTTCAGGTGGCTGGCCCCGACAAGGAGTGCATCGACGCAGCCCTGGCAAAGATCAAGGCTATCGTCGCCATTCCCGAGGTGGGCGAGATCTACGATGGCGTGGTGCGCAGCATCATGCCCTACGGATGCTTCGTCGAAATCATGCCTGGCAAGGACGGTCTGCTCCACATCTCGGAGATTGACTGGAAGCGCCTGGAGACCGTCGAGGAGGCTGGCATCAAGGAGGGCGACCACATTCAGGTGAAGCTGCTCGAGATTGACCCGAAGACCGGCAAGTACAAGCTGAGCCACCGCGTGCTCATCGAGAAGCCCGAGGGATACGTTGAGCGGCCCGCACGCCGTGAGCGTGGCGAGCGTCCCGAGCGCGGTGAGCGCCCTGAGCGTGGCGAGCGCCGTCCACGTCCCGAGCGTGGTGAGCGTCCCGAGCGCGGAGAGCGCCGTCCGCGTCCTGAGCGCGGAGAGCGTCACCAGCACAGCGACTTCGCTGACAAGCTGCAGCAGAACCTGGGCGACGAGTATCGCGACCCCGCTGAGCACCGCGAGCCCCGCGACTTCAGCGATGCTCTGGACCACATGGACTTCTAAAAAGGCACTGAGGGCTGTCGCTGAACAAGGACAGCCCCCACGCCAAAACACCAAGGGCCGTCTCCCAAATGCGGGAGGCGGCCCTTCTTTTTATTATTGCTGTCAGCTAAACATTGCTACAGCTTGACCAAGCGGCAACCTGCCCTGAGCCTGACGAAGGAAATGTCAGGAAAATTCAAATTCGCAAAAAGTGCCGTGCAACGGTTATTTTGGAAAAGCACCGCTTTGAGGGTGGAAAAGGACAGCTTCTTGACCCGAAAAGCGGTACTTTTCCGCCCTCGAAGCTGTCCTTCCCTTTTTGAAGAAATATCGATGTAAAGAAAATTCACCACCCGATGCATGTAGCCGAGACACGGCGCCACTGCTTTTCACACCGAGATACATTTTTTCACAAAAATCCTTGGCGGTATGGATTATTCTTACTATATTTGCACCGATTATGCCAAAGTGCAGCCTATGTATAACTAAAAAAAATAACTAAACACTTACGATTATGAACATCTTTAACAAAACCGTTGCCTTGGGCACACTGCTCATCGCCTGCGCCACTGTCTATGCCTACGACTTCGAGGCAGGGGGCATATATTATAATGTGGTGTCGGTCAGCAAACGCACGGTCGAGGTGACCTATAAGACGGCCGAATTCGACCCGAACAACCCCGTGCCGAGCTATGCCGGCACAGTGAACATCCCCGCCACGGTGGAGTACCAGGGCGTGACATTCGCCGTGACCAACATTGGCGACAATGCCTTTAGAGAATGTACCGGACTGGCACACATCACACTGCCCGAAGGACTGCAAGCCATAGGCGACAATGCCTTCGGCGGCTGCACAGGCCTGGCCGACGTCGCCTTCCCGTCCACGCTTACGGCCATAGGCGACTGGGCCTTTGCCGGATGCCATTCCATGGTCAACGTGGTCATTCCCCCGTCGGTGACCTACATCGGCACGGAAGCCATCACAGGCGAAGGGGTTCTGACACTTACCATTCAGGACAGTCCGAACTCCATCACCGTGGCCCCCACTTTCCATCCCAACATCGGGTTCAGCTTTCCCAACGTCAAACAAGCTTATGTGGGCCGCAACTGCGGAGGATGGCAGGCACCCGCCGACCTGACCAACAGCTGGCACGGGCCAGCCCTGCAGCGCGTGGAGTTCGGACCATACGTCACAGAGATTCCATACTGTATGCTCTACGGCGACGCATGGAACCTGACGGAGCTGATCCTGAGTCCGAACACGAAGAAGATAGCCTGGGGCGCCTTGGGTGGATGCTATGCCCTGAAGCGGATAGTGCTGCCCGACGCCGTGGAGGAGATTGAGGAGGCTGCCCTGGGTGGCGGCTGGGGTGACAAAGACATGGCCGTGACCGACCTCGTCATCGGCCCGAACATCAAGGCCATAGGCCACTCGGCCTTTGCCGGATGCCGAAACCTTCAGACCGTCACCGTGCGCCGGCCGGATGCCATCTTCCTGCCCGAGGATGCCTTTGACGCGCAGACCTATCTCACCGCCACGCTCTACATTCCAGAAGGCAGCAGACAGACCACCAATTCCCTTGAAAACCAACTGACAAAAGAGGAGGTAAGACCCGAGAAAACCAGCAAGGATGAGTGGGCAGACTTTTGGAGCGAATACTGGATGGCAATGGGCTATGGCAGCGGATACTACAGCGACACTGTCAGTATCTACGAAGAGGTGAAAGTAACACGCATGGGCTACGGCGAGACCGACTACTGGAGAAACTTCCTGCGCATCAGCGAGGGCGAGTCGACAGAGGCTACCCGCTGGCCAGTGACCATCATCGTCAGCGACGGCGGCAGCGTGCGTGCCCTGGGCCGCGACCTGCGCAGCACCACATGCACGGAGAACGTCGACGAGGGCACCCGTCTGAGCGTGCTCTTCGAGCCCGACCTGGGCTGGGGACTCACCGAACTGACGCTGAACGGGGCCGACGTGCTGGCCGACGTCGCGGGCACTGCCTACACCATGCCTGCCATCGACAGTAAAGACACGCTGCGCGTCACCTTCTCGCAGCCCAAGGCCACGCTCACACTGCGCACATCGGAACAGGGAAGCGTGGAGCAGACCGTGGTCTATGGTGCGAGGTGCACCCTGCGCATCACTCCTGCTGAGGGATACATCGTGCACAGCGTCACCTTCAATGGCGAGGACATCACCGCAAGCCTGTCGCCCGACGGCACCATCACCACACCGGCCGTCAATGGCGACGCACTGCTGGCAGTAGCCTTCGAGGCCGACCCCTCGGGCATCCGCACCGAGCGGCTGCCGGCACTCCGCGTGCTGCCAGGCAACGGTAGCGTCAGCGTGCAGGGACTGCGACCTGGCACCGTCGTCACGGCCTATACCACCGATGGCGTACAGGTAGCACTGCGCACAGCCGCCACCACCACTGAGCACATCACGCTGCCCACCGGTCAGGTCTATGTCATCACGGCCGAGGGGCGTTCGGTGAAAGTACGCCTCTGACCCTTACACCAAATCAAAGGACTGCTTCTTCGGGCGAAAAGCGAAAGAAAAACGCGTTTTTCTTTCGCTTTTCGCTCACTTATTCGTAACTTTGCACCCAAATTGTGAAATCGACAGACGACATGGCAGGAAAGATATTAGTGACAGGAGCGAGCGGCTTCATTGGCTCGTTCATCGTGGAGGAAGCTCTGCGCCGCGGCATGGAGACATGGGCGGCCATGCGCGGCGCCAGCTCGAAGCAGTATCTGAAGGACGAGCGCATACACTTCATAGAGCTGAACCTCTCATCGCAAGACGACTTGGAGCGGCAGCTGGCCGGCCAACAGTTCGACTACGTGGTACACGCTGCCGGCGTGACGAAATGCCTGAACAAGGAGGACTTCTACCGCATTAACACCGAGGGCACGAAGAACCTGGTAAGGGCGCTCACCGCCCTGAAGATGCCCCTGAAGCGATTCGTCTATATCAGCTCGCTCAGCGTCTACGGAGCCATACGCGAGCAACAGCCCTACGAAGACATACGCGAGGACGACACCCCACAGCCCAACACCGACTACGGCCGCAGCAAGCTGCAGGCCGAGCAATGGCTCGATGCACTCACACCGCGCACATTGCCTTATGTCATATTGAGACCCACGGGTGTATACGGCCCGCGCGAACGCGACTATTTCCTGATGGCAAAAAGCATCAAGCAGCACTCGGACTTCGCCGTGGGATACAAGCAGCAGGACATCACCTTCGTCTACGTGCTCGACGTGGTGCAGGCCGTGTTCCTGGCCTGCGAACGCGGAGAGACGGGCCGCAAGTATTTCCTCAGCGACGGACAGGTGTATCAGTCGACAACGTTCAGCAATCTCCTGCGCGAAGAGCTGGGCCACCCCTGGTGGATACGCATCAAGGCCCCGATATGGGTGCTGCGCGTGGTGACCTTCTTCGGCGACAAGATAGGCCACATGACCGGAAAGATATCGGCCCTGAACAACGACAAATACCACATACTGAAACAGCGCAACTGGCGCTGCGACATCGGCCCTGCCCGCCGCGAGCTGGGCTACGAGCCCCGCTACCAGCTGGAGGAAGGCGTAAGGCTGAGCGTGAAGTGGTACAAGGAGAACGGCTGGCTGTAAACGCCGTCCGCCCGAAAAGGAACAAGAAGTGAAAGACAAAAAAGGACTCTATCTCTTTGAACAGGCCATGCTGCTCTACGCAGCATTCACCCTAGTGCTCATGCTGGTGCTCTGGAGCCGGTTGCCCAACCCGCTCCCCATGCTGACCCTGCGGGTCGTGGCCGTGGCAGCAACGGTGGCCCTGTGGCAGCTATATCGCTGGCGCCCCTGCAAGTTCACGGCACTGCTGCGCGTGGTGTTCCAGCTGGTGCTGCTCGGCTCGTGGTACCCCGACACCTACGAGACAAACCGCATTTTCCTGAACCTCGACCACATCTTTGCCGACTGGGAACAGGCACTCTTCGGATGCCAGCCCGCACTGCTCTTCAGCCAGCAGTGTACGTCGCCAGTGGTCAGCGAACTGCTCTGCATGGGCTACGTCAGCTACTACCCCATGATAGGGGCCGTGGCAGCCTATTACTTCTTCAAGACCTACGAGCGTATGCCCTATGCACTGTTCGTCATCCTGGGAGCCTTCTTCCTGTTCTACGTCATCTTCATCTTCTTGCCCGTGGCAGGGCCGCAGTATTACTACGAAGCCGTTGGCACAGGCCAGATAGCCCAAGGCAGTTTCCCCGATTTGGGCCATTACTTCCAGACCCACCAGACGTCACTGGCCACGCCAGGAGCCGACGGCCTGTTCCACCAGCTGGTGCAGCAGGCCCACGTAGCAGGCGAACGCCCCACCGCCGCCTTCCCCAGCAGCCACGTGGGCATCGCGGTGGTGTTGCTGTGGCTGGCCCGCGAAAGCCGTTCGCGCTGGCTCTTCTTCTCCCTGCTGCCGCTGTGCGTGCTCATGTTCTTCGCCACGTTCTACATCCAGGCACACTACGCCATCGACGCCATCGCAGGACTCATCGTCGGCACGCTGATGTACTTCGTGCTGCGCCACATCTACAGAATCATCACAAACAAAACGTCACTGATATGAAAAGACTCATCACCCTTTCAGTACTGGCCGGCCTGCTCGTACTCACGGCCAAGGCCCAAAGTGCCGATAATAATGCCCTCCGCAAACTGGGCATCGCTGAAATGGCCATCTCGGCCCTCTACGTAGACACGGTGAACGAAGACCGGCTGGTGGAGGATGCCATACGCGGAATGCTGGAGAAACTCGACCCCCACTCCACCTACACCGATGCCAAGGAGACGAAAGAGATGAACGAACCGCTGAACGGCTCGTTCGAGGGCATCGGCGTGCAGTTCAACATGGTGGAAGACACGCTCGTCGTCATACAGCCCGTTTCCAACGGCCCCTCCGAGAAGGTGGGCATCCTGGCCGGCGACCGCATCGTGGCAGTGGCTGACACCGCCATTGCCGGCGTGAAGATGTCGAAAGAAGAGATAATGAAGCGCCTGCGTGGGCCGAAAGGCACCGTGGCCCGGCTGAAAGTGGTGCGCATGGGCATTGCCGACACGCTGAAGTTCAACGTTGTGCGCGACAAGATTCCCGTCCATTCCATCGATGCCACCTATATGATCCGTCCCGGCATCGGCTACATACGTATCAGCAACTTCTCAGCCACCACCTACCAGGAGTTCCTCGAGAGCATGACGAAGCTCTACGCTCAGGGGATGCAAGACTTGGTGCTCGACCTACAGGGCAATGGCGGCGGCTATCTGCAGGCCGCTGCCGACCTGGCCGGTGAGTTCCTGAACCGGGGCGACCTCATCGTCTACACCAACGGGCGTACCACAGGGCGGCGCAACTACAGGGCCACACAGGAGGGCAGCTTCCGCCAGGGCCGCGTGGTGGTACTTGTCGACGAGTACACCGCCTCGGCAGCCGAGATTGTGACCGGAGCCATACAAGACCAAGACCGCGGACAGGTGGTAGGCCGCCGCACCTTCGGCAAGGGACTGGTGCAACGCCCCATCGACCTGCCCGACGGCTCGATGATACGCCTCACCATTGCACACTACTACACCCCTTCGGGCCGCTGCATACAGAAGCCCTATGAGAAAGGGAACAAGAAAAGCTACTCGGAGGACGTGGTCAACCGCCTGAAGAACGGCGAGCTGACCAGCCGCGACAGCATTCACTTTGCCGACTCGCTGAAGTTCCAGACCCTGCGCGAACACCGCACGGTCTACGGCGGAGGCGGCATCATGCCCGACCACTTCGTGCCCCTCGACACCGCCCGCTATACCAAGTTCCATCGCGAGCTGGCCGCCAAGAGCGTCATCATCCAGCAGAACCTGCGCTTCGTGGACAAGAACCGCAAACAGCTGAAGAAGAAATACCCCACGTTTGACAAGTTCAAGGAGCTGTTCGACGTGCCCCAGGACTTCATCGACATGGTCGTCAGCGAGGGCGAAAAGCAGAACATCAAGCCCAAGGACGAAGAGGAACTGCAACGCACCATGCCCGAACTGAAACTGCAGCTGAAGGCGCTGGTGGCACGCGACCTGTGGGACATGAGCGAATACTACGCCATCATCAACGAACGCAGCGACATTGTCAACCGAGCCCTGGAGCTGCTACAGCCCTGACCCAAACCCAGAGCCTCTACCTAGTCCCAGAGTCCCTGCGGTCAAGAACTGCACAGGGGCTGTTGCAGTGCCGCACCCCCTCGCACGCAGGCCGCAACATCCCCAATATTCTGTGAGACAAACGAGAAAGCGCAGTCCAATCTTTTGTCGTACCTTTGCGGCCAAATAAAAACCAATCGTACGACAAATGAAAAGACTAACCACTTTCCTGTTGCTCAGCCTGCTATTCTGCTTGGCAACACAGACTGTTTCGGCCCAGCAGCGCCGACCCATTGACTCGCAGCATCCGCTGTGGCTCGTGCATATCGACGTATGGAACTCTGCCGACCCACAGAAGATTATCAACCTTATCCCCGCAGACATAAGGCCCTTCGTCTGCATGAACCTCAGCCTCTCGTGCCAGTTCGACGAGGACACGAAGATGTACCGTATGCCACGTTGTGCCGTGCGCACCTACAAGTCGTGGGCTTCCGTCTGCCAGCAGAACGGCATGTGGTTCACCTGCCAGCCCGCCAGCGGCGGCCACACCCACATACAGGACGACGACCTGGAGACGTTCGAGTATTTCTTCAAGACTTACCCCAACTTCCTTGGCTGGAACTACGCCGAGCAGTTCTGGGGCTTCGATGTTCCCAACAACGAGAGCTCCAGCACGCAGGCCTCACGCCTGGCCCTGTTTGCCAAGCTCGTGCCCATGCACCACAAGTATGGCGGCTTCCTCACCATTTCATTCTGCGGCAACATCTGGAGCCATCCGCTGAACCCCATGGGCATGATGAAGCGCAACACCGAGCTGCTGAAGGCCTGTAAGGATTATCCCGAAGCCTGCCTGTGGCTCTACAAGTACACCACCAGCTCTTGCTGGTATGCCAACGAGAGCGTCACCTTCGGCCCCTTCGTCTCAGGTCTGGCCAAGAACTACGGTGTGCGCTACGACAACTGCGGCTACAACGGTGCCCTCGATGCCGTTCTGGGCGAGAACCACGGCAAGAAATATCCTGGCTCGGCCGGTATCGGTACTATCATGGAGCAGACCTGCGTCAACGGCGGTGCCGTTTGGGACGGTCCCGAGCTGATTTGGACTGAGGACTTCCAGAACACCAGCAACACCACCGTCGACGGCTACACCCGCCGCAACTGGTCCACTTTCCCCAACTTCAAGGGCGTCTGGATTGACATGTTCCGCCAGATTATCACGGGCCGCATGTACATTCCCACCCGAGAGGAGGTGGTAGGCAACATCAAGATTGCCGTGCAGAACGACATCTCGGTCAATGCCTCGGGCAAGAACGACGAGGACAAGTTTGCCGCTTGGGGCAACCTCTATGACGGCGTGTACAAGCAGACCGACCCCTTCAACCGCAACAACGGCCAGTGGATGGACAATTTCTGGTATCTGAAGAGCACAGGCCGCTACGGCACCATACCCCTCGTCATAGCCCTGTACGACGACGTGGCCAAGAAGATTCCCGTGGTGGTGAAGAAGTCGGCCTACACCTCGCGCTGGGGTACCATCGCCAAGAAAACGGCCGATTTCAACGCACAATATCCCCAGGTGTCAGATGGCGACCTCTACGTGAACCGCTTCCGCAACCAGCTCGTCACCTACACTCCCTACACCTATCTTAATAAAAAGAAGTTCGCCCGCGCCGGCATACCCCTGCAGTATAACACCTGTGACTCGCTGAAGCTGAGCTACGGCAAACTGACGGGCGGCATCGTGCGCGAATACGCTGACCACATCGAGTTCTACCTGAACAACTACCGCAGCGACTCGTCAAGCGTGGCACAGAACGACACCATCGTGCTGACAGGCGTCACCTCGAAGCCCTCGTGCAAGCTGACCAAGCACGCCACGGGAGCCACCGGCCAGAAGGCCTCCATCACCGACAGCACCTATAACGCCGAGGCCCAGACCTACAGAATCATTATGAGCCATATGGGCCCGCTGAACCTCACGGTGAACTGCACGGGAGCTGCCGACCGCAGCAACGCCGTCGACGGCATACCCGAAGCCACCAACCTGCCTACCCCACAGCAGCCTGAGCCCTTCGTAGGCCCCATCGTCATCGAGGCTGAGAACATGGACTACAAGAGCGTGAAGTCAGTGGCACTAACCCATAGCGGCTGGTGGGCTCAGGACTACAACGAGTTTGCCGGCATGGGCTACGTAGAGATGGGCACCAACAGCGCTGCCGCCCTGCGCCACCAGCTGAAACTTGACCAGGCCGGTACCTACGACATCTACATTCGCTACTGCAACTCGTCGAAGGCTGGCACTCTGAAAGTGTCGGTGAACGGAACGGCACAAAACCTGACCTGCGAGAAAGTGGCCAAGAACGACTGGCGCAAGCTGAAGGCTACTGCCGAACTGAAGGCCGGCACGAACGACCTCGTCATCACCAACACTGGCTCCACAGGCATGACCATCGACCAGATTATCTACATGCCGGCCGACACACCTGCCGAGAAGTTCCTCATCACCGTGCGCCAGTCAGAGCTCGGCACAGTCACTCCCAACGTCAGTGAAGCTGCCGAGGGCGAGACCGTCACCTTGACCATCACACCCAACGACGGTTGCGTGCTGAAGGAGCTGCGCGTGGTCAACTCAGTCTACTACACCATGTCGAAGACCATCGCCATCAACGGACAGAACGAGGTGACCTTCCAGATGCCCGACGACAACGTGACGCTGCTCCCCGTCTTCCAGGACAACAGCATGAAGTACGTACTCGACTTCAGCACTGTACTCAACGGCAACTTCCCTGCCGGATGGCGCTGCGACCAGGGCAACGAGGTTCACGAGTATCCCAACAACTACAGCTCGGGCACACGCACCATGGCTGGCTTCACAGGCTATCAAGGCAAGGGTCTCTACTGGCGCGACGGCAATGCTGAGTACGGTCGTCAGACGGCATTCCCCCTGACACTTGAACCAGGCGACTACAAGCTCACCTTCGCCATGGCCGCATGGAAAGGCAGCCCACAGTACATGGTGTCCATACTGGATGCATCGACAGCAGACGTCATAGCATCTTCCGACAAGTACACAGCTACCCCCAACGCCAACGGCAGCAACAGTGCTAACCTCAGCGGGGCAGCACTACGCGAACTGAACTTCACCGTCAGCAAGGAAGGCAAGTACGTCATCAGCTTCATCGACCAAAGCACGGCAGGCGGACTGCACGAGTTCCTGTTGCTGGAGTGCACACTGCGCAAGACCAGTAGCACAGGCATCTTCTCGCCCGCTACCGAGACCGAAGACCTGATGCCCGTTGCCACCTACGACATGCAGGGCCGACAGGTTCCCGCTGGCTCACGCGGTATGCTCATCATCCGCACACCCGACGGCCGCACACGCAAGGTGTTCGTGCCGGGCCAGAGATGATGTGGTCCTGCGGACGATTGATATGAAATTTTCTTTACGTCGATATTCCCACAAAAAGTGAAGGACAGCTTTGAGGGCGGAAAAGTACCGCTTTTTAACCCTCAAAGCTGTCCTTTTCCACCCTCAAAGCGGTGCTTTTCCAAAATTCCCATTGCGAGGCGTTTTTCGGGAGTTTGAATTTTCCTTACATCCTACCAACCCAACCAAGCTATTGCGATGTTGAACGAACCGCAAATAATTGTAATCATTGCAGAAAAAAGGCTATTTGCGTAATACTTGGTCGAACTCACGTAAAGACCGCAAAACGGTGTTTTGCGGTCTTCAAAGTTGCTCATGGCAAATAGCCCTGGGCCTTCAGCTCGGTGGCCATGGTGCAGAGCTCATCGTACCATGCTCGCCCGAAACGGCGCACCAGCGGCCCTTCTAGAAAACGGTACAGGGGCAAGTGGAACCGCCGGCCTTTCTCGCGCCCACACTGGCAGATATCCCAGCGGTGGTAGTTCAGGGCTACAGTGCCATCGCTGAATGTCTTTTCGCGCACGGGATAGAGGGCACAGCTAATGGGTTTCACGAAGGCATCGGCAGCCTGACCGCCACGGCACTTCGCCCTGTAGGCCTTCTCCAGTGCGCACAGACAGCAGTGGGCTATCGGTGCGCCATCGGCCTCGATGGTGTCGTAGCAGGTAAACACGCAGTCCTTGCCACCTACAATGCTCGTCACCAGCTCGCCGTCGCGGTCGGTATAGGCCACACCCTGACGGTCGATGACGGCTTGGGCCGAGGCACTGAGACTGCTCCACACATCGTCGAGACGGTCTTCTATCTCCATCACCTCGTCGAGGGTGACGGGAGCTCCGGCATCGCCCTCAATGCAACAGGCGCCGCGACAGATGCTGAGGTCGCAGCAGAATTCTTCGGTCAGCAGGTCCGACGAGATAAGCACATCGCCCACCTGCAGGATGGGGGGTAGTTTCATAGTTCTATAACACGCATGGTATAAGCCGGCAGGGCCAGGGGGTTACTGGTAGTGACGCGCTGGGTAGTGGCTTTCTGATCGTCAATGCTGGTGCCTGTGAAGTCGAGGCACTCCTTTCCGGCGGGCAGTTCTGGCAGTCCAATGGTACTGAAATAGAGGGGCACGGGCAGGGCGTTCACCAGCTTCAGGTAGCGCCGGCCACTCTTCGTGTCGCGCACCAGCGAGGCTCCCACACGGTGGCGGTAGGCCTGGTTGACCTCTAAGCGGGTGCTGACGTAGCGGTCGCCTCCGTAGACCGAGAAGAGGCGCTGCACCTCGTAGGCCGGCGTGGTGCGCACGCGGGTGTTGGAGAAATAGATCATGTCGGGATTCCAGTTCGAGTGGCCGTCTTTGCAGAGCATGGGGGCATAGCTGGTCATCTCCACCACGTCGCCGTTGCGTTCAATGTCGGTCAGGTAGAGGGCCTCGGCCAGCGCCGTTTCAAGGTTGGGGCGCTTCACGCGGGTCGATGCCGCCCACTCGCCCAAGTACACCTTCGCTCCCTGACGGTCGTAGTCATCGTAATAGTTGCGGTTATGCATGAACCAGCCCGTCGACTCGTAGTAGTGCTCATCGACCATGTACTGCAGATCGGGATGGCGGCGTGCCAGATCCCAGCCCTCCAGGTAGTCGGCACTGGGGGCATGGAAGGGTCCCACGGTGCCACAGATCTTGATGTCGGGGAACTTCGTGCGTATAGCCCGGCAAATCATCTCATAGCGCTCCTCGAACACGGTGCTGATGATGTCCTCGTTGCCAATGCCTATATATTTCAGGTGGAACGGCTCGGGATGACCGGCGTCGGCCCGCTTGCGTGCCCACTCACTGGTGTCAGGATTGCCATTGGCCCACTCAATAAGATGACATAATTCATCGATGAAATCGGGCATTTTTGCCATTGGGATGCCTCCTTGCTGGCCACCCACCCCATCGGCATTGGCGGCCGAGTTCTGGCATGGCACGCCTGCGGCAAGGACAGGCAGCGGCTCGGCACCAATGTCCTCGCAGAACTGGAAATACTCGTAGAACCCTAGCCCGCGCGTCTGGTGGTAGTGCCAGATGTTGAAGTCGGGGCGTCGCTCCTCGAGCGGGCCGATGGTGTGGTGCCAATGGTAGATATTGTCCAGTCCTTGCCCGTGGCTCATGCAGCCGCCGGGAAAACGCACGAACTTGGGCTTCAGGGCGGCAATAATCTCGGCCAAGTCCTTGCGAAGGCCGTTCTTACGGTTCATAAAGGTCTCCTGCGGAAAGAGCGACACCATGTCAATGCCCACATGGGCAGACTTCTGGGGAACGACGGCCAGGCGGGCCTTGTCGTCGCTGGCGGTGGCAGTGAGCACGGTGGCGTATTGCTGCCAATCGGCGCCCTTGGTGTTCAGCTTGGCCGAAGCCAGCACGGTGTTGTCCTGACCGACCAGCTGGATAGTGAACGTCTGCTTCTGGCCGCCGGCAAGGACGAACATGGAAAAGTCGTACTTCTTACCCTTCTCCACGACGATGCCGTCCCAGCCGTCATTCCACAGCGTGTCAGCAGGCCACAGCAGCGCGTAGTGAGGGTTGTTAGGATGCAGGGGGTGCTCCGTGGCAATCTCTATCGGGCGGCCAGAGTGCCAGGCCGTGGTGGCATTCCAGCCGTCATGGTCCTTGGCATTATATTCAAAGTCGCGGTTCTGCACTAGCTCGGCATAGAGTCCGCCGTCGGCCGCATAGCTGATGTCCTCGAAGAAGATGCCGATGAGCTTGTCGCTGATGGCCTTCTCTTGAGACAAGTCGACGTTGAGCGTTGCAAAAACTGCCGATTCCATCGAAGGCCTCAGCGTCTTGTCGTCATCGTGCATTCGTTCACCGGCGAGCCGCGAGGCATGTTCCGCGTCGATGTAATGCTGGCAGATGACATCTAAATCATCCGATGGAATCGGGAATTTTTGACCTTTGTGGCGTTTCCCCTCCACGTCGGCAGCATCGCGTCGCCAAAGTTCAGGATCAGCCAGCGTGGCGGGCTCGTCGGGGGTGAAATGGCGGAAATCGGGCGTCGCCTTCGTGTGGCGCAGACCTTGCTCCGACCTGTAATAGATGTCGAACCCGTCGGCTGCGGCCACCACCACCGGTTCCAGACACTGGCGGGTGCTCATGCGGGGGTAATCCTGCGGTCGCCAGGCGATGAGATTCTTCGAGTAGGCCACAGCAATAACCGGCGAGTGGTCGTTCACCTGAAACACCAGCCGCCACGAGCCATCCTGTGCACGGCACAACATGGGATGGAACATGCGCTTCTCGGCTCCCCAGGTGCCATAGTCGCTGCTGCACAGTTGCCCCACGTGTTGCCAGCTCTCGCTATCGGCCAGGCGCATGGCTATGTGCAGCCCGCTTCTTGCATCGGGCGAATAAACAAAAATGCTGTCGGTCGGCTGACCCATCACGGGAGAGGCCACGGCCAGCGCCACTGCCGCCGCCATCGCCGATTTAGTCGCCACAGCTGCCGCTTTGGCCGTCACCACTGCAGTTTTGGTCGTCACCGCTGCAGTTTTGGCCGTCACTGCTACAGTTTTGGTCGTCACTGCTGCTAACTTAATAACTGGCGCTGCCGCCACATTGAAAAGATGCTTTGCCATTCTCATCCCACTTCGCGTCTTTCGTTATTGTTTCCTGTCTTTGCAACGGACTACAGGCGACCCTTACTCTATAATAATTATGGTGTATGTCCGCCCTGTTGCCCCCGCAAATAATCTGTTGTTGCGTGCAAAGATACAAAGAATTGTCGGTTATTTGCCGCTTTGTGGGAAAAAAGTTGTACCTTTGCCGTAACTTTTCACTTCCACAGTCGTCTTAACCTAATAGAGAGCGATGAAAGAAATCAGTTTCCGCACAGACGTGTTGCCGCTGAAGAACGAACTCTTCCGCTTGGCGCTCCGCATCACTCTCAACCATGCGGATGCCGAAGACGTAGTGCAGGAGACAATGATGAAAGTGTGGAACCGACGCGAGAGTTGGAACGAGATAGAGTCGATGGAAGCCTACTGTCTCACCATTTGCAGGAATCTGGCCCTCGACCGCCAGAAGCGGATGGAGAACCAAAACGCCACACTCGATGAAGGGCACGAC
The DNA here is from genome assembly GCA_024690505.1 of Prevotella sp. Classification (GTDB taxonomy): domain Bacteria; phylum Bacteroidota; class Bacteroidia; order Bacteroidales; family Bacteroidaceae; genus Prevotella. The sequence goes on from JAILPA010000016.1 coordinate 25,031, forward strand.
CGAGCCGACCGCTCCTACGCCTCGAACCCCGAGGAACAAGCTATGCAGCGCGACCGGGTGGCACTGGTAAGAAAGCTGATGGAAAAGCTGCCCGAGAAACAGCGCACCTGTATGCAGCTTCGCGACGTGGAGGGAAAGGCCTACAAAGACATCGCAGCCGTGATGGGTATCACCGAGCAACAGGTGAAAGTGAACATCTTCAGGGCGCGACAGACAATAAAACAGAAATTCAACGAATACGAACAATATGGACTATAAGTACATTGAACAACTGCTTGACCGCTACTTTGCAGCCGAGACGACGCTTCAAGAGGAGCAGATTCTGCGGGCATTCTTTGCGGGAGACACCACCGAGATGCCGCAGGAGCTGGCCAAGTATGCTCCGCTCTTTGATGCCATGAGTCAGGAAGACGCCCTCGGCAACGATTTCGATGAGCGCATGATGGCTATGGTGGGCGAAGAGTCGCGTATCGTGGTGAAGGCCCGCACCATCAGTATGGTGGAGCGCCTCCGTCCCCTGTTTGGAGCAGCAGCCGTGGTGGCCATCCTGCTTACCTTGGGCAATGCCATCAACCAGTCGTTCAAGGATAGTGCCAGTGTCAGTGAGCCGGTGGTTGCCGAGGACTACAACCCAGCACAGACGGGTGAGCCCGCCGTTGCCTATGGACAGCAAGGCGCCGACAGCATCACTGTGGTAAACGACCGGGCCTTGGTTCCCGACTCCATCAGCATCATTCGGATGGACTAAGGCCCCCCAACAAAGATATTATTTCTATGCTTTCTCTATAACAAAACATCATTTAGGATTAAAACAACTTCAAGCTGTGAAGCTTCACTGAATCTTTTCAAGAAGAAAACAGGCCATTCGTCGAGCGCGACGAATGGCCTTCTTCTTTTGGCTTTCCCCAGTTCTTCTTTGAGCCCCCCTGTTGGTCTGGAATCATGAAATCCGTTCTTCTCTTGGCTTTCTCAGTTCTTATTGAGAAGCCACCTTGTTGGTCGAGGGGCATGAAGATTCTGTCAGTACACGAACGAGGAGCCGCCCAAGAACTCGCGTAGGAGCGATGTGGGAGGAATCTGCGTGTCGGGAATGGGCTTGAAATAGTGGAGGAACTTCAGCAGGCGGTATGCCTCTGCGTATTCCGGGCAGTTTTCCGGCACCTGCTCCAACAGCGGCTCTGCCTGGCTCTTGATGACGGCGAGCTCGAAGAGCATGGCGGTGTTGAACATGGCATCGGCATTCTCCTGGAATGGGAATATCCACTTGTTCTCGCCTGCCCTGACGCTTGGCCAGCGGCGGATAGTCTCCTGAGCTGAAACGGCGCGATACTTGTGGTCGCGTATGATTCGCCTCAGCAGTCGGTTGTCGGTGGTGGGTATGTAGTTGTGGTTATCGAGCAGCACAGTGGTCAGTGCGGAGGCATAGAGTCGGAATATCTGCTCGCCTGGGATCTGCGATGTCAATTCTGGGTTCAAGGCATGTATCCCCTCCACCACCAATATCTCCTTGTCTTTCAGTTTCAGCTTGCGTCCGCTCTTCACCGATAGCCCCGTTGGGAAGTCGTATCGCGGCAGCTCCACCTCTTCCCCCTGGAACAATGCGGTTAGCTGTTCGTTCAGCAGCGGCAGGTTCAGTGCGTGCAGGTTCTCGAAGTCGTAGTCGCCCTTCTCGTCGCGTGGTGTCTTCTCTCGGTCAAGGAAATAGTCGTCGAGCGAGAGCGGCACTGGCATGATTCCGTTTACTGCCAGTTGCACGCTGAGTCGCTTGCATGTGGTGGTCTTGCCCGAGCTCGACGGTCCGGCTATGAGCACCATCCTGATGCCTTTCCTCTTGGCTATCTCGTCGGCAATCTGAGCAATCTTCTTCTCCTGCAGAGCCTCGCTGACCTGTATCAGCTGCGATGAGTATCCCATCCGTATGACCTCGTTCAGGTCGCCTATGGTGCGCAGTTTCACGATGTCCTGCCACTGGTGGTGTTCCTTGAAGATGCCGAACATCTTGTCCTGGTGGGTCATCTCCCCCAGCTCCGACGGGTGTTCGCGCGACGGTATGCGCAGCAGCAGGCCGTCGAAGTATTTCTCCAGTCCGAAGAGATATAGCTGGCAGGTGTTCGTCATCAGTGCCCCGTAGTAGTAGTCCTTGTATCCGTCCAGGTCGTAGTATGTGGTATATAGCGACCCGAGCCCCTTGAGCAGCTTCACCTTCGACATCGATCCTGCCTCGGTGAACATGCTGATGGCCTCTTCCGTGGTGCACTCAAAGCGGTGTATGGGTATGGCGGCATCGATGATTTCCTGCATCCGTCGGCGCAGCCGTCCCACGTCGTCGAGTGTCACGGGCCTGTCGATCTGCATGTCGACGTAATAGCCATTGCTCACGGGTATGTCTATGCTGACGCGACAGTTGTCGAACAGCTCGTGTGCCGCCTTGCAGAGCACGAAGAAGAGCGTTCTGGTATAGGTACGTATGGCCGATGCCGCAGTGATGTCAAGAAACTCCACCGTCTTGTCCTTGTAGGCGCGATAGTGCATTCCCTCCACTTTGTTGTTGACGTGTGCGATGATGGGGCCATGCTCCATCGTCAGACCTGTCTGTGCATAAATCTCATCCAGTGTACTGCCCGCTTCCACTTGCAGCACGGCTCCGTTGTTCAAGCAACGTACCTCAATCGTCTTGTTCATTTGCCGGTTAGTTTTAGGTTTTCCGTTGCAAACTTACAAAAAAAAACCGATAAAGACGTTGAATTGATTTTTTTTTTGTATTTTTGCAGCGAAAAAGCAAGAACCAAACTCTGAATCTATGCTGATATTGTTTAAACTACTCGGCTCTCTGGCACTTCTCATGTTTGGTATGAAGTCCATGAGTGATGCCCTGCAGAAGATGGCAGGCCCGCAGTTGCGCCACGTTCTTGGCGCTATGACCACCAACCGTTTTACTGGCATGTTGACTGGAACGCTCGTCACTGCGTCTGTGCAGTCGTCTACTGCCACCACCGTGATGACGGTGTCGTTTGTGAACGCCGGTTTGCTGACTTTGGCCCAGGCCATTTCAGTCATTATGGGTGCCAACATCGGCACCACGCTCACAGCCTGGATTATGGCGCTGGGCGCATCGTTCGATATTAGTATTGTGAGCTATGTGGGCTTCTTTGTGGGCATCGTTCTCATCTACATGAAGAAGCACCGCTACATAGGCGACTTCCTCTTCGGTCTGGGCCTGCTTCTCCTTGGTCTCACCACGCTGCGCATGACGGGCAACGAGATGGACTTGGGCCACAACCCCTCTGTGCTGTCCTTCTTCCAGTCGTTCGACCCCGACTCGTTCTGGACCACACTGGTCTTCCTGCTGTTGGGCGGTGTGCTGACGTTCTGCGTGCAGTCGTCGGCCGCTGTGATGGCCATCACCATGCTGCTCTGCGGCAGCGGTGCCATGCCCATCTACCAAGGCATTGCGCTGGTGCTGGGCGAGAACATCGGCACCACCATCACCTCGAACCTCGCAGCGCTGTCGGCCAACACCCAGGCCCGTCGTGCTGCCCTTGCCCACATGTTCTTCAATGTGTTCGGCGTGTTGTGGATTCTGCTCGTGTTCCGTTGGTTCATCGATGGTGTCATCTACGTTGTCGACAACATGATGGGCCAGGCCGAAGCCAACGTGCAGTCGAAGCTGACCTTCACGCTGGCCGCCTTCCACACCGGCTTCAACGTCATCAACGCCAGCATCCTCATCTGGTTCATTCCTCAGATAGAGAAGTTCGTGTGCTGGGTCATCAAGTCGAAGAAGGCTGAAGGCGAAGACGAGGACTTCCGTCTGCACTTCATCACCGCCGGCTTCATGAAGACCCCCGAGCTCTCGGTGCTCGAGGCCCAGAAGGAGATTCAGTCGTTCTCTGACCGTATGCAGCGCATGTTCGGCATGGTTCAAGAGCTGCTCAACGTAGGCAAGAGCGACAAAGCCGACAAGGGCAGCAAGAACGAGCAGGAGTTCAACAAGCTCTATACCCGCATTGAAAAGTACGAGGGTATCAGCGACAACATGGAGCTCGAGATAGCCAAGTACCTGGAGCAGGTCAGCGATGCCCACCTCTCTGACGAGACGAAGGCCAAGATTCGTGCCATGCTGCGCGAAATCAGCGAGCTCGAGAGCATCGGCGACGCCTGCTACAACATGGCCCGCACCATCAGCCGCAAGTACACGCAGAAGCAAGACCACTTCAACGAGCAGCAGTACAGCCACCTGCACCAGATGATGGGCCTCGCCGAGGACGCCCTCACCCACATGAACCGCCTGATGAGCGGTCGCAAGGAGGCTTACGACGTGAACCGCACGTTCAACATCGAGAACGAGATCAACAACTTCCGCAACCAGCTGAAGGTACAGAACATCATCGACATCAACAACCACGCCTACACTTACGCTGAAGGCACGGTCTACATGGATCTCATCAATGAGTGCGAGAAGCTGGGCGACTACGTGGTGAACGTCGTCGAGGCCCGTATGGGCACCCGCCAGAAAGACATCTGAGCCTCTCAACTCGCTCTACCCGCACGATACTTCGCGCAGCCCATTTCCCTCTCCCTTCAAGGGTTGGTGAGATGGGCTGCTCGTTGTTTTTTGTTTCAAGGGGTTCTGAAACAAATAGTTTCAAGCGGTCTGAAACTAATGGTTCAGGGCCGCTGAACTAAAAGTTCGGGGCCGCCGAACTAATGGTTCAGCGGCCCCGAACCAATTTTGCGGCGACTCAACCCTGTTTTTGCAACGACTCTAAGCTGATTCTACAACCACTCTTCCCCGATTTCACAACCACTCTTCCCCGATTTTTGCGGCGACTCAAGCTGACCGTTTGCAGGCTCTGCAGGCGGCCTCAGCGCGTTTGTCGGCAAACTTTTCATGGTTTCCGCCCGCCCATAGCTGGCACCGCATGGTCTGGGCGCCGCGTTTCCTGCAGTTATCAAACGGGCAGAAAATGTAAAAATGTTACATATCCAATAATATTTGAAACAGGCCAAAGTGTACGGCCGACAATTCTTTTGTAATTTTGCAACGAATATGCGCATACGAAACCTAAAAAGACTATAAAAGAATCATGTCAAACCGTTCCACACGAAAATTCCTGCTCGGCGTGCGTGGCCAAGTACTTACACTCGTGGCCGTCGTGGCTGCCCTGACGGCTGCTCAGCCAGTCATGGCCCGCCAGGCCGTGTCGCCCAACGGCAAACTGTCACTTACGCTGACCGATGGTGCCTGCATCCTGAACTACAGCCAGCAGCCTGTGCTCACCATACAGCTGCCCGTTGACGCTGCTGCCGAGAAGAGCTGGAAGGCCCGCCACATCAAGGCCGACTACACCATGCTCACCGGCAAGCGCCTGCACTGCACGAACGAGGCCAACGAATACCGTGTGGGCAACCTGGTGCTGCGCCTCTACAACGACGGTCTGGCCTTCCGCTACGAAGGCGAGTCGCTGCCAGCCACGGAGCCCACGGCCTACGTCATACCCGAGGGCACGAAGCGGTGGATGCAGCAGTGGGCCGACAGCTACGAGGGTTTCTTCCCCCTCAGCACCACGGCCAAGGTGAAGGCTGTGCAGTCGTTCAGCCATGTTGCCAAAGACGGTGAGGGGAACAGTGTGCACTGGGGCTACCCCCTGCTCGTGGAGCCCGCCAGCGGCGTGTTCGCTCTCATCACCGAGGCTAACATTGAGCACGGACAGAGCGCATCGAGTCTCTACAACGAGGGGGAGCTGTTCCGAGTGGTGCCCGATGTCAAGACTGACGGCACTGCTGCCCACAGCCCCTGGCGCCTGGTCATTGCCGGCACACTGGCCGACGTGGTCGAGTCGACACTGGTCACCGACGTGAGCGAGCCCTGCCAGATAGCCGACACCAGCTGGATTCAGCCCGGTGTGGTGTCGTGGGTCTACTGGGCCTACAACCACGGCTCGAACGACTACAACATCATCCGCAAATACGTCGACCTGGCCGTCAGACTGCACCTGCCGTACGTGCTCATCGATGCCGAGTGGGACCAGATGAAGGACGGCAAGACCGTGGAGGACGCCGTGGCCTATGCCAAGTCGAAGGGTGTGAAGCCCCTGATATGGTACAACTCCAGCGTGGGATGGGTCGACGGTGCTCCCACTCCTAAGTTCCGCCTGAACAAGCCCGAAGACCGCGAACGCGAGTTCGCCTGGTGCGAGCGCATCGGCGTGGCCGGCGTGAAGGTCGACTTCTTCAGCGGCGACACGCAGCAGAACATGGACTACTGCCTCGACCTGCTCGAGAGTGCTGCCCGCCATCACCTGCTGGTCAACTTCCACGGTGCCACGGTGCCACGCGGCTGGCAGCGCACCTGGCCCAACCTCATGTCGACCGAGGGCGTCTACGGCGCCGAGTGGTACAACAACGTGCCCACCTTCACACAGAAGGCCGCCAGCCACAACGCCACCCTACCCTTCACACGCAACGTCATAGGCCCCATGGACTATACCCCATGCGCCTTCAGCGACTCGCAGCATCCGCATATCACCAGCCACGCCCACGAGCTGGCGCTCACCGTGCTCTTCGAGAGCGGCCTGCAGCATCTGGCCGACCGGCCCGAGAGCTTCCTCGCCCAGCCTCAGCAGGTGCAGCAGTTCTTCAGCTCACTACCCACCGTGTGGGACGAGACACGCCTCCTCGGCGGCTATCCTGGAAAGAGCGTGGTCATGGCCCGTCGCAACGGCAGCACCTGGTATGTAGCCGCCATCAACGGCACCGACGGCGAGCTGACCGTCGACGTCCCGGCATCCTTCATCGGCAAACATGGCCGCGTGGAGCTGTTCCAGGACGGCGGCGAGCACGCATGGAGCCTCGCGCAGACCGAAGCACTGCCACAGACCGTCAAGCTGCGCCCACGGGGCGGCTTCGTGGCCGTGGTACATCCCCTGGGCACCTTTGCCGTGAAGCAGCTGGCGAAGAATGCCGTGCGCATACGCTACATCGAGGAGCCGAGCCGCCTGCCGCAGCTGCCCGAGTGGATCTACGTGAAAGACGGTAAGGCACGCAGCGGCGGCATGACCGTAGAGGTAGACCAGGAGCGGCAGACCGTCAGCATCAAGGACAAGAAAGGCCGCGTGGTCTTCAATGCCACGGCTCACCGTATGCAAGGCACCGAGGCCACACTCACCTTCGACTCGCCCGCCGACGAGTGTCTCTTCGGACTGGGTCAGTTCCAGGATGGCTATGCCAACGTGCGCGGACTGTCGCGCCGCCTCACACAGGTGAACACGCAGATATCGCTGCCCATGCTCCTGTCGAGCAAGGGATACGGCATCCTGTGGAACAACTACGGCATGACCGACTTCAACCCCTGCGGGCAGAGCGTGCGCCTGACGCCAGGAGCCGTGGGTGGCACAGAGGAAGTGAATGTCACCACCACCGAGGGCGGACGGCGCGAGGTGCGCCAGCGCAACATCTTCGAGGCCACCATCGACCTGGCCGAGGACGGCGACTACGCCCTGCTGCTCGACGTGGGACAGAAGATGGCCCGCCGACACAACCTCGTCATCGACGGACAGACCGTCATCGAGATGCAGAACATGTGGCTGCCACCCACCGCATCGGCCATCGTCAGCCTGAATGCTGGCCACCACACACTCAAGGCCGAGCTGTCAAGGGGCGACGCGCCAGTGCTATATTATAGTAAGGTGACCGACCACACCGTGCTGCGCTCACCCGTGGCCGATGCCGTCGACTACACCGTGTTCGTCGGTTCGCCCGACGAGATCATCGCAGCCTACCGCGAGCTCACAGGCCCCTGTCCGCTCATGCCTTCGTGGGCGCTGGGCTACATCCACTGCCGCGAGCGGTTCCACTCGTCCGACGAGATTCTGCAGACCGCCAACCGCTTCCGCTCAGAGCAGATGCCGGTAGACGTGCTGGTGCAGGACTGGCAGTACTGGGGCAAGTACGGCTGGAACTCGATGAAGTTCGACGAGCAGTACTATCCCGACCCCAAGGCTCTCACCGACAGTCTGCACCGCATGGGCATCAAGCTCATGGTGAGCGTATGGTCGAAGATCGACAAGAACTCGGAAGTGGGCCGCGACATGCTGGCCAAGAACTACTACATCCCCGGCACCGACTGGATTGACTTCTTCAATGCCGATGCTGCCGCCGCCTACTGGCACCACTTCAACGAACGGCTGGTGCCACTGGGCATCGATGCCTGGTGGCAGGACGCCACCGAGCCCGAGAACGACGACCTCGTGGGCCGACGCGTGAACAACGGCCAATGGGCCGGCGAGCAGGTACGCAACGTCTATCCGCTCCTGGTGAACAAGACGGTCTACGAGGGAACAGGCGACGTCATCCTCACACGCTGCGGATTCCCTGGCATACAGCGCTATGGCTCGGCACTGTGGAGCGGCGACGTGGGCAACGACTGGGAGACCTTCCGCCGACAGATAGTGGCCGGACTGGGAGTGCAGGCTGCCGGAGTGCCCTGGTGGACCTACGATGCTGGCGGATTCTTCCGACCCGGCGACCAGTACAAGAACCAAGACTACATCGAGCGGATGCTGCGATGGATTGAGACCAGCGTCTATCTGCCACTGATGCGTGTGCACGGCTATATGAGCAACACCGAGCCCTGGAACTACGGCCCCGAGGCACAAGCCATCATCACCGAATGCCTGCGCGAGCGCGAGACCATGCGCCCCTATCTTGAGGAGTGCGCCCGTCGCATTGCAAAAGAGGGCTACACGCTGATGCGTCCGCTGGTGTTCGACTTTGCCGACGACCCCGAGGCATTGGCACAGAAATACGAATACATGTTCGGCCCCGACTACCTCGTCAGTCCAGTCACCGAACCGGGCGTCACACAGTGGCGCACCTATCTGCCCAAGAACAAGGACGGCTGGCAGGACAAACGCACCGGACAGCACTATGAGGGCGGCCAGTACGTGACAACCAACGTCACCAAGGCCCACATACCCGTATTCATCCGACTCGGAAAGAAATAATCTTACTCATCACCCCACATGAAAAAGTCATCATTCCTATCACTCGCCCTGGCCTGTCTGGCTAACCTTTCGGCTTCGGCACAGACACAGCCCTACCAGAACCCCAGCCTGAGTGCACGCGAACGGGCCATCGACCTCTGCTCGCGACTCACACTCGACGAGAAGGCCATGCTGATGCTCGACGAGAGCCCCGCCATCCCACGCCTGGGAATAAAGAAATTCTTCTGGTGGAGCGAAGCCCTTCACGGTGCTGCCAACCAAGGCAACGTCACCGTGTTCCCCGAGCCCGTGGCCATGGCAGCATCGTTCAATCCCGACCTGCTCTATAAGTGCTTCGACGTGGCATCGACCGAGTTCCGCGCCCAGTACAACGAGCGTATGCAGCGGGGCAGCGGCGAGGACGAGAAGTTCCACAGCCTATCAGTGTGGACACCGAACGTGAACATCTTCCGCGACCCGCGATGGGGCAGAGGACAAGAGACCTACGGCGAAGACCCCTACCTGACATCGGTCATGGGAACGCAAGTGGTGCGCGGACTGCAGGGGCCCGAGGACGCGAAGTACCGCAAGCTGTGGGCATGTGCCAAGCACTATGCCGTGCACAGCGGCCCTGAGTACACACGCCACTCGGCCAACCTCACCAACGTTTCGCCACGCGACATGTGGGAGACCTACATGCCGGCCTTCAAGACTCTGGTGCAGGATGCTAAGGTGCGCGAGGTGATGTGTGCCTACCAGCGGCTCGACGATGACCCTTGCTGCGGCTCCCAGCGACTGCTGCAGACCATCCTGCGCGACGAATGGGGCTTTGAGTACCTGGTGGTGAGCGACTGCGGCGCCGTCAGCGATTTCTACGAGTCGCACAAGTCATCATCGGATGCCACACACGCCTCGGCCAAGGCCACCATCGCCGGCACCGACGTGGAGTGTGGCTATGGCTATGCATACCGCAGCATTCCCGAGGCCGTGAAACGGGGCTTCATCACCGAACAGGAAGTGGACAAGCACGTCGTACGACTGCTGGAAGGACGATTCGACCTGGGCGAGATGGACGACCCAAGCCTAGTGGAGTGGTCGAAAATTCCCTACTCGGCTATGTCGACCAAAGCGTCAGCCAACCTTTCGCTGGAGATGGCCCGCCAGACCATCGTGCTGTTGAAGAACGGCAACATTGCCAACGCTGCCAAGGGCGGAGCCACAGAGCCAGTGCTACCCTTGCAGAAAGGCAAGGAGAAGATTGCCGTCATCGGCCCGAATGCCGACAATACACCGATGATGTGGGGCAACTACAACGGTCAGCCCAACCACACGATTACTATCCTCGACGGTATCAAAGCAAAACAGCGGAAGCTGTTCTACGCCAAAGGCTGCGACCTGACCTACGACCGCGTGATGGAGTGCCTACTCGGCACGCAGTGCAGCTTCGAGGGCAAGAAGGGCATGAAGGGCACCTTCTGGAACAACCGCCGCATGGAGGGCAAGCCCGTCACCACACAATACTACACGCAGCCGTTGGCCGTTACCACCTTCGGAATGCACAACTTCGCACCGGGCGTACAGCTTGAGGACTTCTCGGCCAAGTACGAAACCGTCTTCACCCCCAAGGAGGCCGGCGAATACGTGGTGAACGTCGATGGCTGCGGACAGTTCGAGCTCTACATCGACGGCGAGCGGAAGTTCCACCACCGCATCTGGCGCACCACGCCCAACCGCGTTGCCATCCAGGCCGAGGCCGGACGGAGCTATAATATAGAGGTACGCTTCTCGCACGTACATACTTACAATGCCGACCTGAAGATCAACGTGGCCAAGGAACTGCCCATCGACTACCAGCAGACCATCCGTCAGCTCGAGGGCATCGACAAGGTCATCTTCGTGGGTGGCATATCACCTGCCCTCGAGGGCGAGGAGATGCCCGTCGACATCGATGGTTTCAAGGGCGGCGACCGCACACACATCGAACTGCCGAAAGTGCAGCGCGAGTTCCTACGGGCCCTGAAGGCTGCCGGCAAGACCGTCATCTTCGTCTGCTGCTCTGGCTCGTGCATCGCCCTGCAGCCCGAGATGGAGACCTGCGACGCCATCGTACAGGCCTGGTATGCTGGACAGGAGGGCGGCACCGCCGTGGCCGACGTGCTCTTCGGCGATGTGAACCCCAGCGGCAAGCTGCCAGTCACGTTCTACAAAACCAGCAGCCAGCTGCCCGACTACGAGGACTACTCGATGAAGGGCCGCACCTACCGCTACTTCAACGACGCGCTGTTCCCCTTCGGCTATGGCCTGAGCTACACCACCTTCGAGACGAGAAACGAGCGGGTGGAAATGAAGAACGACGGGAGCGGCACCGTGACGGTGGACGTGGCCAATACGGGCCGGCGCGACGGCTCTGAGGTGGTGCAGGTATATATCCGCGACCTGCAGGATGCCGACGGGCCACTGAAGTCGCTCCGCGCTTTCCAGCGCATCAGCGTAAAGGCCGGTCAGACGGCTACCGCCACACTGCAGCTCACACGGAAGAGCTTCGAGTTCTGGGATTCCGCCACGAACACCATGCGCGTGAAGCCGGGACAGTATGAAATACTCGTGGGCACCAGCTCGGACAACAAAGACCTGAAGAAACAAACAATAACGATACAATAAAACCATGAAGAAACTCTTTTTATCTCTTTCGCTGCTAGCTGGCATAACTGCCACAGCGCAGAACCCCTTTGTTCAGACGTGGTGCACCAGCGACCCCGCGCCTATGGTGCACAACGGGCGAATGTATGTATATACTGGCCACGACGAGGACGGCGCCGACTTCTTCTGGATGCAGGAGTGGCGTGTCTACTCCTCAGAGGACATGGTGAACTGGACCGACCACGGCTCACCGCTGGCACTCGAGAGCTTCTCGTGGGCCGACGACCGGGCGTGGGCCAGCCAGACCGTAGAGCGCAACGGCAAGTTCTACTGGTACATCTGCGCCCACTCACGCATCTCCAAGGGCATGGCCATCGGCGTGGCGGTGAGCGATTCGCCCACCGGCCCATTCAAGGATGCCATTGGCAAGCCACTCTTCGAGAACGGATCGTGGGATCACATCGACCCCACCGTGTTCATCGACGACGATGGCCAGGCTTGGATTATGTGGGGAAACCCCCGCGTGTACTACGCCAAGCTGAACGAGGACATGATCTCTTTCAACGGTGAGGTGAAGAACCTCGATATGACCGAGGAAGCCTTTGGTTCGCCCTCGATGGACAAGCGAGAGAAAGGCAAGAAATACAAGGACTCTTATGTGGAAGGCCCGTGGCTCACGAAGCGTGTCGGCAAGTATCAGCTGCTCTACGCCGCCGGGGGAGTGCCCGAGCATATCAGCTACAGCACCGCCTCATCGCCTACAGGCCCCTGGACATACGCCGGCGAGATCATGCCGCTCAGCGACACCAAGTCGTTCACCAACCACTGCGGCGTGGCCGACTACAAGGGCCACAGCTACTTCTTCTACCACACTGGCAAACTGCCCGGAGGAGGTGGTTTCGGCCGGAGCGTGGCCGTGGAGGAGTTCCAGTACAACGCTGACGGCTCCTTCCCCACCATCATGCCGACCGATGAGGGCGTGAAGCCCATTGCCAACTTCAATCCCTACCAGAAGGTGGAGGCCGAGACGATGGCCTTCTCCAAGGGCGTGAAGACTGAGCAGAACGATGAGATAGGCGTCTACGTGAGCGACATCCACAACGGTGACTATATCAAACTGCAGAACGTTTGCTTTGACGGCAACGTCACCCAACAGTTCACGGCCCACGTGGCCAGCGGACTACGCGGCGGATACATTGAAGTGCGCATCGACAGCCTTGGAGGCAAGCTCCTTGGCACGCTCGAAGTGCCTGGCACGGGCGGTTGGGAGAAGTGGCAGACACTGACTGCCAACCTCACCGAGCGGGCCACGGGCACCCACGACCTTTACTTCGCCTTCAAGGGCCGTAAGGGTCCGAAGCTCTTCAACTTCGACTGGTGGCAGATTCATGGATTGCCTATGCGTGAGGTGGAAAACGGCGGGCAGGGCCCCTACAAGGCCATTATGAAGGAAGAGGCCACGCTCCTCGCCCACACCGTGTTTGTGCCGCAAGACCTCTCGAAGTTCAGCAAGAAGAACCCGCTGCCCGTGCTGGTATGGGGCAACGGAGCCTGCACCAACTCGCCCTGGGAGCACTACAAGTTCCTCAACGAGATTGCCTCGCACGGCTATCTGGTGCTGGCCACTGGCTACATTCCCATGGAGGAGAAGCCATACCGCGGCCCCATGTCGACCACCGAGCAGCAAATAGAGAGCATCGACTGGGCCATCGCTCAGAACAGCGACAAATCGTCACCTTATTATAATAAGATAGACGTGAAGAACATCTGCGTGGCTGGCATGTCGTGCGGTGGATTGCAGACGCTCTACAACTGCGCCGACCCACGCATCAAGACCCTGATGATATGCAACAGCGGCCTCTTCAAACAGACTAACCGTGCACAGGCCGTGGGCGGAATGCCCATGCCCGACAAGTCGAAGCTGAAGGACATCCACACCAGCATCATCTACATTCTGGGCGGCAAGGAAGATATTGCCTACGAAAACGGCATGGACGACTTCCACCAGATTAGCCACGTGCCCTGCTGCGCCACAAACTATCCCGTGGGCCACGGCGGCACCTACCGTCAGCCCCACGGCGGCGAGTTCACGGTGGTGGCCCTGAACTGGCTGAACTGGCAGCTGAAGCGCGACAAGCAGGCTGCCCGCATGTTCAAGGGTAACGACTGCGAGCTGTCGAAGCGGCAGGGATGGACTATCGAGAAGAACGCCCTGTTTGACAAGCTGAAGTAAAGAATAATTACCTCACGCCGACGCCCGCAGAAAAGGCCCGCAGAACAATAGTTTCGGAAAAGCACCGCTTTAAGGGTGGAAAAGCTGCCCTTTGACCCTCTCAAAGCTGTCCTTTGCGTAGCGAAAAGCAACGCGCCATTTTCAGCCGCGCAGCGCGTGTAAAGAAAAATCACAACCAAGCAACCCCCGAAAACAATAAAAACGGAAACACATGAGAAGTTACATCCTCCCCTTCGTCCTCTATGCAGCAATAGTATCGCAGCCCGCTAACGCCCAGCGGCAGGACCACAAAGACCCCATGCCCGACCTGAACCAGGTGAACATGCCGCTCTTCCAGACCAAATACACCGCCGACCCAGCACCCTTGGTGGTGGGCGACACGTTGTTCCTCTATACGTCGCACGATGCCTCGCCCGAAGACATACCCGATGCCAACGAGAAGAACTCCGCCGGCTTCTTCATGTACGACTGGCTGCTGTGGAGCACCACCGACATGGCCAACTGGACTGAGCACGGCGCCGTGGCATCGCTGAAGGAGTTCACATGGCGCAGCCGCGAGAACGGTGCCTGGGCTATCCAGACCGTGGAGCGCGACGGCAAATACTACCTCTATGCACCCCTCCACGGCCACGGCATTGGCGTCCTGATGGCCGACTCCCCCTACGGGCCCTTCCGCGACCCGCTGGGCAAGCCGCTGGTATGGCAGAGAGAACACTGGGACGACATCGACCCCAGCGTCTTCACCGACGACGACGGCCAGGCCTACATGTACTGGGGCAACCCCCATGTCTATTGCATCAAGCTGAACAAGGACATGATCTCCACCGAGGGCGACATTTTCGTGCTCAATCCGCAGGACGGCGTGATGCGTCCCGTCAAGGAGGAAGGTGCCAAGATCAACCTCAGAGTGCCCAACGAACAGAAAGCCGACTGGGCAGTGAAGCACTATCAGGAAGGTCCATGGTTCTACAAGCGCAACGGGCACTACTACCTGGGCTATGCCACCACCTGCTGCCCCGAGGCACTGGGCTATGCCATGAGCGACAAGCCCATGGGCCCGTGGACATGGAAGAACTACATCCAGCGACCCACCAACCGCGACCGCGGCAATCATCCTGGCATCTGCGACTTCAAGGGCCGCAGCTACGTCTTCGGTCAGGACTACGACCTGATGCACCTCGACACTTACATTCACCACGAGCGTCGCAGCGTCAGTGGCAGTGAGATCGTCTATCTGGAGGACGGCACTATACCCGAGATACCCTACTGGCTCGACCAGAAACCCATGCAGCAGCTGCATTGGCTCAACCCCTACCAGCGCGTGGAGGCTGAGACCATGGCCTGGGGCCGTGGGCTGAAGAGTGCCAAGATGGGCATCCCCAACACTGGTGTGGTGAAGGACATGCCTGAGTCGACTGGCAAACGTAACATGTATATCTTCGACATCAACGACGGCGAGTACATCCGCCTGCGTGGTGTCGACTTCGGCGCTGGCGCCAAGCAGTTCAGCATCGCGGCAGCAGCCACGGGCAGCTGCAACGTCACCCTGCGCCTCGACTCCGAGAACGGCCCCGTCGTGGGCACTGCAAAGATTGCACCCACGGGCTCGGTCGAGGCCTACAAACTGTTCACCGCCAAGGTCAAAGGAGCCAACAGCGTGCACGACCTCTACCTCTGCTTCTCCAATGCCAGCGGCGACGTGCATCTGGACTACTGGCTTTTCAAGAAATAATCCTTAAACTACTGATTTGTCAAGAGATAAAGCCCACATTAACACCCCTTTGATGAGACAAGTAATATTATTTGCAACCCTAATCACCGCCTTGTCGGCTACGTCCCAGACCGAGACCATTGACATCAGCGGCAACAACACATCGAGCAGCTATGTCAGCTACGACAAATCCATCTCGCTGACCACAGGCAAGACCGTGGAGGTGAAGATGGCCCGCTATTGCTATTTCTCATCCACCATCAACGGCAGCGGCACGCTGAACCTCTATGCCGGCGGCGAACGCTGCTACTTAGGCACCGAGAAAGGCAAGGCCTGGCCTAACTGGACGACCTTCACCGGGCCTGTTCACATCTATCCTTTCAAAGAGAATGCCCCGTCAGCTGGATTCTTCGGCGTGGTGCTGGCCCATGGTGGCAAGTCATCCACGGCTGAGAATGCCCTCGACGACGCCAAGTCGGGCAAGGTGAACCCGTCGATGGCCAACAACCGTGTGACGCTCCATGCCGGTGCCACCATCTGTTGCGAGGCCAACACTTCGGGTGCCGGTTTCCGCATTGGCCACCTCGACACCGAGGCCGGCTCTACACTGCAAGGCTACATGAAGAACGGCCGTGCCGCCTACTTCCTGCTGGGCAACCTTAACACCAACTTCACACTGGCGGGAACCATCAAGCCCTCCGACTACCGCGACGACACAGCTCTTGGCATCGTGAAGGAAGGCCGCGGAACACTCACCATCACTGGCAACGACAACTACCTGAGCGGTGCCCTGCGCGTGCTGGCAGGACGTGTGCTGGTAAACAACGACCGTGCCGAGGCCGAGAGCAAGAAGCTGCGCGGCGCACTGGGTGCACGTCCGTCCGAGGGCGAGGCCATTGCCTACGTCTTCACTGGCGGCATCCTTGGCGGAACAGGCAGCATTGCCGGCACCGTCGACAACTACGGCACCATAGAGCCGGGCACAGCCGACACTCCTGGCACACTGACCCTTCAGAACTATGCCGCCGCGAAGAACGCCAACTTACAGCTGCACCCTGCTTCGGTGGTGCACTTCAAGGTCGCCTCTGCCGATAGCCATGACCTGCTGTCAGTTGCCGGCACCCTGAAGTTCTCCGACATGACAGAAGACTTCGCCACGAGCACCGACGCCCCCCTCATTGAGCTGTCCATGCCCGAGGATTCCCCCCTCGAGGTGGGCGCCGAGCTGCCCCTCATCACCGCCAAGGCTAAGAGCGGCGACTGGCAGTTCCAGTTGAAGAAGCCTGCTCATGGCACCTGGACGCTCGACGAGCGCACCGACGACGGGCAGTACCAGCTGGTGCTGCGCTATGTCTCGCCGAACGACCCTGACAATCCTGACAACCCCGACAATCCCGACAATCCCGACAACCCCGTCTCGACGCTTGGTGCCTTCTATGACGACGGCATCGACGACGCCACCGACACCCACACCCTGCGCTACTATGCCCAGAAGAACAACAAGCACATCGGCGTGGCACTGTGCACCTACAAAGGCCTGGAGAGCGACCGCAACGAGAGCGGACGCCAGTTCGACATGATGGTGTGCGAGAACGAGATGAAGATGGATGCCATCCAGCCGTCGCAGGGACAGTTCTCCTTCGGCAGTGCCGACCAGCTGGTCAGCTTCGCCCAGCAGAACGGCATGACCGTTCGCGGCCACTGCCTTGTGTGGCACCAGCAGCAGCCTGCCTGGCTGAGCAGCGACGGCAAGAAGAACGACAAGAACTGGAGCCGCGCTGAGGCCCTGCAGCTGATGAACGCCCACATCACCGCCGTCTTGCAGCACTACAAGGGCAAGGTGAGCGAGTGGGACGTGGTGAACGAATGCCTCGACGACGACCAGAGCATCATACGCACCAACCCTGAGGGCTACACCCTGCGGCAGACGGTGTGGCAGCGGGCCATCGGCGATGACTACATCGACTCAGCCTTCGTCTATGCCCACCGGGCCGACCCCTCCATCGGGCTCTACCTGAACGACTACGACGTGGAGCTGCAAGGCAAGGCCAAAGCCGTGGCCTTCCGCAATCTGGTGAAGCACCTGCGCCAGCGCAACATCCCTATCGACGGCGTGGGCCTGCAGTGCCACTTCTCCGTGGGCGATGCCGACTCGGCCAAGCTCGACCAGACCATCCGCCGCTTCGCAGACGACGGTCTGAAGTGTGTCATCACCGAGCTCGACATGGGCATCCCCTCCACCTCCGCCAAGGATCTGGAAGAGCAGGCCCGCCAGTACCGCATCATCACCGACATCGTGCTCAACAACGACAACTGCCCCTACATGATCGTCTGGGGCATCAAGGACAACGACTCGTGGCGCTCGGCCTCCAATCCACTGCTCTACACCAGCGGTCTGCAGCGCAAGCCCGCATGGTATGCCGTGCGCTCGGCCCTTCGCCACCGCACCCTCGCTGCTGACCCCGCGGCCGTTCCCTCCGTTACCAGCAGCGCTGCGACGCCCACCCCCACAGCCATCTTCGACCTCAGCGGCCGGCGCCTTCAGGACGGCACCCTGCGCCCCGGACTCTATATCAAGAACGGAAAGAAAACCATTGTCAAATAACTCTTTAATC
Source organism: Prevotella sp. (assembly GCA_024690505.1). GTDB lineage: Bacteria > Bacteroidota > Bacteroidia > Bacteroidales > Bacteroidaceae > Prevotella. The sequence goes on from JAILPA010000016.1 coordinate 43,214, forward strand.
CCAACACAACAATTGTTATGAGAAAAATCACAAAACTCGCTCTTGTCGCCGTCATGGCACTGAGCACCGCCACCGTCTCCGCACAGTGGCAACAGGTTGACCCACGGGCCAACGTGGGACTGAAAGACGCCTACAAGGACTATTTCTCCATTGGCGTGGCAGTAAACCAGCGTAACATCGCCGATGAGGCCCAGATTGCCCTCATCAAGAAAGAGTTCAACAGCATCACCGCCGAGAACGACATGAAGCCCGGCGAGCTGCATCCTCAGGAAGGTGTGTGGAACTGGGAGAAGGCCGACCGCATTGCCAACTTCTGCCGCCAGAACGGCATCAAGCTGCGCGGTCACTGCCTGGTGTGGCACAGCCAGTTTGCCGACTGGATGTTCAAGGACAAGAAAGGCAAGCCCGTGAAGAAAGAGGTGTTTTATGAGCGTCTGCGTGAGCACATCCACACCGTGGTGAACCGCTACAAGGACGTGGTCTACTGCTGGGACGTGGTGAATGAGGCCATGGCCGACGATGGTGGTCCCCGCTGGGGCCGTCGCGGCGGTGAAGAACCGAGTCCCTATCGCCAGTCGACTGCCTTCAAGCTCTGCGGCGACGAGTTCATAGCCAAGGCCTTCGAGTTTGCCCGCGAAGCCGACCCCAATGCCCTGCTGTTCTACAACGACTACAGCTGCGTGGACAACGGCAAGCGCGAGCGCATCTACAACATGGTGAAGAAGATGAAGGACGCCGGCGTGCCCATCGATGGTATCGGTATGCAGGGCCACTACAACATCTATTTCCCCGACGAGGCACAGCTTGAGAAAGCCATCGTACGCTTCAAGGAGCTGGTGAAGCACATCCACATCACCGAGCTTGACCTACGCATGAACAACGAGAGCGGTGGCCAGCTGATGTTCTCGCGCGGCGAGGCACGCCCCATGCCCGGCTACATGAACACGCTTCAGACCGACCAGTACGCACGCCTCTTCAAGGTCTTCCGCAAGCACGCTGACGTCATCGACGTCGTCACCTTCTGGAACCTGGGCGACCGCGACTCGTGGCTAGGCGTGAACAACCACCCCCTGCCCTTCGACGAACAGTATAAGCCCAAGGCCTGCTACCGTGCCATCCGCGACTTCGACCCCGCACTCGACAACCGCCAGCCTAAGGAAGACTTCACCCCCAACCCCCTGAACCAGCCCGGACAGGAATATCCGCAGGTGAACAGCGAGGGCTATGCCCGCTTCCGCATCGATGCTCCCGACGCCAAGTCGGTCATCGTCAGCCTCGGTCTTGGAGGTCGTGGCGGCACCGTGCTCCACAAGGACAAGGACGGCATCTGGACAGGAACGACCGACGGCCCGATGGACGAAGGCTTCCACTACTACCATCTCACCATCGACGGCGCTGTGGTCAACGACCCCGGCACACACAACTACTTCGGCTCCTGCCGCTGGGAGAGTGGCATAGAGATTCCCGCACACGACAGGGCCTTCTACGCCAACCGCATGGACGTCCCGCATGGAAACGTGCAGCAGGTGCTCTTCCCATCGGCCAGCACCAACAGCATGAAGCGCGCCTTCGTCTATACCCCGCCGTCGTATGACAACAAGAAGAAATTCCCCGTGCTCTACCTGCAACATGGATGGGGTGAGAATGAGACCAGCTGGCCCAACCAAGGTTGTGCAGGACTCATCATGGACAACCTCATCGCCGAAGGCAAAATCAATCCCTTCATCATCGTGATGACCTATGGCATGACCAACGATTTCAAGTTTGGCACCATCGGACAATTCACAGCCGAGGACTTCGAGAAAGTGCTCTGCGACGAACTGATTCCTTACATCGACTCACACTTCAAGACGAAGAAAGACAAGTGGAACCGCGCCATGGCCGGCCTGTCGATGGGTGGCATGGAGACGAAGCTCATCACCCTGCGCCGTCCGGAACTGTTTGGCTCATGGGGCCTGTTGAGCGGTGGCCAATATGCTCCGTCCGACATCAACGACACCAAGTTGGTGAAGCTTATCTTCGAGAGTTGTGGCAGCAAGGAACAGCCCGATGCCATCAGGAAGTCGGTGGAAGACTTGAAAGCCGCCGGTTACAACGCCCATGGCCATGTGTCGGAAGGCACCGCCCATGAGTTCCTCACATGGCGTCGCGCCCTCTACGAGATGGCTCAATTGCTCTTCAAATAAACTACACAAGCACCCAAAAGGCGCCTCCGACCTCCAAGGTCGGAGGTGCTTTTACCATATTGACAGAAAGCAATAGAAGCCCTAGGAATTCTAGGAAATCTAGAAAATCTAGACATTCTAGAAAATCTAGGAAATCTAGGAAAACTAGGAAAACTAGAATCCCTAGAAACCCTAGAAAAGCAAGGCCCTATACTTTCTAGCAAAAGAAAAACCATTCATTACCAAATCACATTGTTTTTATGAGAAGACTGTTGTTATCAACGGCATTTGTATTTGCAGCATTCCAACTGTCCGCACAGACACCTGCCTACAAGAATCCCAACCTCAGCGCCAAGGAACGGGCGATAGACCTCTGTTCAAGACTCACCTTGGAAGAGAAGGCCATGCTGATGCTCGACGAGAGCCCGGCCATCCCACGCCTCGGCATCAAGAAGTTCTTCTGGTGGAGCGAAGCTCTCCACGGAGCCGCCAACATGGGCAACGTCACCGTCTTCCCCGAACCTGTTGCTATGGCATCGTCGTTCAACCCTGTATTATTAAACAAGGTGTTCGATGCCGCCAGCACGGAGATGCGCGCGCAATACAACGAGCGCATGCTGCGAGGCACGGGCGAGGATATGAAGATGAGAAGCCTCTCCGTATGGACTCCCAACGTGAACATCTTCCGCGACCCGAGATGGGGACGCGGACAGGAGACCTACGGCGAAGACCCCTACCTCACTTCCGTCATGGGCGACGCCGTCGTCAGGGGACTGCAAGGACCGGAGACATCGAAATACCGCAAGCTATGGGCGTGTGCCAAGCACTACGCCGTGCATAGCGGACCCGAATACACACGCCACTCTGCCAACCTCACCAACGTCCCTACAAGGGATTTCTGGGAGACCTACATGCCTGCCTTCAAGACATTGGTGACGAAGAGCAAGGTGCGAGAGGTGATGTGCGCATACCAGCGACTCGACGACGACCCATGCTGCGGTTCGCAACGACTGCTGCAGCAAATCCTGCGTGACGAGTGGGGATTCCAATACCTCGTGGTCAGCGACTGCGGAGCCGTCAGCGACTTCTACGAATCCCACAAGAGCAGCTCGTCGCCTGTCACAGCATCGGCGAAGGCCACCATCGCAGGCACCGACGTGGAGTGTGGCTACGGCTACGCGTACAGGAGCATCCCCGAGGCCGTGCGACGGGGACTCATCAGCGAGGCCGAGGTGGACAAGCACGTCGTACGACTGCTGGAAGGACGTTTCGACCTCGGCGAGATGGACGACCCCTCACTCGTGGAATGGTCGAAAATCCCCTACTCCGCCATGTCGTCGAAGGAAAGCGCCAACATCTCACTCGAGATGGCCAGGCAGTCCATCGTGCTCCTGCAGAACGAGGGCGACGTACTGCCTCTGAAGAAGAACAAGGAGAAAATCGCCGTCGTGGGCCCCAACGCCGACAACGAACCGATGATGTGGGGCAACTACAACGGCGTGCCCAACAAGACTGTCACCATCCTCGACGGCATCAAGGCCAAGCAGAAGAAGGTGACCTATGTGCAGGGCTGCGACCTCACCTACGACATGGTGATGGATTCCAAGTTGGCCACTGAATGCAGCTTCGATGGCAAGCGCGGGTTGAAAGGCACGTTCTGGAACAACACGGAGATGAGTGGCAAGCCCATCGTCACCGAATACTACACCAAGCCCGTGGCAGTGACCACCGCCGGCATGCACGTCTTCGCCAACGGCGTGCCCATCGAGGACTTCTCCGCGAAGTATGAGACCACCTTCACCCCGAAGGAGGCTGGCGAATACGTGCTCAACGTGGAGGGCTGCGGCAACTTCCAAGTGTATGTCAACGGCGAGCGGAAAGCAGCACACCGCATCTGGCGCGCCACACCCACACGCACCGTGCTGCAAGCCGAGAAGGGACAGAAATTCGACATCGAGGTGCGTTTCCAGACCGTCAAGACATGGGGCGCCAGCATGAAAATAGAGGTCGCCAAGGAACTGCCCATCGACTACCAGCAGACCATCGACCAACTCAAGGGCATCGACAAGGTGATCTTCGTCGGTGGCATATCGCCGGCCCTCGAGGGTGAGGAGATGCCGGTCAACATCGAAGGCTTCAAGGGGGGCGACAGGACCAGCATCGAACTGCCCAAGGTGCAGCGCGGTCTCATCAAAGCCCTCAAGGACGCCGGGAAGACCGTCATCCTCGTCAACTGCTCCGGCTCAGCCATCGCACTGACACCGGAAACCCGGAACTGCGCCGCCATCGTCCAGGCATGGTATGCCGGACAGGAGGGCGGGACGGCCATCGCCGACGTGCTCTTCGGCGATTACAACCCGAGTGGAAAGTTGCCCGTCACCTTCTACAAGAACGACCAGCAGCTGCCCGACTACGAGGACTACTCGATGAAGGGACGCACCTACCGCTACTTCGACGACCCGCTCTTCGCCTTCGGATACGGCAAGAGCTACACCACCTTCCAAATCGGCGAAGCCACCGTCAAGCCTACTGGCAAGGGGGGTGAGGACGTGGCGGTATTCGACGTGGAGGTGCCCGTCACCAACACCGGCAAGCGCGACGGCGTGGAAGTAGTGCAACTCTACATCCGCAACACCGCCGACCCGGAGTCGCCGCTGAAGACGCTACGAGCATTCGAACGCGTCCAGGTGAAGGCTGGCCAGACTGCCACCGCCCACCTGCCACTGACCAAAAGCAGTTTCGAGTTCTTCGATACTGAAACCAACACCATGCGAACCAAGCCCGGCACCTACGAGGTGTTCTACGGCAACAGTTCTCTCAACAAAGACTTGAAAAAAACAACCATTACCATTCAATAATCATGAGAAAATATCTCCTTACATTCTTGTGCATGTTCGTGGCATTCTCCGTCACAGCACAAGTTGCCAAAAAAACAACAAAGAAAAAAGCACCCAAGGAGGTCAGCAGCGCCAGCGCCCCAGCCGACCCCAACTTCTACATCTTCCTCTGCTTCGGACAGTCCAACATGGAGGGCAACGCTAGACCTGAGGCACAGGACCTCGTGAGTCCCGGACCACGCTTCCTCCTCATGCCGGCGGTTGACGACCCGGGGCGTGGAAGGAAGATGGGCGAGTGGTGCGAGGCCGTGCCGCCTCTCTGCCGTCCCAACACCGGTCTTACTCCAGCCGACTGGTTCGGTCGCACGCTGGTGGAGTCGCTGCCTGAGAACATCAAAATCGGTGTCATCCATGTGGCCATCGGCGGAATCGACATCAAGGGATTCCTGCCCGACAGCATCGACAGTTACGTCAAGAGGGCTCCACAATGGATGAAGGGCATGCTTGCCGCCTATGACAACAATCCCTACGAGCGCTTGGTCACACTTGCCAAGAAGGCACAGAAGGACGGCGTCATCAAGGGCATCCTCATGCACCAGGGTGAGACGAACACCGGAGACCCGCAGTGGGCGCGCATGGTGAAGGAGGTCTATGACAACCTCTGCGGAGACCTTCAACTGAAACCAGAAGAGGTGAACCTCTATGCCGGAAACATCGTGCAGGCCAACGGACAGGGTGTGTGCATCGGATGCAAGAAGCAGATTGACGAACTCCCCCTGACACTCCACACCTCGCAGGTCATCTCTTCCGACAACTGCACCAACGGTCCCGACCGCCTGCACTTCGATGCTGCCGGCTATCGTGAACTGGGTTGCCGATACGGCGAGGCCGTGGCCCGCTTCCTGGGATATGAGCCGAAGCGCCCGAAGATAGAGACGCCCATCAAGAAAATCGAGGTGCCGGCAGATGCCTTCATCCCCGAGACCACCGTGCCGGGCAACGAGTTCCCCAAGCTCGACAGTCAGCGCCGTGGCTATTTCTACCTGAAGGCGCCCGATGCCAAGAAGGTCATCCTCGACATCTGTGACAAGAAATATGACATGCAGCCCGACGGCCAGGGTGGATGGATGTGCGTCACCGACCCACTCGTGGTGGGCTTCCACTATTATTTCATGAACATCGACGGCGTCAACTTCATCGACCCCGCCACAGAGACCTTCTTCGGATGCAACCGTGAGGCGGGTGGCATCGAGGTGCCGGAAGGACCGGAGGGCGACTACTACCGTCCGCAGAAGGGCGTCCCCGCCGGTCAGGTGCGCAGCATCTACTACTGGTCGCAGTCGGCCAACAGTTTCCGTCACGCCATGGTCTACACCCCGGCGGAGTATGAACTGAAGAAATTCCAGAAGAAGCGCTATCCCGTGCTCTACCTGCAGCATGGCATGGGCGAGGACGAGACAGGATGGAGCAAGCAGGGACACATGCAGCACATCATGGACAACGCCATCGCCAGCGGCGAGGCTGTGCCGATGATCGTGGTGATGGAGAGTGGCGACATCAAGGCCCCTATGGGTCGCGGACAGGGCATGGGCGACTATGGTGCCTCCTTCTACCCCGTCCTGCTGAACGACCTCATCCCTTATATCGAGTCCACCTTCCGCACGAAGACCGACCGTGAGAACCGTGCCATGGCTGGTCTGTCGTGGGGTGGCCATCAGACCTTCGACGTGGTGCTCACCCATCTCGACAAGTTCGCCTGGATGGGCACCTTCAGCGGCGCCATCTTCAACCTCGACGTGAAGACGGCCTACGACGGTGTGTTCACCAATGCCGACGAGTTCAACAAGAAAATCCACTACTTCTTCATGAGCAGCGGCACCGAGGGAATGGACCAGATGTTCGGCACAGAGAAGATGGTGAAGAGTCTCAACGACCTCGGCATCAACGCTGTCTACTCCAAGTCGGAAGGCACAGCACACGAGTGGCTCACCTGGCGCCGGGGACTCAAGGAGTTCATCCCGCATCTGTTCAAATAAGGTTTTGAAAGATTGAAAAGTCTAAGGAACCAAGGAAAGAAGGAATTGCGTCAAAGGCGCAACAATTCCTAAAACCTTGGTTCCTTAGACTTTTTGTTGTCTACGGACTATGAGGACCATGGGACTATATTTGTCCTTGAAGTCCTTGGAGTCCGTAGACTTTTGGGGCTTTGGGGGACGGGCGGGCACAAGACCCGCCCCTACGACTTCGGGGGAATATTCCACACGAGATTTTGTATCCAAGCCAAGGATGTCGAGGCGGCTGTAGGGGGAATATCAACACGGGGGTTTTCATCCAAGCCAAGGATGTCGGGGCGGCTGTAGGGGCGGG
>JAILPA010000006.1 GCA_024690505.1 Prevotella sp.
CAGCATGTGTTCAGGCAACAAGCATTTGGCAAGTGTTTCGTATTGTGGATTCATTGTGATATCGCGTTTCCTATTAAAACGGAAATATCTTGATTTTAGTATAACTGATTCCACGTAGGTATGCAGGTGATCCCAAAAAACTCTGTGTCCTCTGTGCCTCTGTGGTGCAAAAATAAAACCTTCGTAATAAGAAAAAAACTCTGTGTCCTCTGTGCTCTCTGTGGTGAAAAATCTCCCCTACACCCCTCACCTCTATTTAGTATGAATCTTCGGAAACCCGCGTAAAACTGCGTAAAGTGGGAAATGAGGACAAGAGGACAAGAGGACAAGAAGCTTTTTCGTTCTTACTTTTCCGAGTCGCTCATGCGGCGTAGTTATTCAATTTCCTTTGAATATATTTGGGTAATCCGTTAAAAAGCAGTATATTTGCAGGCGCATAAATAGTTCAGACCCGATACAATGGGGGTTGTGTGGAAAACTGTAAAGAGGAAATATGAGAAAGATTATTGTTCTTTTCCTGTTTTTCGTCAGTCTATGTGCTATGGCACAGACGCAGCAGGGCATGGTGAAGACCCGTGGCCGTATGGTGAACGGGGTATTGCAAAAGGGCCAGCCGCTATCTGGAGCTACGGTGCAGATTAAAAACCGTCAGGCTATGGTGAGCGGGACGAACGGCAGCTTTTCTTTTCCTCTGCGCACGCAGACCTATTTGTTGCAGAGCGTGAAGAAACAAGGCTATCAGCTGGTGGACGCCGATGCCTGCCGTCATTATAAGTATTCAGACGAGCCGTTGTTCATCGTTATGGAGACGCCGGAGCAGCAAAGCAGTGACCTGCTGGCTGCCCAGAAAAAGATTAGGCGTAGCTTAGAGGCACAGCTGCACCAGAGGGAGGACGAGATAGAGGCACTGAACATCTCCCTTTCGGAAAAGCAGAAACTCCTGCAGGAGCTCTTTCAGAAGCAGTCGGACAACGAAAGGCTTATTCAGGACATGGCGCAGCGCTACGCTGTGCTTGACTATGACCAACTGGATGAGTTCTACCGTCAGGTGTCGTATTTTATAGAGAACGGTGAACTGGTTCGTGCCGACTCGCTGCTCCGCACACGTGGCGACATTCACGAGCAGGTGAATGCCATCATGCAGCAGGGGCAGGCCATTGAGGAACAGAAAGAGCGCGTGAGAAAGGCAGAGGCTGTACATCAGACCGATGTTGACGAGGCAGCCCGTCGCTGCTATGGCTTTCATGAGACCTTCCTCGCCCAGCATCAGAATGACTCTGCGGCCCACTATCTGGAACTACGTGCTGCGCTGGACACCACGAATGTGGTATGGCAGGAAGAGGCTGGCGAGTTCCTGCTTGAGTATCAGAGCGACTTCGACCGTGCGCTCCTCTTTCATCAGACCGCCTTGCGTCAAGCCATGATGCAAGAAGGGGAACAGAGCGAGCTGGTAGCTACCGTCTATAATAACATCGGTGGCGTTTACTTGAATAACGGCGACAATGACAAGGCTATAGATTACTTTCAGAAGGCGCTTGACATCCAGCAGAAGCTGCTTCCTTCCGACCATGAAGACATTGCCCTCTCGTATAGGAATATCGCCTTGGTCTATGATGAAATAAGGGACTATGACAAAGCGATGGAGTTTGCTCAGCGGGCACTTGACATCTACCAGAGAACGCTGGGGCCGAACGACTTGCAGACGGCTAAGGTCATCAACCAAATAGGGGCCATCTATAGTGGCAAGGGCGACTATGACCTTGCACTGGAGTATTACGGTCGTGCCCTGGCCATCAGGGAAGCCGTCTTAGGTGATGACGACCCCCAGCTGGCGGCATCGTACAATAACATCGGGGCGCTTTCGATTAAGAGAGGCGATTATGAACGTGCCTTGGACTGTTCGTTGAAAGCCTTGCACATCAATGAGACGGTGCTGGGACAGCGCCATCCCGACGTGGCAACGGTGAGCAGCAATATTGGTTCGGTGTATAAAATGACAGGCCAACTGGACATGGCCATTCAATATCACAAGAAAGCCCTGGCTATTCGTGAGGCAGTCTTCGGAAGCCAGCATCAGACGACGGCTACCACGTACAATAATATGGGTTCTACCTATATGGCTCAGGGGAAGTTAGAGGAAGCGATGGCGTATCATCGGAAGGCACTGGCTGCCCGCGAATCGACGCTTGGCCCGCGTCATCCGTCAGTGGCGGAATCGTATAACAACATCGGACAGGTGCTCAGTCGGCAGGGAAACCCTGGGCAGGCACTTGAGAACTACAGCCGTGCCCTGAGTATTTTTGAAGAGAAGATAGGGAAAGACCATCCGTCGGTGGCTACCGTCCTGAATAATATGGGCATGGCTTATAAAGCCCTTGGTGACGATGGCCATGCCCGGGAATGCCTGGAGCGGGCAGTGGCTATTTTCGAGAAAAGACTTGGTGCCGGTCATAGGCAAACACAGGGTGCACGTCAGAATCTGGAAGGGGTACTAAACAATGAAAAAAATCAATAACGGTCTGAGATTGCGGTTCGACCGCGTGTTGTCGCACAACTTGCTAAAGCAGGTTGCCATTCTGTTGGCAGTGCTGTTCGTGGTGTTCTGGCTGTCGTTTGCATTGCTTTCCCTTTCGGGCACCGACTGGGAGGGGTTCTGCGAAGAGAGGCAGCTGTGCAAATGGCTGCTGCCGCTCTATTTGCTGATTGACGCCAACGCACTGAACAACCTGTACATGAGTCCGAGTGTCGGCAACGGCTGGATGCTTGTGGCCAGCAGTATCATCTATCTGTTGGGGGTGGTCATCTTCAACGGTATGATCATCTCTGTGATTACCAACACGATTGCCCGACGTGTCGACGAGCATCGCAGCGGACTGATTCACTATCTGAAGTCGGGACACTATATCATTATGGGCTATGATGACATGGTGCC
>JAILPA010000019.1 GCA_024690505.1 Prevotella sp.
TCATCTTGCACCTATAGCGCCTTTGGGCCGCTGAACTAGTTGTTTCAAGACGCTTGAATGAAATTATTTCGGGGTGAGAGGCATCAACAACAAGACGCGGGGTCTTGGCGTGACGCAGTCGTGGCTGCCCTGTCTACGGCCAGGAGGTGACCTTCCTCCCGTAGCCCAGGGCAGACCCTCAAAGGACACGAAGAATGAAAGATTAAAAAGAGGAAAAGCGTGAAAGCGTGAAAGCGTGATTCTTTGGAAACATAGAGATTTATGCAGGTTTCCGAAGATTTACCCCTGAGTCCACTTGAAAAAGTCTGACAATGAAGATAATCGCAGATAAACAATGCTCAGCGTTCCCCTCCCTGCAAGGGGAGGGGTTAGGGGTGGGGTCTGTAATATTCCGTTAGCGAAGAAAATACTCACCCCACCCCGGCCCCTCCCCTACGATGGGAGGGGAGCCTCGCGGTATCATTAGCGGTGGTTAGTGACTTTTTCAAGTGGACTCAATAACTTACAAGACAAATAATAAGGACATGAAGAAACTACTATTATCGCTCGCGGCACTGACGGCCGCAATGACAAGCACGGCACAGAAAGTGCTGGTGCTTTACTACTCGGAGACAGGCACCACCAAGACCGTGGCTCAGGAGATTCAGAAGCAGCTTGGCGCCGACATCGAGGCCGTGGAAGCCGTGGAGCCGTATACGGGAAATTTCCAGGAGACGATACAGCGCGGACAGCGCGAGATGCAGAGCGGACAGATGCCTGCCCTCAAGCCGCTGACAAAGAAGATTGTCGACTACGACGTCGTCTTCCTCGGCTATCCCATCTGGTTCGGAACCTACGCCAACCCCATTGCCACACTCGTCAAGGAGCACGACTTTGCCGGCAAGACGGTGGTGCCGTTCTGCACCTTCGGCAGCGGCGGACTGAACACCTCGTCGGCGGCGTTGGCGAAGGCCCTGCCCAAGGCAAAGGTCGTGGCGGGCTACGGTGTGCGCACGGCTCGCGTGGCTGCCGCTGAGCGCGAACTGGACCGTTTCCTGAAGGAGAACGGCTACAAGAAAGGCACCATTGAGAAGCTGCCCGACTACTCCGCACAGCAGCCCGTGACCGATGCTGAGCGCCAAATCTTCAACGCGGCCTGCTCCAGCTACCAGTTCCCGCTGGGAACGCCTCAGAGTGCAGGCAAGCGCACCACCCCCGACGGCACCGACTACAAGTTCACCGTGAAGAGCAGGGGCATGAATGGCGAGGAAGCCACCTCGACCATCTACGTGACGGTGAGCAACGACTCGCCCGACAAGCCCGAGTTCACAGAAGTAGTGCGATAAAGAACCAACAGGACATAGCAGGACATTGCAAAAAGGGTTAAGGACTGTGGTCGTGGGCGGAGGAGCGGCAGGCTTCTTCCTCGCCATCAACCTGAAAGAGATGTGCCCGATGATGGAAGTCACCATCGTCGAGGCTGCCAGCCGTGTGCTGCGCAAGGTTGAGATCTCGGGCGGAGGCCGCTGCAACCTTACCAACACGTTCGAGGGCGCCTCGGCCGACCTTCAGGGTGTCTACCCACGCGGCCACCGGTTGCTGAAGCGGCTGTTCAACGTCTTCGGCCCACGCGATGCCTTCCGATGGTTCGAGCAGCGTGGCGTGGCCCTCACCGTGCAGCCCGATCACTGTGTCTTCCCCCGTTCGCAGGATTCCCACAGCATCATCAACCTGTTCCTGGCCGAGGCCCGTCGCCTTGGCATCACGGTACAGACGGGAACGCGGGTGACGAGTCTGACCGACGTGTCGGACTACGACTTCGTCTGCGTCACCACCGGCGGACAGCCCCGCGGCGAAGGGCTGGCATGGCTGGAGCAGCCCTTCGAGCAGCCCGTGCCATCGCTCTTCACCTTCGCCATTGCCGACGAAGGCCTGCATCGCCTCATGGGAACGGTGGCCGAGGGGGCCACCGCCCTCATCCCCGGCACCAGGCTGCGTGCCGACGGGCCGTTGCTCGTCACCCACTGGGGCATGAGCGGCCCCTGCATCCTGAAGCTGTCGAGCCTCGGCGCACGCTGGCTCAGCGAGGCCGCCTACCAGGCTCCCTTGGCCGTGAACTGGACCGGCAGCACCGAGGGCGAGGCCTTTGAAGCCCTGGCCGCCATCGCCGTCCGCAATCCGCACCGGCAGGTGGCATCGGTACCGCCGCTCAACCTGTCGCAGCGCCTGTGGGCATATCTTGTAGAGAAGAGTCTGGGCCCAAGCCGTATGAACACGCCGTGGAACGGTTTGAGCCAAAAAGAATTGCGTCGACTGACGAACACCCTGACAAACGACAGCTACCGCATCGCCGCCCGGGCACCATTCAAGGACGAGTTCGTCACCTGTGGCGGCGTCTCGCTGAAAGCCGTGCAGCCGCAGACGCTGCAGAGCCGCACCCACCCCCGACTATTCTTCGCTGGCGAGGTGCTCGACATCGACGGCATCACCGGCGGATTCAACTTCCAGGCCGCCTGGACCACCGCCTACGTCGTGGCGACAGCGCTACGCGAAAAAGCGTCCACCAATGCCTTGCAACCGGCGTAGATATCCTGCCAGGCCTGCTCAAAGTCACACGTGTACCACGGGTCGCTCACGTCACCTGGCCTGTCGGTGAAGTCCATCAGCATGCAAATCTTTCCCTTTGGATCACCACCGAACAGGCGCGACATATTGCGCAGGTTCCACTGATCCATCCCGATAATCAGGTCGAAGCTGTCGTAGTCATCACGCGTCAACTGTCGGGCACGCTTGTTGTCACAGCCGATGCCGTGCTCAGCCAGCTTACGGCGTGCAGGGGGATAGACGGGATTGCCTATCTCCTCGCTCGACGTGGCCGCCGACTCTATATAAAAATCGCTTCCCATGCCTGCCTCCTCCATCAGCTGTTTCATCACGAACTCAGCCATCGGGCTGCGGCAGATGTTTCCATGGCAAACGAACAGTAATCGTATCATGGAAGAATCTCAGTTGTTTCCTTTTTTCCCTACGTCAGGCAACCATTGGTCGCCTAATTTGCTACAAAATTACGAAAATAAAAGCGCGACGCCAAATTTTGAGCCTAAAAAATTGTGTACTTCTTGGAAAAAGCTTACCTTTGCACATAATATTATCTTAAAACACTAATAAACCAAACGACTATGAACGAAAAAGAACAGAAGCAGCAAGGCCTGCAGATAGAGCTCCTGCCCGACAAAGCCCAGGGTGAGTATGCCAACTTTGCCATCATCACCCACAGCAGCTCAGAGTTTGTCATCGATTTTGCACGTATGCTACCCGGTCTGAACAAGGCACAGGTGCGCAGCCGCGTCATCCTCGCACCCGAGCACGCCAAGCGACTCCTGGGTGCATTGCAGGAGAACATCATGCGCTATGAGCGCTCCTTCGGCCCCATCAAGCTGCCCCAGCCTAACAATGAGCCACGCACCATCGCCCCGTTCAACGTGGGAGGCGGAGAGGCGTGAGAAATGAGAAATAAGAAATGAGGAATGAGGATTAACTTATTCCCATGAAGCGTGAGGAGCGAGTGATGAATAGCGATGAGGTGACCCGCAGGCTTGCCGATAAAGGGGTGAAGGCCACGGCCAACAGGATACTGGTGTACCGGGCGCTGCACGATGCGCACCGCCCCATGAGCATGGCCGACGTCGAGGCGAAACTGCTGTCGCTCGACCGCTCAAGCATCTTCCGAGTGCTGACGCTCTTCCTGCAACACGACGTCCTACATGCCTTCGAGGATGGGCGCGGCGTGCTACACTATGAGATGTGCGACAGCACAGGTGCCTGTAATCACACCGACTCGCACCTGCACTTCTACTGCGAGACGTGCCACCAGACGTTCTGCCTCGACCAGACGCTCCTGCCCGACATAGAGCTGCCGGCCGGCTTCTCGCCCCATTCCGTCTCGTTCGTCATCAAGGGGACGTGTCCCGACTGCATGAACACCGGGGCACATCACCACCACTAACCACGCGCCACACACCGCAAGAAAGTGCGACGTGAAACACCGAAAAGAGTTTCAAGCGGTCTGAAACTATTAGTTCAGGGCCGCTGAACTAAAAGTTCGGGGCCGCTGAAACAACAGTTCAGCGGCCCCGAACCATTTTTGGTACGCCGCTGCCCAAAAATCATAATTCAAGTTTCTAAAGCTGCTACTATTATGATTGTGAATAAGTTACCGACCCCACCCTGCCCCATTCCCGAGCATAGCTCGCCTACCCGTAGCCTTTCCCCTACGATGGGAGGGGAGCGGCTACCGCCCTGTTCGCTTGAT
>JAILPA010000044.1 GCA_024690505.1 Prevotella sp.
GTGGGGGAGTCTGCTACAGTGTGCTCGACTGTCCGTGGGAGGTCTCGGTATGTGCGGGGGGTGCCCGTCTGGCCGCACCGCGGTCACCGTTGTGTAACCGAGGGTACGCGACTAGCGCACCCCCGGATAACTGGCTCTGGTGATGGTCATGCACCCCGAGGGGGTGCCCCCTCATAGTCATGTCCGATATGCTCTGCATGCCTATCACACGTGCACTCCTGGACTAAGGCAGTCTTGCTATGGATGGGGCACCCCCTCGGGGTGCATCGTCGCGTTATGTTGCCTATCCGGGGGTGCGCGCACGGCGCGTACCCTCGGTTACAGAGCGGTGACGCCTTCAGCGTCAATGCTAACCTAAATCGCTAAGTCGAAGCAAAACTATAGTAGCCCCCTCGGGGGCTGAAAGGGGGGCCTCTTCCTCGGGGACCGAAAGGGGGCCTCCAGTGTCAATGCTAACCTCCCCTGCCACGGACAATCCCCGTTGTGCCCCTATGTCCTCGGCTTGCTCACTGAGAGATATGGCCGTGGCGTCAGGTATCACATCGCGACGCGCGGGAACGAGATTGACTTTGGAAAGCCCGACGAGAAGATGATTATCGACACAAAGTATATTTACCATTGGGGCGACATGGTGAATCACGACCACATACGGCAGCTCTCGGGTTATGCCCGTAACAAGCAGATACACCGTAAACTGCTGGGCGGCCTGTACGAAAACGAGGTGCTGCCGTGCATGATTATCTATCCTTCGGCCGACGGCATAGACCGTTTCACACATCAGCATCTTCTCGATGAACCGTGCAGGGAGATAGACACCTATTTGAAGTTCTACAAACTGGGCATCAGATTGCCTGAGTTGTAGATATGCCATCGTGTCGAGCATTTTATTCGATTTTTGGCGACGTTTTGGCGCAGAGTTACACGTTATCTGAGTAATTATTCGTATTTTTGTGCGATAATTTTTAGATCAAGAGAACAATGAGACATTTTTTGAACCAACCACCAACCGTGACAAGCCGTAAGAGGATGCTACCTGGCGGCCTCGCACAGCTGACAGCCGTGGTGCTGCTGGCCTGCTTTATGACAGCCCTGCCCGCAGAGGCAAAGAAGAAGAAGAAGGACAAGGAGTTCCCAACCGTGAAGAAGGAGATGCGCGCCCCCGCGAGCGTGGGACTCTTCAACGTGCAGCAATCGAAGGGCGACTACTTCTTCCAGATACCCGACTCGCTGCTGGGACAGCTGCTCATGGTGACCACTCGCTACGTATCGACACCCGTAGATGCAGGCTGCTACGGCGGAGAGCTGGCTAACAGTCAGGTGCTCTACTGGGAGAAGGTGAACAAACAGCTGTATCTGAGGGCCGCGATGTACGATGTGCGCACGGACTCGGCCGACGCCATCAGCAGGGCTGTGATGAACGCCACACAGGACCCCATCGTCTATTCGGCAAAGATAGACTCGACGCTGAAGGACAAGAACGACAAGGTGCTGTACAGCATCAACGTGAGCAGTCTGCTGAACAGCGACAACTCGGTGGTGAGCCTGAGCGAAGAGGCCCGCAACCAGCTGGGCGTGTCGTCGTTCAAGAAGGACCTCTCCTACATAGAGTATGTTCACACCTTCCCCATCAATACTGAGGTGGTGACGGTGAAGACCTACGGCGCCAAGCCAGCCTGCAAGGTGCCGGCGGGCAAGCTGACAGGCTCGGTGACGGTGAAGATGAACACCTCGTTCGTGCTGCTGCCCAAGGAGCCCATGCGCTTCAGGACCTTCGACCCCCGCGTGGGCTACTTCGTGGAGGAGTTCACGGAGTTCGGCGACCAGCAGCAGCGCGTGAGCCGACGCCGCGTAGTGTCGCGCTGGCGACTGGAGCCTAAGGACGTGGAGGCCTACCGAAGGGGCGAGCTGACGGAGCCGAAGAAGCAGATTGTGTACTACATAGATCCCGCCACACCCAAGAAGTGGCGACCCTATCTGATAGCAGGCGTGGAGGACTGGAACAAGGCCTTCGAGGCTGCTGGCTTCAAGAATGCCATCACAGCCCGCGAGTGGCCCGAGAACGACTCGACCATGAGTCTGGAGGATGCCCGCTTCTCGGTGATACGCTATCTGGCCAGCGACATTCCCAATGCCTACGGACCCCACGTGTCGGACCCCCGCACGGGCGAGATCATAGAGAGCCACGTGGGCTGGTACCACAACGTGATGAAGCTGCTGCACGGCTGGTATCAGGTGCAGGCGGGGACGCTCGATGCACGAGCACGCAAGGCCGTGTTCGACGACGAGCTGATGGGACAGCTCATACGCTTCGTGTCGTCGCACGAGATAGGTCACACCCTGGGACTGCGCCACAACATGGGGGCCAGCTCGGCTACACCCGTTGACAGCCTGCGCTCGAAGGCATGGGTGGAGAAACACGGACACACGGCCTCGATCATGGACTATGCCCGCTTCAACTACGTGGCGCAGCCCGAGGATCAGATTACGGAGGCAGGCATCTTCCCGCGCATCAACGACTACGACCTGTGGGCCATTGAGTGGGGCTACCGCTACTTCCCCGGCCTGAAGGATGCCGAGGCTGAGCGGCTGGCACTGAACAAGATGACCATAGAGAAACTGAAGCAGAGCCCACGCTACTGGTTCGGAGGGGAGGGCACCGACAACGACCCGAAGGCGCAGCGCGAGGACCTGGGCGACGACCCGATGAGGGCGAGCGACTATGGCATCAGGAACCTGAAGCAGGTGGTGAAGCACCTGCAGGAATGGAACTACGAGGAGGGCGACATGGACGAGCGACTGAAGGAGGCCCACAAGAACGCCGTGGGACAGATGAACCGCTACGTGGGACACGTGACGAAGGTAGTGGGGGGCATCTACCACGACCATAAGAGTGCGGAGCAGCCCGGCGCACTCTACACACCGGTGCCCAGGGAGACGCAGCGACGGGCCCTGGCCTGGCTGAACGAGAACCTGTTCAAGGAGCCCACCTGGCTGATAGGCGAGGAGTACGTGATGCGACTGAGCCGCGTGCCGCAGAACCTGATATTCAACATGGCCGACCAGCACCTGGACGAGCTGACCAGTGCCATGACGCTGAACCTGATGAGCAAGCACTGCTACACGAAGGACTGCTACCAGCCCATGGACTACGTGAACGACCTGCTGAACTATCTGTTCGAGACGGTGAGGACCGGACAGAAGGCCGACCTGTGGACGAAGCACCTGCAGCGCAGGGCGGTGAGCAACTTCATACGTGCCTGGCGCGTGTCGCTGGTCGATGAGCAGCGCCCCTACGCCCTGCACGCGCTGAAGACCATACAGAGCCGACTGCGCCTGTCGCACTGTGCCGATGCCGACACGAGGGCCCACTACCAGGACCTGGAGATGCAGATCAAGCTGGCCCTCGAAGGTAACTTCAACACCCAGGCAAGCTCTAAGTCGTCGCCCCACCAATAAGACAGACCGTTAGCACACGGTCATAGAAAAAAAAAGAATCCCGTTGCTCTGACAGACACAGAGTAACGGGATTCTTCGTTGTGCGTGTGAGTGGGTGGACTTACTTCACCAGGATCTTCTTGCCCTCACGGATGTAGAGACCGCGCTGTGGAACAGCTACCTCGCGGCCCTGCAGGTCGAAGAGACGAGAAGCAGCCGACGGGCTCGTGACCACCTGGCGGATGGCGGTGAGGTCAGTGCCTTTGGCATTCTCAAAGCCTGCAGCACGATAGGCCTCCTCGCTGCCGCTGGGAACGAGGACCGTGACATCCTCGCTCGTCATCTCCTTCGAGGTGAAAGCAGTGGTGCCCAGTGTGGGTGGGGTGGTGCCGAGGAAGGTGATGGCAGTGACCTTCGTGGTGAGGTTGAATGCCTTGGCCTTCACTTCCTTCAGCGAGGCGGGAAGGGTGATGCTGGTCATCTTGCCGCTCTGGAAGCCACTCTCGTCGATTGTCTCCAGGGCTGTGCAGGGGCTGAGGTCGATGTGGAAGCTCTCGGCAGTCACACCATTCTTGCCATCGTTGATGTACTTGCCGATGTTGAGGAAGGCACGGTTGCCAATGAAGGTGAGCGACGTGCATCCCTTCAGGTTCACGCTGGTGCAGAAGTAGCTCTGCACGAAGGCACGCTCCTCGAGGGTCTTGAGCGACGAGCAGCCCTCCAGGTTGATGGACGAGGTGTGGGTCTGGTCGAAGGCATACTCCTCGATGGTCTCCAGGGCAGTGAGCCCCGAGAGGTTGATGTCGGCAAGGTTCTTGCAGAACTCAAAGGCATGGTCCTCGATGGTCTTGAGCTTTGTGCAGGCCGCGAAGTCGCAGGCCGAGATGAGGGCATTGTCGAAGGCACTCTCGCCAATCTCGGTGATGGAGGCGGGCAGCACCACCTTGTCGAGGTGCTCGTTCTTGTAGAACACGCTGTCGGGCAGCTCGTTGGCCGAGTAGTCCTCGCCATTGACCACACAGGCGGCGATGGTGACCTCCTTCAGGTCGAGGCTCTTCACGTTCAGGAGCGAGCTGTTCACATAGTCAAGGTCGCGCTTGTCAATCTGTCCCGTCAGCTTCAGTTCGGTGGCGGCATCGGTGGCCTCGATCAGCGTGGAGAGACTGCCAGGTGTGGCGACATTCACGGTCTTCTGCTCGGCATGGCCCAGCATACTGGCACCCAGGAAGGTGCAAAGGAGTAAATTTTTTAAATCCATAGTTTTGTGGTGTTTTGAAAAAAATTAAATATTGTTGTTGATGAAGTGATTATATGCTTGCTTGACTACAGGCACCGGCTGAAATAGACGGCCCTGCCGGGGATGATGTCGGGATAGTGGGCCAGCAGCTTGCCCGACGTGGTGTCGTAGAAGGCCAGCGTGGATGTGTGCGTGGCAGGGTTGTAGAGCAGGGCCACGGTGCAGTCGTCCTCGTCGCGCAGTCCCATGCCGGGGATGAGCGGTTGCACATCGACAATCTCATACTTAGGGTCGATGGTGGCGATGAGGCGCTTCTTAGCCGACGGGAAATCGGACATCTCGTAGTAGTCGAAGCGATAGATGTGATGGTCGAGCAGGTAGAAGGCATAGGTCTCGCCGAAGGAGCCC
>JAILPA010000077.1 GCA_024690505.1 Prevotella sp.
TACCGAGGAGGCACTGCGCGAGATGGCTGCTATGCATGAAGTGGCTGAAGAGGAACTGGAGAAGCAGCGCGACGAGATAATGGTCACGCTGCTGGCTCAGGGACAGCACCAGAACCTGTCGTTCTATGCTTTCACAGCTACACCTAAGCCCAAGACACTACGCACGTTCGGCGTTTGCACCCATCAGGACATTGACCCGACGAAGTGCCGTTACGAGGCTTTCCATACCTATTCAATGATGCAGGCCATCGAGGAAGGGTTTATCAAGGATGTGCTGCTGAGCTACACGCCTTATGAGGTGAGTTACGAGATAACAAAGCGCATCACCGATGACCCGGAATATGAAGAGACACCTGCCACACGGGCGGTCAAGGCTTACCACGACAACCACCAGCACGTCATCGACAAGAAATGTGCCATCATCGTAGAGAAGTTCCGCGAGGTGACGTTGCCTGCCATGCAGGGCAAGGCAAAGGCGATGGTGGTGACTGCCAGCCGTGCCCATGCCGTGCGCTACTATATGGCCATCAAAGCCTATTGCGAGAAGCAGGGTTATACGGATGTGCATCCCTTGGTAGCCTTCTCGGGTAAGGTACTCTATCAGGATCAGGAATATACCGAGTCGGCCATGAACTCTACGCCCGACTATAAGATTAGCGAGGCAGGACTGCCGCTGTTCTTCGCCTCCGACCTCTACAACGTATTGGTCGTGGCCGACAAGTATCAGACGGGCTTCGATGAGCCGCTATTGCACTCAATGTTCGTTGACAAGAAACTGCGAGACGTGAAGGCGGTGCAGACACTGAGCCGTCTGAACCGTGCCCATCCTGACAAGGTGGACACCTACGTGCTCGACTTCGTGAACGACCCCGAGGATATCCAGAAGAGTTTCGAGCCGTTCTATACGGGTACTGAACTCATCAAGCCGATGGACTTGAATTCGGTATTCACACTTCGTGACAACATCCGTGAACTGAATCTTTGGAATGACCAGGATGAACTGCGGGTAGAAGATATCGTGAAGAAGGTGAAGAAAGATGACCCGACACGACTGGGCAAACTGTCTAACGCCTTCAAGGGCGTGGTGGACCGCATCAACCAGTTGGATGCTGAAACATTCTATACTTTTCGTGGCAAGATCAAGCAGTTCGCGCGCTTCTATAACTATCTGGCACAGGTGGAGCGCACCTATAACCGTGACCTCTATCGTACCTACGTCTTCTGTGACTTGCTCTTGAAACTCATCAAGACCAAGCCCCATGAGCGTATTGACCTGAATAAGCAACTGATGCTGGTCAACTCTCGCATCGAGGCTGGAGAGACGCAGAGCATCCATCTGGACAAGAATGCTGGCGGTTTGGCGGCACAGAAGCCTGGTGCCGGAAGCGGTCCTGATGATAAGCGCGACCTGCTTTCAAACATCATCGATAAGGTGAACATGATGTTCCAAGGCAACTTCTCCAAGGAAGACCGTGTGTTGGTGGAGAGCATCTACGACAAGTTGAACGAACCCAAGGTGCGTCGCAAGCTGACCAAACAGGCCAAGAGTAACGACCCGAAGCAGTTTGCCGAGAGCATCTTCCCCGAGGTGTTTGCCGAAGCAGCACAGGAATGTTATGGCGACCAGATGGAAGCCTTCCGCCGCCTGTTCCAGAACCACGACCTCTACAACAGCATCATGACGCAGATGGGCGATATGATGTATGCCAACTTCCGTGCGCAGGACGAGGCCGTGTTCAATCCGGAGCGTTTCAAGGAGAAGGTATTGCCCGTGATGCAGGCAGAGTTCAGCGATATTCAGCCGGAGATAAAGCCTTATCCCATCATTGCCGACTGGCTTGTACGAGTGATTGCCGCAGAGACGGCTCCCTCGATGGATGGTGCCAACGATGTGCTGCAGAACGCCTTCAACCGTCTCTATTGCTCACCCCGTAAGGTGGCCTTCATGGACAAGAAAAGCCATTTCCGTTCGCTGGTCAGTTTCTTTGAGGTCTATCTGAAGAAGATCTTCTTCATTGAGAACGGCAAGGAAATGGTAGTCACCCGCGAGAATGCACGTCCAGGAGAGATGCCGTCGCTGGCCGACTGCATCTATCAGACACCATGCCTGAAGCGCCTGAAGTATGTGAGTAAGCGAGAGCAGAGTGATGCTTGCATCGACTCTGCCGAGCGAGAACATACTCGACCAGAGGTCAAGTATGAACCGGACACGAACAAGTTCAAGACTTGGCTCCAGCAGCTACGCGACTGGCGCAATGAGCAGTCGCATCAGGCTCCTATTGCCACCGAAGCAGAGTACGATGCCGCCATTCATATCGTCACCGCCCTGTATCTCTATGTCACAGCCTACAACATCAAGTGGCTGGAGCCTAAGATGCTGGCCCGCCTGGTCAGCATGAATGCAGAGCAGGATTCTCTCGGTATGGCTGCAGAATCGAATGATTTCAACAACAATAACAAATAACAGAATCTATATATGAAAATTTCAGAAATACTTGATCAAATTGATTTGGGTAGCTTTGCTTTACCCGAGTTCCAGCGTGGATATGTTTGGAATCGTGACCAGGTAAAAAAACTAATGATGTCACTGTATCGTGGCTATCCCATTGGTGGCTTGCTGATATGGGTAACAAAAACAGATCCAACCATAACAAGGGGAGACGGACAATTAACACCAGGTGTTGTTAACCTGATACTTGACGGCCAACAGCGTATTACTTCACTATATGGCATCATTCGAGGTCATGCACCTATGTTCTTTGATGGAAATGCAAATTCATTCACAGGCCTATACTTCAATATCAAAGAAGAGTACTTTGAATTCTATATAGCCACAAAGATGAAAGATAACCCTGACTGGATTAGCGTAACGGAACTGTTGCAGTTGGGAGCGAGCAATTACATTGGGAAAGCGGATCCCGAAAGGAAAATGTTCCTGTTTAACTATTTGGACGTCCTTAACAGATTGAATAATATAAAGGATACCGATTTATATGTTCTAAATGTCACAGGTGAAGACAAAACGATTGATGTCGTAGTGGAGATTTTCAATAATGTCAATACCGGTGGAACTAAACTAAATAAAGGTGATTTGGCCTTGGCTAAGATATGCAGCATGTGGCCTGATGCGCGTAGCGAGATGAAGAAATACCTCAAGCAGCTACAGGGAGCAGGCTATTATTTCTCTCTGGAGTGGTTGTTGCGCTGCGTAACGGTGTACATGACCGGAAGACCGTATTTTGCAGAGTTGGACAAGTATTCAATAGAAGATTTTAAGAATGCTCTTTATAAGACGGAGCAGATGATTGGGCTTTGCCTTGACCATATTGGTTCACGTCTTGGTCTTGACCACGACCGCGTTCTAGCCAGCAAGTTCGCAATAGCAACAATGATTGGCTATATACATGCTCAACCATCTGCCAAGCTGGATAATGCCCACTGGAACAAGTTGATGTATTGGTACATTCATACTTTCCTTTGGGGAAGATACGCCAGTTCCACAGAAAGTAAAATGGCACAAGACATGAATATCATACAGGAAGGAGGAGGTGTTGAGGGATTGTTACGGTTAATCCGTCAACAAAGAGGAGACCTGAATCTTACGCCAGATGATTTCTGGGGATGGAGTACTGGCGCCCGTTTCTATCCTTTGCTCTATCTCCTGACTAGGATGAACCATGCGAAAGACTTTGGCAGTGGACTAGAATTGACTCATAATCTCTTGGGCAAGAACTCTACGCTAGAGGTGCATCACATTTTCCCTAAGGATATTCTCTACAGAGCAGGGAAATCGAAAGCAATAGTCAACTCTTTGGCTAATTATGCATTCCTCACTAAAGAAACGAACTTAGAGATATCAAACAGACGACCTGAGGAATACATGCCTTACTATGCTCAAAAGCAACCAGGTGCATTGGAGTCAAACTGGATTCCTGTCAATCCTGAATTATGGAAGGTGGAAAACTATGAGGTGTTTCTGCAGAAACGAAGGGAACAGTTGGCAAAAGGCGCCAACGAGTTCTTGCAATCATTATACAACGATTCTGTTCCACATACGAATATCGAAAACTTTGCAGATAGGTTAGCTCCGAATGTGCTTAACGAAGAAGAGGAAAACCAATTAGCTGAGATTTCTTACTGGATGGAAGAAAACGGTCTAAATTCCGGTGAGCGGAATTATGTAATAGATGACAACGGTCACGATGTTATATTAGATCTTGCATGGCCTGATGGAGTACAGACAGGCCTTAGCAAGCCTTTGGCTCTCCTGCTTAACGAATCGGAAGAAGTCTATGCTGCTGCAAACCGCTGTGGATACACATATCTTACCAATCTCCAGGACTTCAAAGAATATGTAAAAGCAAATTATATGTGAAATAGGTAGTATGTTAGGAGCTATTATAGGTGATATTGTAGGAAGCCGTTGGGAGTTTAACGGGTCACCTGCATAACCGTGTGGATTAACCAAAGATCTTGAGCAGTCTGAACATCATGGTTGTAGTGTACGCTCACACATGGTTATGCAGGTGACCCCGTGATTCTTGCTATGGCAAGCGACAAGGTCGAGCGGGACATGCTCATCATTACTTCACAAGCACCTTGTGACCGTTCTCTACCACTATGCCTTTATAGCCTTTCTTGATACGCTGGCCACTGAGGTTATAACGGACAGATGAAGCATTGGTTCGGTTGGAAAACACGTTTTCGATGCCAGTTACTTCACTGGCAAACTGTAGCTCGGTAATCCACAGTTTTGAGCCCGGTGCCGATGCACCACTGCCCTCTGTGCTGGAACTCATGCCACTGACACTCGAGGTGATGTCGATATAGAAGGCGTTGATGCCCCAA
>JAILPA010000089.1 GCA_024690505.1 Prevotella sp.
TCGCCTGGTGTTGACGAAAGACCACTTCACCATCAACGTGCCAGCATATCATTGGCCGTTCAGCGACCCTGCTATTCATCAGACACGTGACAACGCCTCGCCGGCGCTTGAGATCAAGGGCAAGTGTGACGTCAACTTCACCGATGCCAAGAACTTCGACGTGAAATTCTTCCCAGACTACATGTTGCCAACGTCGTTCACCATGGGCACGCAAGGCACCTTCATTGACAACGGCGATCCCTACTATGGGCTGACTGACTGGGAACTGAGAACCGACGGAGAACCGACGCGGACAGAACTCAAAGTGACTAACGGCCGTTGGCCCAGCTTCATCATCTATGTACCCGTGAAGCAGACCAGGCGGAGCAAATGGCGCACTTTGCCTCCCACTACCGAGGTGCTGGAGAAAGCCCTCTTCTCCATTATCTCTGCGCATCCGGAATAATCGCAAATGGGTCATTACGCAGATTTCTCTCTTATTACTGTCTGCTAAACACCATTCACCGTTCTGAATTTGTTCTGTTGCCAGTAAATCAAGGTGTTCAGAAATTGAAATGCCCCACGAAAGAGTTTCAAGCGGTCTGAAACTATTAGTTCGGGGCCGCTGAACTAAAAGTTCAGGGCTCTTGAACTAATAGTTCAGCGGTCCTGAACCATTTTTTAAGTCATCTCCCCTAACTTTTGATGCTACGGTAAGCGACATCTCTAAATGCCGATTGGTATATAAAGTCAACAATTTTCTGTGCTCTTCCTTTGACATTCACAAAATATTGTTTAACTTTGCAGCCGACTTTTCGATATAGCGAAAACCGACATGAATAATAACAATACAGCCCCCCCTGCCCCTCCCCTTGAAGAGAGGGGGTGCGGCAGGTTTCAGCGAGTCTCCCCTCTCTTCAAGGGGAGGGGCAGGGGGTGGGGACTGTAACTCATAGTAATAAAGAAGCGACTTATACAACTAACAGACAAACAAACAATGAAAAAACTAACTACTCTACTAATGATGATGCTGGTGGCCGTGTGGGCCCTGGCCGATGACAAACTGACTGAGAACTTCGAAAGCGGACTGCCGGCATCGGCACCCTCGTCGGAGACCACGGTGACTCTGGCTTCCGGCCAGTGGACCGTCAAGGGCGTCTATGGTAAGAAAGACAACAACAGTATGCGTGCTACCATGAGCGGCGGCGGTTATATGGTGACGCCCGTCCTCAGCCAGCCCGGCAGGGTGACGTTCAGCCACCGGGCCTCGGGCAGCGGCAAGAAACTGGTAGTGGAAAAGTCGGCTGACGGCGGCAACACATGGACGCAGATAGGCGACGCTACCGTCTCGTCATCGACTCCTTACGCCACCAGTACCTTCAAATGCAACTCTACTGAGAACGACACGCAGGTGATCTTACGCTTCACTTGCCAGAGTGCCACCATCTACATCGACGACGTGACTATCACGCTCAACTCGGCCAGTCAGCCGGTACAGCCGGAGCCCGATGACCCTACCTATATTACCGAGGGCGTGCCCGTACCCACGAAGGCTTTCCCCGAGCCGCGGCAGACCGTGTTCATCGCTCCCGACGGTAACGACCAGACGGGCGACGGTTCGTTGGAGAATCCCTGGCAGAACCTGCAGTTTGCCGTGAACAAGGCGCAGCCTGGCACGCACATCCTGTGCCGGGGTGGTAAGTATAGTCCCGCAAAGAACACGGATGGCAAGTACACCATCCGTCTCAAGACATCGGGCACGGCCGAGGCTCCCATCGTCATACGTTCCTACGAGGACGAGAAGCCCGTGTTCGACTTTGAGCAGCAACTACGCGAACAGATGGTGGGCGACCGTGGCATCCTCATCACAGGCAACTACTGGTGGCTCTTTGGCCTCCACGTCACCCATGCTGCTGACAACGGCATCAAACTGGAGGGTTCGCACAACCGCATTGAGCGCTGCGAATTCTCGTACAATCTCGATACCGGACTGCAACTGGGCTTCGGACACAAGTTCAGCGACACGTTCCCTGGCATCAGCCAGAACGACGGCACCTATTGCGCCTACAACGACGTTATCGACTGCGACTCCCATCACAACTGCGACTACGATGCCAACTACGGCAGCGATGCCGACGGATTTGCCTGCAAGATGCACAACGGCAAAGGCAACCGTTTCATCCGTTGCCGTGCCTGGCACAACAGCGATGACGCATGGGATCTCTACGAGACAGACTTCGATGTCATTTTGGCCGAGTGCTGGGCGTGGGAGTCGGGCAAGGCTGCCGACCATACGTGGGTGAAGGACTACATCACGAAGTCGGGCTCCATGTCGTTCTCAGGCAACGGCAACGGTATTAAACTGGGTGGTAACGGTACTGGCGGCTCGTCGAAGGGCATCCACTACGCTTTCAACTGCATTGCCTTTGGCTGTAACAGCAGCAGTTCGGTGAAGGGATTCGACTGCAACAGCCACAAGGACGGTCACGTGTTGGTGGGCTGTCTGGCTTTCGACAATAGCTACGACTACATGTTCGAGAGCGGCGGTTCGGATGCCAATACCCTATATTATAATAATGTGTGCTTAGGGCGCCAGGAAATCAGCGTGGGCACCGACGACTACAATGCTCTGGCCGTGCCCATGTCGAAGAACGGGTGGACGAACCATCTCGTCACTGGCGTCTCAAGCGACGACTTCCTGTCGCTCGACGAGGATGATGCCCTGCGCCCGCGCGACATCTACGGCGGTATGCCCCGCAGGTTTGGCCGTCTGGCTGCCGACAGCAAGTTGGTGGATGCCGGCAATGCCTCGCTCGACGATGCCATTACCGTGTGGCAGCAGCTGGTGAAGGACTTCCCCTTCCTGAAGCGCAATATAACAGGCACCGCCCGCGACCTTGGCCCTTACGAGCGACCGGTGCAAGGCGGTGAAGTGTCTGTCCGTGTGTTGTCTTCCGATGCTCAGACGCCGTCGTGTCGTAAGACTGTCATGTCCGGCGGCCGTCTCGTTATAGAAAGGAACGGACGAATCTACAATGTCATGGGAATACGATTCTGAACAATCGTCCTACTCCTCCCAGTCGAACGTGTTGCCGTTCCACTTCAGTTTATAGTCTTCGCTGGCGTAGGCTTCCTCCTCTTCGCTCTCTACGCCAGTGATTTCTATATCCTTGCCTTCCTCTGGCAGACGGACAAAATAGCAGGCATAGTCTTTCATGCGCTTCTCGACCATGTTGGTCAGGGCGGGCTCGGGAGTGAGCGTTTCAGTGGCGGGGTCATAGTCGTAGAACACTAACAGGCACTGATCCCACGCCGTGCTTTCCCAGCATTCCTCCATGTAGACAGCCAGCAGCTTGTGACCGTTCTGGCGGTTCCAGAAACAAGAGTAGGTGAAGCGGTCGGTCTGCACCTCGCCCATGCAGCGGATGTAGGCGTTGGGCATATTGCAGCTGATTTGGTAGTTGATGTCGATATCCTCGTCGGGCGTTTTTAGGCTGACCCGGGACTCGTCCTTGCTGGCATCGGGTGACACCAGGAACTGCCTCAGAGCCTCATTGGTGGCACACTGTGGATATGTTTTGCAGAAGGCCAGGGTGAGCTGCTTGATGTCGGGGGTGGCGCCTGCGGCATCCACCTTGATGCTCTTGCCAGCCCACACGGACCTTATGGCATCAATGCCACGGCTTGGCCCTACTTCTTCATCATCAACATCTGCCACCTCTTCCGGGTCGTCAGCTGTTGTCACGTTCTCGGTACTGTTGGCCGATTCGGCCTCGTCGTTGCTCTTCTGCTTGTTGCCGCACGACAACACCATGAGATTTGCAGCCAAAAGGATGGCTCCGGCAAAAATCTTTCTTTTCATGTCCTTATCGTTTTGGTGGTTTCGTATTGTCCTTGGTCAGAGCTTGGCTAGCTCTATCACCTTGTCCACGGCGCTGCTGAGCCCGTCGGCATTCTTTCCGCCAGCCTGTGCGAAGTGGGGCTGTCCGCCGCCGCCGCCCTGGATGAGCTTTGCTGCCTCACGCACCATCTGTCCGGCGTTCAGTCCGTGGTCGGCCACGAGGTCGTCGCTGAGCATGATGGTGAGCTGTGGCTTGTCCTGACTCTTGGTGCCCAGTACACAGAGCAGCGAGTCGTTCTGTACGGCAGCGCGAATCTTGAAGGCGAGGTCCTTGGCGGCACTTGGCTCCATGGGTAACACGCATGAGACGACCTTCACGCCGTTCATGTTGCGAGCCTTCTCTACCAGTTGTGTGCAGCAGCGCTCCACGGCCTGTGCCTGGAAGCCCTCGATTTCCTTCTTCATGGCGTCGTTCTCTTCTATCTGCTTCCGTATGGCGGCCTGCAGGTCCTTGGCGTTGTTGAAGAAGGCCTTGATGGCTTTCAGCGTGTCCTCGATATTGTAGAGCAATTCTTCGCACTCGCGGCCCGTCTTGGCCTCTATGCGTCGTATGCCAGCTGCTACGCTGCTTTCGCTGATAATCTTGAAGAATCCGATGCGGCCTGTTGAGGTGGTGTGTATGCCGCCGCAAAGTTCGCACGAGGGTCCGAAGCGCATCACGCGCACCTTGTCACCGTATTTCTCTCCGAAGAGGGCAATGGCGCCCAGCTTCTTGGCCTCGTCCATGGGCATGTCGCGGTGCTCGTCGCGTGGCAGATCCTGGCGTATCATGTCGTTCACCATACGTTCCACCTGGCGCAGCTGCTCGTCGCTGACCTTCTCGAAGTGGCTGAAGTCGAAACGGAGTGTGCTGGGGGATACAAACGAGCCCTTCTGTTCCACGTGGTCGCCCAGTACCTGCTTCAATGCATAGTCGAGCAGGTGTGTAGCGGTGTGGTTGGCGGCCGATGCGTCGCGTTTGTCGGTATCGACGCAGGCCATGAACTCAGCCGAGGGGTCTTTGGGCAGCTGCTTCACCAGGTGCACTGTCTGTCCGTTCTCGCGCTTCGAGTCGAATATCTCTATGGTCTCGTTCTCTGATACGAGCACGCCCTGGTCGCCTACCTGTCCGCCCATCTCTCCGTAGAACGGGGTGTAGTCGAGCACCAGTTCATAGAATTCGTTCTTCTTCTGTGTGACCTTGCGGTAGCGCAGGATGTGGCAGTTGTATTCTGTATAGTCGTAACCCACGAACTGTTGCTCTGTGCCGACGGGCAGACCTTCAGCCACGTTCACCCAGTCGCTGTTTTCCACGGCAGCGGCATTGCGGGCACGCTCCTTCTGTTTCTGCATCTCCACGTTGAACTGCTCTTCGTTCACGGTGAAGCCATTCTCGCGGCAGATGAGCTCCGTTAGGTCGAGTGGGAATCCGTAGGTGTCGAACAGTCGGAAGGCCTGCACGCCGTCCAGTTCGCTCTTGCCTTCAGCCTTTAGCGTCTCCATAGCCTTGTCAAGCAGCGAGATTCCTTTGTCGAGTGTACGCAGGAAGGCGTCTTCCTCTTCTTTCATCACGCGGGCAATGAGCTGCTGCTGAGCCTTCAGTTCGGGGAAGGCACCGCCCATCTCTTCGACGAGTGTGGGCAGGAGCTTATAGAGGAAAGCCTCTTTCTGTCCGAGGAAAGTGTAGGCGTAGCGCACGGCGCGTCGCAGGATGCGGCGTATGACGTAGCCGGCTTTGGCATTCGACGGCAGCTGACCGTCGGCGATGGAGAACGCTACGGCACGCAGATGGTCGGCACAGACGCGCATGGCCACGTTGATTTCATTCTGATTGCTCTGAATATTCTGATTACTCTGACTATTCTGCATTTCCTCCTCGAAGGTGGTGTACTTCAGTCCGGTAATCTGCTGCTCGGCCTTGATAATGGGCTGGAATACGTCGGTGTCGTAGTTCGAGTGCTTGCCCTGCATCATGCGCACCAGTCGCTCGAAGCCCATGCCAGTGTCGATGACGTTCATTGAAAGCTTTTCGAGGTTCCCGTCAGCCTTACGGTTGAACTGCATGAACACCAGGTTCCAAATCTCAATGACCTGTGGGTCGTCCTTGTTCACCAGGTCGCGGCCACAGATGCCGCTGGCCTTTCTCTGCTCTGGCGTGCGGCTGTCGACCTGAATCTCCGAGCAAGGGCCGCAGGGGCCTGTGTCGCCCATTTCCCAGAAATTGTCGTGCTTGTTACCGTTGATGATGTGATCCTCTGGCACGTGCTTTGCCCAGAAGCGTGCAGCCTCGTCGTCGCGCGGGATGTTCTCTTCGGGTGAGCCCTCAAACACGGTGACGTAGAGATCTTTGGGATTCAGCTTCAGCACGTCTACCAGATACTCCCAAGCCATGTCGATGGCGCCCTCCTTGAAGTAGTCGCCAAACGACCAGTTGCCCAGCATCTCGAACATGGTGTGGTGGTATGTGTCGTGGCCCACTTCCTCCAGGTCGTTGTGCTTGCCGCTGACGCGCAGGCACTTCTGTGTGTCGGCACGTCGGCGTGGTTCCGGGTCGCGTGTACCCAGTATGATATCTTTCCACTGGTTCATTCCAGCGTTGGTGAACATCAGTGTGGGGTCGTCCTTGATCACCATCGGAGCCGAGGGCACGATGGCATGGCCTTTCGACTCGAAGAACTGTTTGAACGAGTCACGGATTTCTTTAGCAGTCATCATTGAGATTTACGATTTAACTATTTTCTGTTTGCGATTTAACTATTTGGGGTGCAAAGTTACGTTTTTTTTCCGAAACGGCCAAGGATTTCAATTATAATTAGTAATTTTGCAGGGTGATTAGCGACGAACTGACTCTGAGGATTCGTGCCGCCTTTGGCCACGAGCCTACTGCCGAGCAGCAGCAGGCCATCGCTGTGTTTGCCACGTTCGCCACCGACCACAACTCCGATGCGGCTATGGTGCTTCGTGGCTCGGCGGGTACAGGAAAGACCACGCTGGCCGCTGCCATCGTGCGGGCGCTGTCGGGCCTGAAGCAGAAGATGGTGCTGATGGCACCTACTGGCCGTGCCGCCAAAGTTTTTTCGCTCTATTCCGCCTGCCCTGCCTACACCATCCACCGCCGCATCTACCGCCAGAAGTCGGCCGGACTGCCTGCACTTGGCGACGGGCCGTTGCAGGGCCTGGCCTCGGCGGCGTTCCGCCTGAACGACAACCTCCACCACGACACACTCTTCATCGTTGACGAGGCCTCGATGATTGCCTCCAGTTCGGCAGGCAGTGCCACTTTTGGGTCGGGCAGTCTGCTCGACGACCTCGTGCATTATGTCTATAACGGCCAGAACTGCCACCTGCTGCTCATTGGCGACAAGGCCCAGCTGCCACCCGTGGGCGAGGAAGAGTCGCCAGCACTGACGGCCGGCGTGTTGCGGGCTTACGGGCTCAGCGTCTACGAGGCCGAACTGAACGAGGTGCTGCGCCAGAGCCAGGAGTCGGGCATCCTCTTCAATGCCACGATGGTGCGCCAGATGATACGCCTCGATGCCCCCACGGAGTTGCCCCGTCTGCGACTGCGTGGCTTTGCCGACATTGTGGCGGTGGCGGGCGATGAACTGATAGAGACGATGGCCTCGAGCTACAGTCGCGTGGGCACGGACGACACCATCGTCATCACCCGCAGTAATAAGCGGGCCAACATCTACAACCTGGGCATACGCAACACCGTGCTCGACCGCGAGGAGGAATTGTGCCGCGGTGACCAGCTGATGGTAGTGAAAAACAACTACAGCATCGCCCAGACCACTTCCGACAAGCATGAGGACAATGGCTCGGGAGCCAGTGCCGGCCCGGACTTCATTGCCAACGGCGACCGATGTGTGGTGCAGCGTGTGCGCAACAAGCGTGAGCTCTACGGCCTGCGCTTTGCCGATGTCACCCTGACCTTCCCCGACTACGATACTGCCACTGACAACGGCGGCCAAAGCATACCCTTCGAGCTGACCGCAACCGTCATCCTCGACACCCTTCAGGCTGAAGCTCCGGCACTGACCCACGAGCAGCAGGAACAACTCTACGAGGGCGTGATGGCCGACTATGCCGACCTGCCATTGCAGACCGACCGATGGAAAGCCCTGAAGGCCGATCCCTACTACAACGCCCTGCAGGTGAAGTACGGCTATGCCGTGACATGCCATAAGGCACAGGGCGGGCAGTGGGCTCACGTCTATATTGACCAAGGCTACATGACCGACGACATGCTGTCGCCCGACTACCTGCACTGGCTTTACACCGCCCTTACCCGTGCCACGGAGAAGGTTTTCCTGGTGAACTGGCCGAAGACCCAGCAGACGGAAGAGTGAACGCATCGCAATAGCTTGACAGGGGTGAAAATGTAAAGATAATTCTGATTTATAAAAATAGCCTCGCAACGGGCTTTTTGGAAAAGCACCGCTTTGAGAGCAAAAAAGCACCGCTTCGATGGTCAAAAAGCGGCACTTTTCCACTTTCAAAGCGGTGCTTCCCATTTTGTAAACAAATCCATGTAAATAAAATTCGCAATCTGCTCTGAGGCGGAATGTGGTTTGTGGTGGAGGGTGGAGATTATAAAAACGGAAACCGTCTTAGCAGGCAGGAATAATAAAAAATCAGGTTTTCTTTTGTCGTTTGCCCGCTTCTTTGTACCTTTGCAGCGTCCAAGTAGAAGCTATGCCTGCTACTGTTAATCGGATGAATAACATTTAGATATATAGAAGCAAAGTTATCGAATGTTTGAAAGCAGATATGATAAATAACTGTTACAGGGTCGGTAGCTCTAGTTATGTGGAAGTGAGTTTTGCAGCCACGTGTGACGCGTGGTTGCGGTAATCTATTGTAGAACAATAAAATCGAAATGACTATGACATACACCATTGAGAAGATTGCAACCCTGATAGGTGCTCGCCGATATGGCGATGCACCTGCCACCATAGGCTGGCTGCTGACTGACAGCCGTTCGCTCTGCTTCCCCGAGCAGACACTGTTCTTTGCTCTGCGCAGCCAGCGCAATGACGGTCATCGCTACATAGAGGAGCTATACCGCCGGGGCGTGAGGAATTTCGTCGTCGACCATTGGCCGTTGACCCCTGAGCGTTCCGCTGTGATTAAGGAGAAACCACAGGCCAGTGCACAGAACCAATGTGAGGGCGCCAACTTCCTCGTTGTTCCCTCGCCCCTGGCTGCCTTGCAACGGCTGGCCGAGCGCCATCGCGACGAGTTCAATATACCCGTAGTGGGCATCACTGGCTCGAACGGCAAGACGTGGGTCAAGGAATGGCTCTATCAGATACTGATGCCGCAGATGAAAGTCACGCGCTCGCCCAAGAGCTACAACTCGCAGATAGGCGTGCCCCTCTCGGTGTGGTTGCTAAACGAGCAGACGAAGGTGGCACTCTTCGAGGCAGGCATCAGTCAGCCGGGCGAGATGCTGGCCCTGCACGACATCATTCAGCCCACCATAGGCGTTCTGACGTCGATGGGAACGGCTCATCAGGAGAATTTCCGCTCCTTGGACGAGAAGTGCATGGAAAAGCTGCAGTTGTTTCGCGATACACGGGTCATCATCTATCCGTCCGACGACGACACGGTGAGCCGCTGCGTACGCCGCTCGCAGTACCAGGGTGAGCGCATAGGATGGTCGCGCTACAGCGAGAATGCACCTATGTTCGTGAAGACCGAGGGCCGCCATGTGTCGTATATATATAAAGGTGTAGAGGGGAGCTACGACATTCCCTTCTCCAGCGAGGCAGCCATCGAGAACAGCATCACCTGTGCCGCCACCGCTCTCTGTCTGGGGCTTACACCCGAGGAGATAGCAGAACGAATGGCACGCCTGGAGCCCATTGCCATGCGCTTGGAGGTGAAGGAAGGACAGCGCGGACTGACGCTCATCAACGACTCGTACAACAGCGACGTGAACTCGCTCGACATCGCCCTCGACTTTATGAACCGCAGGATAGAGAACAGGCCGCAAACGTCAAACCTCGTACACCAGGTAAAGAAGACACTGATACTGAGCGACATCTATCAGAGCGGCGAACGGCCAGCCGACCTCTATTCGCAGGTGGCCGACATGGTGCAGGAGCGCGGCATCGACCACTTCATCGGCATCGGACCGGAGATCTCGGCCCAGGCAGCGGCGTTCGCTTCCTCTTCGCTCACCTCGCACTTCTTCCCCAACGTGGAGCAGTTTATCAGGAGCAGCGTGTTCGCATCGCTTCGCAACGAGGTGGTGCTGCTGAAGGGGGCCCGTCCGTTCGGTTTTGAGCACATCACCGAACTGCTGGAGCAAAAAGTGCACGAGACCATCCTTGAGGTAGACCTTAACGCCGTGGTGAACAACCTGAACCACTTCCGCTCGTTCCTGAAGCCAGAGACGAAGATGGTGTGCATGATCAAGGCCGATGCCTATGGAGCAGGAGCCGTAGAGATAGCCAAGACGCTGCAAGACCATCGCGTGGACTATCTCGCCGTGGCCGTGGCCGACGAGGGCGTGGAGCTGCGCCGTGCAGGCATCACACAGAACATCATCGTGATGAATCCTGAGATGTCGTCGTTCAAGACCCTTTTCGACTATGACCTGGAACCTGAGGTCTACAGCTTCAGGTTGATGAACGCCCTCATCAAGGCAGCTCGTGCGCAAGGCATCACCGGATGGCCCGTACACATCAAACTCGACACGGGGATGCATCGGCTGGGATTCAATAGCAAAAACGTAAATGCCCCTGATAGCGAGATATCTCGGCTCATTGACCTGCTGAAGCATCAGTCGGCCATCATACCGCGCTCGGTGTTCACACATTTCGTGGGATCCGACAGCGACGACTTCGACAATTTCTCGGCCACACAATACAGGATTTTTGACGAAGCCAGCCAAAAGATTCAGGATGCCTTCAGCCACAAGATACTGCGACACATCGACAACAGTGCCGGCATAGAGCACTTCCCAGAACGCCAGATGGATATGTGCCGGCTGGGCATCGGGCTCTATGGCGTGGACCCATACCCGTCACCCCTCAACACTCACCCTTCAGCCCTGCAGTGCGTCAGCACACTGAAGACCACCATCCTGCAACTGCGCCGTGTGCCCAAGGAGGAAACAGTGGGATACAGCAGAAAAGGCAAACTGGAACGCGACAGCGTGATCGCTGCCATACCCATAGGCTATGCCGACGGCCTGAACCGCCGGCTGGGCAACCGCTGCGGCTACTGCCTGGTGAACGGAAAGCAAGCCCAGTACGTGGGCAACATCTGCATGGACGTGGCACTCATCGACGTCACCGACATCCCTTGCGAAGAGGGCGACAGCGTGGAAATATTCGGAAAGAACCTCCCGGTCACCGTCCTCAGCCAGCAGCTCGGAACCATTGCCTATGAGGTGCTGACAAGCGTATCGAACCGCGTGAAACGCATCTATTTCCAGGACTGAACAAAGAACGATGGGCGAAGTAAACTAGAACAATACTATGCGGCAAATATTAAGTTTTTTGTCTTTTTGCATGGCTGTTTCAGGAAAATTGTGTAATTTTGCACCCAAACTGCGCTAAAACAAATCAAACTATAAGATAATGGAACAATTTTTCAGTTACATCAATCAGATGGGAGCGCCGGTAATGATGCCGATTCTCTTCACCATCATTGGCCTGTGTATCGGTCTGAAGTTCGGAAAGTCAATGAAGAGCGGCCTCTACGTAGGCATCGGCTTCGTGGGGCTCGGCATTGTCACGGCCTTGCTGACCGACAGGTTCAATGCGCCTCTTGAAGCATTCTCTAATGTGTTCGAACTAGACCTTAGCGTGTTCGATATGGGATGGCCTGCTGCCGCTGCCGTCGCCTACAACACGCTGATAGGAGCACTGATCATCCCCATCTGCCTTGGCGTCAACTTCCTCTTGCTGATAACGAAATGCACACGCACGGTGAACAT
Source organism: Prevotella sp. (assembly GCA_024690505.1). Taxonomy (GTDB): domain Bacteria; phylum Bacteroidota; class Bacteroidia; order Bacteroidales; family Bacteroidaceae; genus Prevotella. Next base: position 11,814 of record JAILPA010000089.1, read on the forward strand.
TGACCTGTGGAACTACTGGCACTTCGCGTTTATAGGCGCCGTCGTCTATTTCCTGATGGATCACAGCCTGGCATGGGGCTATTTTGCAGCCATCGTCTGCTACATCATCACACTGGTGATGGCCGACTTGACGGCTGAGAAGTTCCAGAACTACTATCCCGACCTGAAGGGCATCAGCATACCGCAACCCTTCTGCCAGAGCTTCACGCCGTTTGCCATTGGCATCAACTGGCTGTTGGACAAGATTCCTGGATTCTCCAAGCTCGACATCGATGCCGATGGCATGAAGAAGAAGTTCGGCGTGCTGGGAGAGCCGATGGTGCTGGGTGTCATCGTGGGCGTGCTCATCGGTGTGCTGTCACACTTTGACCACTTTAAGGACTTTAGCGCTTACGCTGCTGGCTTCAAGTCGAACTCTGACGCTGTCGTCGCTATCATCAAGAACATCCTGCTGCTGGGCGTGACGATGGGTGCCGTGATGGAACTCATCCCCCGCATCACGAAGCTCTTCATCGACGGCTTGATGCCTATCTCGGAAAAGACGCGTGAGGTGGTTGCTAAGAAATTCAAGGGCAAGACCATCCACATCGGCATGTCGCCCGCATTGGTCATTGGCCATCCCACAACGCTCGTTGTCTCCGTGTTGCTTATTCCCGTCATCCTTGTCATTGCCGTGCTGGTGCCGGGAAACCAGTTCCTGCCCATCGCATCGCTTGCCGGCATGTTCTATCTCTTCCCCCTCATCCTTCCTTACACCAAGGGTAACGTGGTGAAGACGTTCATCATCGGACTGGTTGCACTGGTCATCGGCCTTTACTTTGTGACCGACATGGCTCCCGACTTTACCAAGGCAGCCAACGACGTGTTTGCCACAACGGGCGACAGCTCGGCACATATACCGGTGAAGAGCGACGGCACGCAGTATCAGGCAGGCGCCATGGACTTCGCTTCCTCACTCTTCGGATGGTCTATCTATAAGTTTACTGCCGCATTGAAATATGCCGGCGCCGCCATTCTCACCATCATCACCATCGCTATGGTGTGGTGGAACCGCCGCCGCATTGTGGCCGAGGAACACCAATCGAAATAATTTTTTACAAGAAACGAATTCCCGTAATTATTCGTAATTCTTTCCCATATCTATTATACTCTACGATGACGCGCCAAGAATATAAGGACATGTATGAGATAGTGGGGGCTGCTATGGAAGTGTACAACATCTTAGGTCGTGGTATGGCTGAAGCTGTCTATCAAGAATCACTTGCCAAGGAATTCCATTATCGCAATATAGAGGTGGAACGAGAAAAAGAGCTGAGGATGTATTACAAGGGAGAACTATTAGAGAAAACTTATTTTGCTGATTTCTACTATAACGGTATTGTCATTGAACTAAAATCCGTTCAAGAGATAAACTCTGACCATAGGGCACAACTCTTCAACTATCTGCGTGTTACGCAGCAGCACCGCGGTATTCTTTTCAACTTTGGCGAAGAAAGCCTCCATACAGAGCGTTATCTTTACCTACCCAAATATGACGATTTCATCCTGTTGAACCAAGACAACTACCGCAATTACATTGATGATTAGAATTATGATCAATTACGGTAATTCGTTTCTAAAAGATAATAGTATTGATGTTAAATTTATGTATATGATGAAAAAAGCATTTCTTTCAATCGTTGGGGCTATGGCTCTCTCGTTTTCTGCAGCAAATGCCCAGGAAGCAGACAGATTCGTTGGCGCCCAGCACGTGAAGTTCCAGACGGCTTGTCACCCCGAGGACGTGAAGACCTACGACACGAAGACCCTTCGTGAGCGCTTCGTGATGGAAAAGGTGATGGCCCCCGACAGCATCCTGCTAACTTATTCGCATTACGACCGTTTCATCTTCGGCGGCGCCATGCCCGTGAACAAAACCCTCAAGCTGGAGAACTTTCTGGAACTGGGGCTCGACGTTGACCCAGGCATCAAGGAGAAGTATTTCCTATATAACCGCGAGCTGGGTGTGGTGAACTGCGGCCAGGGCGACGGTGTGGTCATAGTCGATGGCAAGGAGTATGCCCTTGCTCCGAAGGAGGCCCTCTACATTGGTCGTGGACACATTGGCAAGGACAAGGACGTGAACAAGGAAGTGCTCTTCCGCTCGAAGGACGCCGCTAAACCCGCCAAGTTCTACCTAAACAGCGCCACCGCCCACCAGCACTACAAGACGCAATGGGTGACCCTCGATGGCCGCAAGGGCTCGCTGAAGGCTGCTGTATGGGGCCCTGTGGGCTCGCTGGAGGAGTGCAACAACCGCACGGTGTACAAGCTTATTGTGAACGATGTGTTGGAGGAAGGCCCCTGCCAGCTTCAGCTTGGCCTGACCCAGCTGAACCCTGGTGCTGCGTGGAACACCATGCCGCCCCATACCCATGGTCGTCGCATCGAGGCCTACTACTATTTCAACCTGCCTCAGGAGCAGACCATTGCCCACATCATGGGACAGCCGCAGGAGAGCCGCGTGGTTTGGCTGCACAACGAGCAGGCCATCATGTCGCCCGAATGGAGCATCCATGCCGCTGCTGGCACCTACTATTATACCTTCATCTGGGGCATGGCTGGCGAAAACCTGTATTACAACGACAAGGACAACATCCCCGTCATCGATATCCGATGACGGAATTAAGAGTTAAGAATTAAGAATTAAGATGTATCGCTTACGCGAGTAAGATATAACAATTTAGAAGTTACGCTATGAGTGACTTTAGCAAGATGTCTGACGAAAAGTGTCTTTTGTTCGCAACAAGAATTGTGAACTTATGCCGATACTTAGATAAAGAAAAAAAGGGAAGGCACATTGTTGATCAGATGATGCGTAGCGGTATGAGCATAGGAGCGAATTACTCGGAAGCCGAGTGTGCCATCAGTGACAATGATTTTCTGGCTAAACCATATATTTCTTTAAAAGAATGTAACGAAACGCTCTACTGGCTTCGTTTGCTTAAGAATGTCAACGATATAGACAAAAGGCAATTCGAGTCAATTTTTAGCGATGGCGAAGAAATCAAGCGTATGCTTGTCACCATAATCAAAACCAAACACAAAAATATGGCAACTTCCTAATTCTTATTTCTAAATTCATACTTCTTACTTGCCGCAGGCAATACTTCTAAACTCTAAACTCTAAATTCTTACTTCATAAACAATGACACCTATTCAAACAGTAAAGATGTCCAACTTTCGTTGGGTCATTTGTGGATTGCTCTTCCTGGCAACCACCATTAACTACATGGACCGTCAGGTGCTCAGCCTGACGTGGAAAGATTTCATCGCGCCCGACTTCCACTGGACGGATGCCCACTACGGCCTTATCACCGGTTTGTTCTCTATCTTCTATGCTGTGGCCAACCTCTTCGCCGGCAAGTTCATCGACTGGATGGGCACGAAGAAAGGTTACCTCATCGCCATCTTCGTGTGGAGCGTAGGCGCCTGCTTGCACGCTTTCTGCGGATGGGGCGCCTTGGGTCTCGCTGGTGGCAGCGTTGTTGCCCTTACCACTATTAGCGTGTGGCTGTTCCTCTCCTGCCGTCTCATCCTTGCCGTGGGTGAGGCAGGCAACTTCCCCGCAGCCATCAAGGTGACGGCCGAGTATTTCCCGAAGAAAGACCGTGCTTTCGCCACCTCTATCTTCAATAGCGGTGCCTCTGTTGGCGCCCTTGCTGCCCCTGCCACCATTCCCCTGCTGGCCAGTGCCTGGGGTTGGGAGATGGCCTTCATCGTCATTGGTGCCCTGGGATTTCTGTGGATGGGCCTCTGGGCTTGGCTCTACGACAAACCCGCCAAGAACAAGCGAGTGAACCAGGGCGAGTTGAACTACATTGAGCAGGATGCTGATATTGCCGAGGTTCAGGATCGCAGCAATCTGAAGGAGGAGAAAACTATTCCTTTCTGGGAGTGTTTCAAGTACAAGCAGACCTGGGCTTTCATCGTAGGCAAGTTTATGACCGACGGTGTGTGGTGGTTCTTCCTCTTCTGGGCCCCCGCCTACTTCAGCGACCTTTATGGCTATACCAGCGACTCTGCTATGGGCATCTTGCTTATCCTGACGCTCTATGCCATCGTGACCTTCCTCAGCATTGGTGGTGGTTACCTGCCTACATACTTCGTTGAGAAAAAAGGCATGAATCCGTATCTGGGTCGCATGAAGGCCATGCTCATCTTTGCATGCTTCCCCCTGTTGGGCCTGTTGGCACAGCCTCTGGGCGGAGTCAGCGTGTGGTGGCCTGCCATCCTCATCGGTTTCCTTGGCGCAGGACATCAGGCATGGTCGGCTAATCTCTTCTCTACCATTGGTGATATGTTCCCCAAGAGCACCATCGGCACTATTACCGGTATTGGCTCTATGGCAGGTGGTATTGGCTCGTTCCTCATCAATATGGGGTCTGGCGTGCTCTTTACGTTTGCAGCCGGTAGCTTCGTGCTGAGTGGCTCAACGGCCGACGAACCCAAGGAGATGAGCGTGAAGAACTATAAGGAGGTTCTTACCAATGAACTGTTGGCACAGGGCGATGGTCAGGTGCTGGCTCAGTTCAGCGCACTGCCTGATCAGGAGAAGGCAGCCAAGTCGTATGAGAAAGCCAGTAAGCGTGGTGGCTCGTTCTTCGATGAATATGCTACTCAGGCCACTATCTATGAGGAGATGAGCGGCGAGACCCTCTCGAAGGAACAGAAGGAAGACGCCGGCTTTATTGAAGAGAAGTTCAAGGGCTTGAGCGACAAGAAAACGGCCGACGAGGAGTTTGCAAAGCGCAAAGAGCTGACAGCCAAGGCAGAGATCGTGGTGAACACTCTTCACAGCGAGGAGTTCAAGCAGCTGGCTGCCGATGGCGATAAGTTGGCTGCCGCTTTCCAGCAGCACAATGCGGAGTTGAAGCAGGCTCCGCTCCATGCCCTTGGCTTCAGCGGCAAGCCCGCCGGCTACATGATTATCTTCTGCATCTGTGCCGTGGCCTACCTCATTGGCTGGTGCATCATGAAGAGTCTCGTGCCTAAGTACAAGCCCATCGTACTCGAGGACTAATAGCACCGGTGGCATTAGCCATCAGCTGATTTCAAACGGAAAGGAATGGCATTTGCGCCATTCCTTTCTGTTGTTTATGTGGGGGCTTTTAGAGGTCTCACGTCTACTTGACCCTCAGATGCGTACTGCCTTCCGGCATATAGGCTGGAAGGGTGACATGGGGCATGTTGATCTTGCTGGTGAAGTCGGCTATCTCCTCGGCAGCGTTGTCCTGACCGTTGTCAG
>JAILPA010000120.1 GCA_024690505.1 Prevotella sp.
AACGGCGCAAGGTAGCCGAAATGCGCGATATACTTGTAACGCAAAATAATAACGATTAAAATGCCAAAAGCGATTTTTACACCAATCCAGCTGCCACCCGAGCAGCCCGACCGGTGCTCACGCTGTCCGCTGCTGGGCAAGCGTCCGCAGTCGGAACTCACCCGTGGCCAACGGCAGGCCTACTGCTGTCTGGGCGTGTTCACGCACGAAGGCTTCCCGCCCCTCACATCCAAGGGCGTGGAGCGCAGCGCGTCGGCCTACCGCAAGCAGAAGCGACTGTTGCACCGCCCCTGCGACGACCAGTGGGAGAAGTGGATGTCGCTGCCCGGCCGTCGCTACCCGATAACGATGGAGGCATGGCGCGAACGTCGCCACCCCTACGAACTCGAACAAGAGTTGAAACACTATAAGGACTTATTCAAACAAAGGAAATAATAGATAATTAAACACAAAGGAACTATGAAGATTATTATCCCGAAGAAGAGACTGGAGATGGCAGTGAAGAACATCTGCCGAGTGATTAACAAGAAGAACGCGCTGCCGATTCTGGACGACATCCTGTGTATGGCCGATGAGCCCAAGAAACGGCTGACGCTGACGGGTAGCGATGGCGAGGTGTGGTTGCACTACTATATAGACCTCGACGAGTGCGAGTGCAGCGGAGCCTTCTGTGTGAGTGCCGACCTGATGAAGAAGGCGCTGGCCGAGCTGAAGGACCAGCCGCTAACCATCGACGTGGACATGACACTGGAGAAGTTGGAACTGAAACACCAGACGGGCACCACCCAGCTGCCACTGCTGGACCATAACGAGTACCCCACCCCAACATGGCACAACGACGTGACAACCGAGTGGACGCTGGAGGCCAGCATGCTGAGCCGAGTGATGAAGCGCTCGGTGAGCTTTGTGGCCGACGACGAGCTGCGACCCATCATGTGCGGTGTATTCTTCGAGCAGACCAAAGAGGCGCTCAACATTGTGGCATCAGAAGGGCACATGCTCATCCGCAATGCCGAGCAGGTGGACAATCCCACGGGCTCGTTTATCATGCCTAAGAAGGTGGCCAAACTGCTGCCAAAGACACTCACCGGCAGCGACGACATCAAGGTGGAGTTCGGCGAGCGCCTGGCATCGTTCGAGCAAGGTCCCGTATCGTTGGTTTTCCGCATCATCGAGGGTACCTATCCCAAGTACATGAAGGTGATACCCGAGAACCCGCCGCACCACCTGACAGCCGACCGCCAGCAGATGCTCGCAGCCATGCGCAACGTGGCCAACTTTACGGTGGAGGCAAGCCGACTGGTGAAGATGGCTATCGGCAGCGATCAAACGATGACACTCTACGCTGAGGACTGGGACATCTCGGCAGCAGCCAACGACCGCATCGCCATCGAATATCCCGAAGCTCACCCGATGAACATCGGCGTGAAAGCCGACAACGTTATCAAACTGTTGGCAATGGTGCCCGAGATTAACGTCGACATCCACTTCACCGACCCCAGCCGTGCACTCACCATCACCCCCGTCGATACCATCTACGAGGGCGAGGAACTAACCATGCTTATCATGCCCATGATGCTGAACGATTAAACAAACACTATACATAATGGCAAAAGCACAGACTTATATCAAGGACATCCGGGCACAGGTCCGCGCAGATCATGGCGGCAAGGTGCCCGACCACTTGAACCTCACCATCCGCAACTATGCGAATGCGCTGGAGATACGCGACAAGTACCGCGATGAGATATTGAAAGACGGTGTAACCATCGTAGAGGTTGGCAGCACCGGTCAGATGACCACCAAGCAGCACCCCCTCTGCGGACTGCTCTATCAGCAGGAGATGCTCTGCCTGAGTTACGCCAAGGCACTCGGAGGCACAGCGGCCAAGGCAGCAGCCAAGCCCGAGGACAAGGGTGGCCAGGATGCCACCAACGCACTCAACGAATTTATTGACGGAATCAAATAAACGACTATGGCAAAACAAGAAGAACAACAGACAATGGAGGAGTATCTGCTCTCGCAGCTGGATACGCCCGTGGTGCTGAAGGACGGCACGATGATGACCAAGCCGGACGGCTCGCCGATGACCAAGCAGGAGGCGATAGCCACGAACATCCTGAACATGGCGATGAAGGGCGACGTGAAGGCTGCTCAATACATCCAGAACATTCAGATGAGGGCGAAGATCATGAAGAAGAAGTAAACGACCACGAATTTCACGAATTAAACGAATTTTATGGCAATATCGAAGAAAAAACGGCAAAAAGCCGTGAACGCATTCGGCGAGGAATTATATGTACCCGAAATACAACTGCCTGAGTTTGACACTGACTTAGGATTCGACACACCAGACATCGACACGGAAAACTTGAATCTCGACCTATTCGACTACGACCGCGAAGACAATAACACCGACGTGCGCTACATGAGACCACGACCGGCACGGATGCCAACTGCCTGCGTGAGATACGACAATGCAGAAGCACTTGCAAGGGACATTAAGTTCAAGTCTGGTATGAGGTACGACATGTTTGTCAGCGGCTCATTCATCTTTGGCGACTTCATCGAGGCATTCCTGCGACATAATAATTGCAAGGCGGTGAAGATGACCATCGGCACACTCAGTATGTCGAAAGAGAACGTCGATTCGCTCTACCTGCTAATGACGCTCGGATTCATCGACAACTTGCGGCTGATGGTGAGCGACTACTTCTACGGACACGAAAGGCGCGAGATTGTGCCCTACATCTACAAGAAGCTCGACATCGACAACCGCTTCCAGATGGGAGTGACACGAATACACACGAAGACGTGCCACTTTGAATCGCTCGGAGGTAAGAAGATAGTCATTCACGCATCGGCAAACCTCAGAAGCAGCGGCAACGTTGAACAGATGACCATCGAGGAAAACCCTGCGCTCTATGACTTCTACGATGAGACATACGACATACTCTTTGAGAGCTTCCAGACGATAAACCATGCCGTGACAAGCCGTTCCTCATGGGAAGGTTTCGAGAAACGTCTGACAAGTGAGCGGCCAAACCCTTCAAATCCTTAATTACTCATGGCAAGTTCAGGTAATGACGGAGGCGGAAGGAGCGGAAGCGGTAGCAGCGCAAGCGGTCGCTTAGGCGGCGGCGCACTGCCATTTGCAATGCCAACAGGCGGAGCAGCACCGTTCTAACGCTGGCGGGGAATCGGA
>JAILPA010000147.1 GCA_024690505.1 Prevotella sp.
CCGCTCGGGCAACCGCGCGCTGGTCATCCTCACCATCAGCGACCATCTGCTCACAGGCGAGGTGACCACGGCCGAGGAGCGCCAAAACACGTTCACACACATGATGGACGTGGCATTCTCGCTTATCTGATAACGCTGAAAAATCCTTACAACGACACGCAGCCTGAAAGCCCGCAGTGCAAAGGAACGGAAAAAAGCCAGCTTGTCAAAACACAAGATTGATTAACAAAAAAAGGATTTTATGGGTTAAATGGACTTAAGATACATTGATAATCAGTAACTTATGCAGTCTGTTTAACCCGTAAAATCCGTAAAGTCCGTAAATTCTGTTGTGATTCTTGTAATATTCCCTTTTCCCCTTTTACCACAGATGTTTTCGGACGATGAGGCGTAGTCTTGAGAGTTTCACGGCGGTCTGGAACAAGTGGTTCAGGGCCGCTGAACTAACGGTTCAGGGCCGTTGAACTAATAGTTCAGCGGCCCTGAAACTGTTTTTAAGTGTTAGAATACTCTCACGGAAGTAACGTCAGGCCGTTTTCGGGGAGTAAATTTTCTTTATAATTCTCCGCTAATCACCATTCATTGTCCTGAATTTGTTTTGTTGTCAGTTCATCCAGAAGTTCAGGCCATATCTAAGCCCCAAAATTTGCTCTAATCGTATCTATTCCTCTAATGTGGCTCTAACCGTATCTGTGCCTCTAACCTCTGAAGACTACGCGCAGTCACTCCCATCCCTTGTAGGGGAGGGGCCGTGGGTGGGGTTAGTATCTTTCTTCGATAGCATGATATTAGATGCGTGGGCATTTCATTTATATTGCGGGCAGTCAGTATCTGTCTTCGATGACATGATATTAGAGACCCCACCCGTCTCCCCTCCCCGTGAAGGGAAGGGAGACGGGTGGGGCATTGCTGCTCAGCAATTTTAGTTTTTGCTGACAGTAATAATTCGCTTTACACCCACTTGCTCAAATCCTGCTCGGCAATGAACTTCAGATTGTTCAGGATGATAGTTTCGCGGGCTTTCTCGCGGTTGTCTGTACGGAACACCAGGATGCCCTTGCCGTTGTAGAGGAACGTGTACATGTAGGCAATGCTGATGCCGGCATCGCTGAACATCTTTACGGCATCGGCGCAGCGGCCGGGCACGTCGTCGAGCTCCAAGGCCAGCACATCGCTCAAGGCAACGGCCACACCGGCCTTCTTCAGCTCCTCGTAGGCACGCAGGGGCTCCGAACAGATGAGTCGGTAGATGCCGTATTCGGCCGTGTCGGCAATGGTGGAGGCGATAATCTGGATCTTCTGCTCCTTCAGCACTTCGAGCACCTTGATGAGTGTGCCCGAGCGGTTCTCGATGAAAATGGATAACTGATGAATAGTCATGGTTTTTGCAATTAAGTTACTGGTATACTTTTCGTTTGTCGACCACACGCACGGCCTTTCCCTCGCTGACGGGCAGCGTGCCTCGTGGCACGAGTTTTACGCGTGGCGTGAGCAAGATCTCGTCCTTCAGGGCGCGGGTGATGTCCTTGCTCAGCTGCTGCAGGCGGCTGTAGTCGTCGGTGAACATCTGGGCCAGCTCCACCTCGACGGTCATGTTGTCGTTGTCCTCGTCGGTGGTCAGGGTGATGAGGTAGTTGTTGCCCAACTCCTTGAACTGCATCAGGATCTTCTCTATCTGTATGGGGAAGATGTTCACGCCGCGGAGCACCATCATGTCGTCCGAGCGGCCACGCATACGGTCCAGGCGGATGTGGTTGCGCCCGCAGGGACAGGTGCGGCCAAGGACACGGGTGAGGTCGCGCGTGCGGTAGCGCAGCAGCGGCATGGCCTCGCGGCAGAGGGTGGTGAGCACCAGCTCGCCAATCTCGCCGTCGGGCACGGGCTCCAGCGTCTCAGGGTCTACTATCTCCACGATGTAGTAGTCCTCCCAGAAATGCAGACCGTTCTGCTCGGGGCACTCGAAGCCCACGCCAGGGCCGCACATCTCGCTCATGCCGAACGAGTTGTAGGCCTTTACGCCCATCATGTCCTCAATGCGCTTGCGCTGCTCTTCGCTGTGAGGCTCGGCACCGATGGCCAGCACCTTCAGCTTCGTGTCGCGGCGCGGGTCAACGCCCTGTTCGCGCATCACCTCGTAGAGACGGGTGACATACGACGGCACGGCGTGGATGGCCGTGGTGCCAAAGTCCTTGATGAACTTGATCTGCCGCAGGGAGTTGCCGGCGGCAGCAGGCACGGTGAGCATACCCAGCTTCTCGGCGCCGTACTGGAAGCCCAGACCGCCGGTGAACATGCCGTAGCCGCTGGAGTTCTGGAACACGTCGTCGGGGCGCAGGCCCACCATCCACAGGTTGCGGGCCACCTGATTTGCCCACTCGTCGAGGTCTTTCTTCGTGTGAAGGATGACGGTGGGGTTGCCTGTGGTGCCCGACGAAGAGTGCAGACGCACACAGTCGCGCAGGGGTACGCACGACATACCGAAGGGGTAGGTCTCGCGCAAATCCTGCTTCGTGGTGAAGGGTAGCTTCTTCACGTCCGCGAGCGTCTGGATGTCGTCGGGCGTGATGCCTGCCTCCTTGAATTTCTTCTGGTAGAACTCGTTGTTCATGCAGTGGCGCACGGTCTTCTTAAGGCGTTCCAACTGGAGGGCCTCAATCTGCTCGCGCGTCATGGTCTCGAGTTCGGGGTTAAAGTAAGGTGAATACGTCTCGTTCATTTATTTAGGTGTTTAGTTTGTCGTTTCGCGTATCAGAAGGCGTTGGCAGCCTTCAACGTGCAAATTTAGGCATTTTCTCTCAAACGGGCAAAGGTTTTCGCCTTTTTTTCTCCTTGTGCTGCTTATTCTTCTTTGCCTTTGCGGAACAGGTGGGTGAAGTTCTTGTCGTAGAGCTCGGAGAGACCGCGGCGGTTGTCGATGGCCTCGCCCACCACAATCATGGTGGTGAGGGTGAGGTGGTTGTCGTGGACAAGACGGGCCAAGTCCTTCAGCTGTCCGCGGAATATCTGCTGATCGGGCCAGGTGAGATGGTAGCAGGCGGCCACGGGGGTGTCAGCGGGGTAGTGCTGCAGGAGCTGTGCCTGCACATCGTCGACGATGGCGGCGCTGAGGAAGATGCACATTGTGCTCTGGCTACGGGCCAGCAGGTGCAGCTGCTCCTTCTCGGGCATTGGCGTGCGGCCTTCGCCTCGGGTCAGAATGATGGTCTGCGTGCGCCTGGGGATGGTGAACTGCGAGCGCAGTTCGGCGGCAGCGGCAAGGAACGAACTGATGCCGGGTGTGATGTGGTAGCGCATCCCCTCGTGGTCGAAAAAAGCCATCTGCTCCTGAATGGCACCGAAGATGCAGGGGTCGCCTGTGTGCAGACGAACGATGAAGTGGCCGCGGTCGTAGTGTTCCTTCATCAGTGCACACTGCTCCTCAAGGGTCATGTCGGCCGAAGAGCGCACCACGGCACCCGGCTTGTGGCAGAGGGTCAGCGCCTTGGGCACCAGCGAGCCAGCATAGAGTATCAGGTCGGCCCGCTCCAGCATCTTGCGGCCACGCACTGACACAAGGTCGGGGTCGCCGGGGCCGGCACCCACAATCTCGATGTGGCCCTGCTGCTCGCGTAGATGACAATAGTCGATGGCGAGTGCTGCCGTCCAGTCCTTCCCCTTCACCTTGGGGATAATGAGCTTGCCGTGGTTGGAGCCGAGGATGGCAGCTGCCTCGCAGACACTGGGCGTGCCGACGTGCTTGGCCACCGTAGGGCTGGGATTGGGTACGTCGACCTTGGCCAGCTCCTCAGCGGTGAAGTATGTTACCGGCTGCTCGTATTCTTCTTCCAGCATGGCGCAGAACTCCTCGTCGCGCTTCACGTCGACGGTGCAGTAGCGGCAGGCGCAGGGCAGCACGCCCCGGTCGGCAAAGGCTTGGTCTATCTGGTCGTAGATAATTTCATAGTCGTCGGGATGATGGGCCAGTCCGAAGCCAATGGTGCCCACCATGGGGACGAAGTGGAGCTCGAGCATCTCTCTCGGCGCACGTCGGATGTAGGGCGAGACGATGATGAGCAACCGGTACTTCCTGGGGTCGGCCTCGCTGATGTCGTTGATCAGGGTGACATGGGCGGGCATCGTCGCCTCCAGATAGTCTGTCCCCTCGTCACGGGCTTCTAAGAGCAGGGCTGTGGGCAAGCGGTTGACGAAGGCAAAGATGCAGTCGTCCATGTCGTCAATGTCGCTGGCTACGGGCCATCCGAAGCGCTGCTCCAGGGTGTCGAGTGCCCAGAGTTGGGCGTTGTCGCTCTGGGTGGTGATGACCTCATGGCTGCCAATGATGGCGGCAATGTCGCGTGTCAGATCGTTGGCGCCGCCCACATGGCCGCTGAGCACCGAGATGACGTTCTGGCCCAGTGAGTCGATGCAGACCACGGCGGGGTCTTCGTGCTTGTCGTTGACATAAGGGGCAATGGTACGCACGCAGATGCCCATTGCTCCGATGAAGACGAAGGCATCGAACTGATTCCAGCGTTTGCCGACGTCTGTCCGATCTATCGTTACGGCGTTCAGCTCACGCATGAGTGTTTGGGCTATTGATTTGCTTTCTTCGCTAATCTGGATGATTCCTATCTTTTGCATCGTAGTATGGTTATGGGATGATTGTCGTTCAGTTGGACATGAAGGGGGGACTCCTGATGCAGACCGAGCTCACGGCAGGCCTCATCCCACAGTTGGCGGCTGTCGCGCGTGACCTTTGGGGCTGTGACGCTGTTCATCACGATGATGCCGCCAGGAGCAAGCACGCTGAGCACCTTCTCCATGATCTCCTTCAGTCGGCCGCCGTGGCCGCCAATGAAGACGGCGTCGGGCTTTGGGGTGGAGCTGAGAGCGGAGGGGGCAGAGTCTGCTGCTACACTGCCAAACTCGAAGCTAAGGAAGTCTCCTGTGTGCAGCTCTATGCCTGGGGCACCGTGGCGGCGGGCATTCTCGTGGATGATGGACTCGCACTCAGGGCGTACCTCGAAGGCAACAATGTGCAGATGGGGGAAGAGCAGGCGTGCCTCGATGCTGACGCTGCCAGTGCAGGCACCGATGTCCCAAAGGACATGCTTCGACGGCAGGTCGAGGGCCTGAAGCGTAAGAAGTCGTATCGGCATCTTGGTAATCATCTTCTCACGGCCGTCGAGCAGCGCAAACGATGAGTCGGGAAGGCCGAAGGGCTTAGGCGTAGAACTTGCTTCCGCGGAGCCTGGCTTACAACTCAGAATGACGCAGTTGGGCTGGCTGAACTCCTGTTTGGCGGTCGCCTCGAGCGTCAGCACCGAGACTCGCTCCTCGCCAGGATTGCCCAAATGCTCGCCTATATATATATTATAATAGGTGTAGCCGTAGTCCATCATCCTTTGTGCGATAGCGGCCGGCGTGTGCTCGCGATCGGTCAGCACGCCAATCTTCGGCTCACGCTCTATCAACGCCCGGTCGAACTCGTGCCAAGGCCGTCCGGTGAGCGACACAATGCGCATGTCGTGGTAAGGCATGACGAGGCGGTGGGCCAAAGTCTGTAGCGAGTTGAAGGCGGGGAAAATCCTTATCTCTGCCTCTGGCATCTTGCGTCGAATGGTGTTCGCAAAACCAAAGAACAGCGGGTCGCCGCTGGCAAAGACAATGATTTCAGGAACGGGAAACGTGGAATGGGGGGTGGGGGATGATGAATGAGGGGTGGGGGATGATGGGCGTGAAGCGAGCGTTTGGTATTGTTTGAAGACATCATCAAGGGGCACGGTGATGTCTATCCACTTTGCGTCATCGGGCAATATGGGGGCAACAATCTCGTGATGGCGTCTGCCCCCGGAGAAGAGCCGCCCGTTATGGATGATTTCCTGTACCTCGGGAGGAAACCACGGCTGAGGGTCATCCGTAATGCCGATAACGATAAACTTCATAGCGGTAGCAAATTCTTCACTCTTCACTTTTCACTCTTCCTTCCTTACAGGTCGCGTCCTGGCTTCAGCTGGGCAGCATCATCGAAGGCCAAGACGGCATTGACAAGTGTGGCAGCGAGGTTCGAACCGCCTTTCCGGCCCTCAACGATTATCTTGGGAATGTCTTTGAATGGTTTCACCATGTGCTTGCTTTCGCAGACATGGACGAATCCTACGGGGGCGGCGATGATGCCGGCGGGACAAGCCTTCCCCTTGCGCACGAGGTCGCAGAGCTCCATCAGGGCCGTTGGAGCGTTTCCGAAGACGAAGAGGGCGTCGGGATGTTCCTCCACGGCGAGGCGAATGCCGGCCTGCGTGCGAGTGATATTGTCAGCCGAGGCTGAATCGGCCACACGTGCATCCTGCAGATAACACTTTGCTTCAAGGCCCAGGCGCTGCAAGGCTCCCTTGCGGATGCCGCTCGTCACCATCGTCACGTCCGTCACGATGGTCTTCAGTTCACCTTTCACCACCTTGGCGTAGAGTCGTTCCACAGCCTCATCATCCGTATGGAGAATGTTCTCCATGTCGAAGTCGGCTGTGGTATGGATGGCGTGTAGCAACGCCCATTTGTGCCCCAGGGGGTAGTCGTGTCGGTTCAGCTCGCCTTCGATGGTTCTGAACGATTCCATCATAATCTGCTGCCCCATCTTGAGCGTTAGGCTTCCTGCCTTCCCATTATAATAGCCGCGTGGAGTGATGAACTTCTTGTTGCTGACATACGACTGGGAGTTGCCGATGAGGACGACGGTGAACATATCAACCTCTTCAGGGTCGAAGGCGGCAAGGGTGGTGACGGTCACCTCCTGTTCTGGCCGTCCCGCCTGTCGCACATAGCCCACCGGCGTGTCGGCGCTGCGCTCCTTTAGGAAGAGTTCCTTCAGCCGGTACAGCTGCCAGTAGCGGCCGTGCGACTTGGGGTTGTAGACGGCGGTGACGAAATCGCCTGTGGCGGCAGCCACAATGCGCCGTTCTATCACTGCCCATGGAGTCATCAGGTCGGAGAGCGAGATGACACAGAAGTCGTGACCCATGGGCGCTCCCAAAAGTGAAGCCGCCTTTTGGAACGCCGAGATGCCGGGCAGGGCTTCGATGCTGATGTCCGTGCCCTGTTCGTGTGCCATCTCATAGATGAGCGGTGCCATGCCGTAGATGCCGGCATCGCCCGAGGAGATGACTACCACCGTCTTCCCCTGTGCGGCCAGTGCGAAGGCCTGCTCTGCTCGCTCACGCTCCTGCTTCATTCCCGTGTCGATGCACTCGCTGCCCGGTTTTACATAGTCGGCTATGAACTGGAAGTACTGCTTGTACCCCACGACGGCATCTGCTCCGCGCACTGCTTCCAGCACAGCGGGCGTGATGTCTTCCTTGCTGCCAGGCCCAATGCCTGCAATGATAATCTTTCCCATACGGGGTACAAAATTACTAAGATTTAAGCGAAATACAAAGGAAACCGTTTCTTTTTTTTCTTCCGGGTCACAAAGTTAATTTTTCCCATTTTCTGCGGATATTCCAAAAATGTTTTGTACTTTTGCCCTCAGATTAAACCATTAAATGGCGTTACCGTCAAAATTTTACTATGATCAACAAGCAATTGCTTGAACCAGAGAGCATCGTCGTCGTAGGTGGTTCGAACAACGTGCACAAGCCCGGAGGCGCTGTGGTGCGGAATCTGCTGCAAGGCGGTTTCAGCGGCACGTTGCGTGTTGTGAATCCCAAGGAGGACGATGTGCAGGGCATCAAAGCCTTCCACGATGCGAAGGAGCTGCCTCCCACCGACCTTGCCATCCTTGTGGTGGCGGCACGTTTCTGTCCGCAATATGTCGAGTTGCTGGCTAAAGAGAAGAATGTACGCGCGTTCATTATTATTTCTGCAGGCTTCAGCGAGGAGACCCACGAGGGTGCCGTGATGGAGCAGCAGATTCTTGACGTGTGCGAAGCGTATGGTTGCGCCCTTATTGGCCCCAACTGCATAGGCCTGCTGACGCGCCACCATCACTCAGTATTCACCAAACCCATACCCCAGCTCAACCCCAAGGGCGTTGACTTCATCAGTGGCAGTGGCGCGACGGCAGTCTTTATACTCGAGAGTGCCGTGACGAAGGGCCTTCAGTTCAATTCGGTGTGGAGCGTGGGCAATGGCAAACAGATAGGCATCGAGTCGGTGCTGGAGTACATGGACGAGCACTTCGATGCCGAGCACGACTCGTTAGTGAAGTTGCTCTACATTGAGAACATTGCCGACCCCGACAAGCTGCTCTACCACGCCACGAGCCTCATACGCAAGGGCTGCCGCATTGCCGCCATCAAGGCCGGCTCGTCGGCAGCAGGCAGTCGTGCTGCCAGCAGCCATACCGGTGCTATCGCCTCGTCCGATTCAGCCGTTGAGGCCCTCTTCCGCAAGGCTGGCATCGTGCGTTGTTTCAGTCGCGAAGAGCTGACCACCGTGGGCTGCATATTAAGTCTGCCGCAGCCTCTCCACAAGGAAGGGACGCTTCATTTCGCCATTGTCACCCATGCTGGCGGGCCAGGCGTGATGCTCACCGACGCCCTCTCTAAAGGCGGTATGCAGGTTCCCCCGCTCACCGGTGCCCTTGCCGACGAGCTGAAGCAGAAGCTCCTGCCTGGCAGCAGTGTTGCCAACCCTATCGACATCTTGGCTACTGGCACTGCCGAGCATCTGGGCATAGCCATAGACTACTGCGAGCAGATGGACAACATCGATGCCATCGCCGTGATATTCGGCACCCCCGGCCTGGTAAAGATCTTCGAGGTCTACGACGTGCTCGACAAGAAGATTCGCGAGTGCCACAAGCCCATTTTCCCCATTCTGCCCAGCGTCAGTACTGCCGGTCCCGAAGTGCAGGAGTTCTTGCAGAAAGGACACGTGAACTTCAGCGACGAGGTGACCTTGGCCACGGCCCTGACGCAGATTATGAAGACTCCCGCCCCCGCCGACCAGAACGTGGTTATCAACGGCGTGGACGTGCCGCGCATACGCCGTATCATCGATGGCCTTGACACCAACGGCTATATTTCCCCCAGTTTCGTTCATGACTTGCTCTCGGCTGCCGGCATTCCCACGGTGCCCGAGTATGTCAGTGCCGACAAGGCCCAAGTAACTGCCTTCGCCGAGAAGGTGGGCTACCCCGTGGTGGCCAAGGTTGTGGGACCTGTGCACAAGAGCGACGTGGGCGGCGTGGCCCTGAACATCCGCTCGAAGGAGGTGCTCTGTGCCGAGTTTGACCGCATGATGCAGATTCAGGATGCCACTGCCGTGATGGTGCAGAAGATGATTCAGGGCACCGAGCTGTTCGTAGGTGCAAAGTACGAGCCGCGTTTCGGCCATGTGGTGCTCTGTGGTTTGGGCGGCATCTTTGTCGAGGTGCTGAAGGACGTCAGCTCGGGCCTGGCACCGCTGAGTTACGAGGAGGCTTACTCCATGATCCACTCGCTGCGTGGCTACAAGATTCTGAAGGGCACGCGTGGCCAGAAGGGCATCAACATCCAGAAATACGCTGAGGTCATCGTGCGGCTGAGCACCCTGCTTCGGTTTGCCACCGAGATCAAGGAAATGGACATCAACCCGCTTTTGGCCGACGAGCAGGGCATTACTGCCGTCGATGCCCGCATATTGGTAGAGAAATGACAAACGACATAACAAAGTAAGAAAGGAAATGAAAAAGACATTGATTGCATGTGCCTGTGTGCTGTTGGCCCTGGCACTGACCAGCGGAAAGAAGAACGACGGCGTGATGACTGTCGAGAACGGCGTCTACGTAGTGAACACCACCACCCTGTGCAAGGATGTGGTGGGCTACGAAGGCCCCACGCCCCTGAAGGTTTACATCAAGGGCAACAAGATTCAGAAGGTGGAGTTCCTGCCCAATCAGGAGACTCCCCGCTACTGGAAGGCCTGTGCCAAGCACTTGGAGACCAAGTGGGACGGCATGGCCGTGAAGAAGGTGATGACTACGAAGGTTGACGGCCGCACGGGTGCCACCTTCTCGAGCGATGCTGTGAAGAAGAACGTTCAGGCCGCTGCAGAGTACTACCTGAAGAATAAGTAGCGCTTACTCCTCCGCCAGATATTCCTTGGCGTACCCTACGTAATGCTCGGCATAGGCTTCGGCCATGCCGGGCTTTGCCATTTTTAGCATCTTGGCCGGCACACCGCCCCACAGCTCGTGGGGGCCCACTTTTGTGTTCTGCAGCACCAGTGCGCCGGCGGCGATGATGGCTCCCTGGCCTATCTCGGCTCCGTCGAGTATGGTCGACCCCATGCCGATGAGTGCTCCGTCGTGAATGGTGCAGGCGTGCACGCAGGCACAATGGCCTATCGTCACGTCGTTGCCAATGTGTGTGGGCCCGGTGGTGTTCGTCACGTGCACCACGGCGCCGTCCTGCACGTTCGAGCGGTTGCCCATTGTTATCGGGGCCACGTCGCCCCTCACCACGGCTCCGAACCAGATGCTGCATTCGTCGCCCATCGTCACATCGCCCACAATCGTGGCGTTCTCGCTGAAATAGCAGTCCTTTCCCCATTTGGGCGAAAGGCCGCGGTATGATTTAATCAATGCCATAGTCGTCTTGTTCTCAGGTTAGTCAGGGTATTACGCCGTTTCTGTAGCAGCACGGTTGCCGGTCGTCACCAGTCGTGAGCCGTCGGGCAGCTCCTCAATGCTGATGCACAGGGCGTCGCCGGGCAGCAGCTCCTCTATCAGCTCGGGCCATTCTATGAAGCACAGGGCACCGCTGTAGAAATACTCCTCGTAGCCCATGTCGTAGACCTCCTCCAGCTTCTTGATGCGGTAGAAGTCGAAGTGGTAGAGTGGGCCGTCGGGCGTGCCGTATTCGTTCACGATGGCAAAGGTGGGCGACGTGATGACATCGTCGACGCCCAGTTCCTGACACACAGCCTTGATGAACGTGGTTTTTCCAGCTCCCATCTTGCCGTAGAAGGCGAATACGGTGCTATGGCCCATCTGGCTGATGAACTGTCGGGCTGCCTCGCGTATGTGTTCTATACTCTGAATCCTTATTTCCATAAGCACTTTGTTTTCTTTCGTGGGTGCAAAGGTAGAAAATAATTATGAATTACGAGTGACGATTGACGAATTATTTTGTACCTTTGCACCCATGTTCACTGTTATGATGACTCTTCTCGCCATTGTCGTGGTGGGATTCTTAGCCGGAAAGCTGGGCTATATGGGGGGCACGTTCGACAAACGTCTGTCGCGCCTTGTCATCGACATCACCTGCCCGGCGCTCATCCTCTCGTCGGCCATGACGGGTGTTCTGCCCGACCGCCGCTTCATTCTTCCCCTTCTGGCCATCAGCGTGGTCACCTATGTGGTGCTCACCGGCGCTGCCCTGTGGCTGCCGCGCTACCTCACCCGCCGCAAGACCGATGAGGGCGTGGTGGGCTTTGCACTTATGTTTGGCAATGTAGGGTTCATGGGCTATCCGGTGGTGGCCTCCATCTTCGGCCGCGAGGCGGTGTTCTATGCCGCTGTGCTCAATGTGGTCAACACGTTTGCAGTCTTCACCGTGGGCACCATGCTTGTGACGGGCAGGAACCAGGTCGACGGGCCCCGGTTCCAGAAGAAGGTGCTCTACAGCACGCCCATGCTGTCGGCCTATCTCACCATGCTCATCGTTGCCCTGGAGATAGACCGCATTCCCGCTTTCATCAGCCAGCCGCTGACCATGATAGGCAACATCACCGTGCCAGCCGCATTGCTCATCATCGGCTCGTCGATGTCGCACCTGCCGTTGCGGGCCATGCTGGGCAACGCCACCGTCTATGCCACCACGCTGATGCGCCTGGCCGTGTTGCCCCTTGCTGTCCACTTCCTGTTCACCGCCCTCGGCTTCTCGCCCTTCGTGGTGGGCATCAACACCGTAGTCATTGCCATGCCCGTGGCCACCTATGGCACCATCCTGTGCCTGCGCTACGGCCGCGACACCACGCTCATCACCGAGGTCACCTTCATCACCACGCTGCTATCGATGGTCAGCATTCCCCTTCTCGTCATGCTGCTTCTGTAGCCTTACTGTCTGCATTCTAAACATGGCAACGACTTGCTCGGGGATGGTGAGATGTAAACAAAATTCTAATTCGCGAAAACTGCCGCACTGTAAGGTTTTTAGAAAAGCACCGCTTTGAGGGTGGAGAAGCGGTGCTTTTTTGTCTTAAAAGCGGTGCTTTTCGACCTTTAAAGCGTTACTTCCCTTATTGCAGTAATATTGATGTAAATAAAATTCACAATCCGCTCCACTCCTGATAGTTCCATTTTCCGGCCAAGCACCTTTCTCGCCACAATAAAAAAAACGGGTGAAACGCTTGGCGTATGAAAAAAAATATGTACCTTTGCACCCGCAATGCAGCAATGCATGGCCTGCTCAGGTGCGCTTAGCCGCGCTTAATTGGGAAAGAGAGTGAAAATCTCCTACTGTCCCGCAGCTGTGACCTCCAATACAAGGCCTCCAGGCAACACGCCATTGTCCATTTGGGCGAGAAGGCGCCTGGCGGTGGAGGAAAGTCAGAAGACCAGCCTGTGTAAAGAAACCAGCCGTCGGCCCTCGATGCAAGGGTTAGCAGCGACAGTTTACGTGTATTATTATATAAGTTAGTAAAGGGCATGACTGACCCTGTCGCGAGATAGCGTCTATGCCCTTTTGTTTTAATCTTACATGAAGGGAAAAATGTAGTCATACTCCGCAAAAGGGGTAATAGTAGAAAGCGTTATGTTCAAAAATTTTAACGGGTTCCATCTCATTGATGCCTATCATAAGGCACACCACGCCCAGAAGATCCATCCCGACAGGGCGTACAAGAAAGTTATCAGTATTATCATCATTGCCTTGGTGACCCTGTGGCTGTGGAACATGCCCACGGCGTCCTTCGGCATTGAGGGACTGACGGTAGTTCACCAGCGCATCATTGCCATCTTCGTGTTTGCCACGCTGATGTGGATTACCGAGGTAGTGTCGAGCTGGGCTACGTCGGTGGCCATTATTGTGAGTATGCTACTGTTCTGTAGCGACTCGGGCATCAAGTGGATGTGTGACCCCGAGCAAGTGGGGCCGCTGCTCTCCTACAAGGGCATCATGGCCACCTTTGCCGACCCCGTCATCATGCTCTTCATCGGAGGCTTCATACTGGCTATCGCTGCCACGAAGACCGGCCTCGACTCGCAATTGGCAAAAGTGCTGCTGAAGCCCTTCGGTACCAAGAGCGAGAACGTGCTGCTGGGCTTCCTGCTCATCACTGGCTTCTTCTCGATGTTTGTGTCGAACACCGCCACGGCTGCCATGATGCTGACCTTCCTCACCCCCGTGTTCAAGCAACTGCCACCCGAGGGTAAGGGGCGCATAGCCATGGCGCTATCCATACCCGTGGCTGCCAACCTGGGCGGCATGGGAACCCCCATCGGCACACCTCCCAACACCATCGCACTGAAATACCTGAACGACCCCGACGGCCTGAACATGGGCATGGGCTTCGGACAGTGGATGATGTTCATGCTGCCGCTGGTCATCGTGCTGATGTTTATCAGCTGGGTGCTCCTGAAGAAGATATTCCCCTTCTCGCAGAAGACCATCGAGCTGAACATACAGAGCTCAATGAAGAAAGACCGCAAGACCTATATCGTCATCGTCACCTTCTGCATCACCGTGCTGCTGTGGCTGCTCGACCGCGTGACGGGCATCAACTCCTACACCGTGGCACTCATACCGTTCGTGGTCTTCGCCATGACGGGCGTCATCAACCGACAGGACCTCGAGGAAATCAACTGGAGCGTCATCTGGATGGTGGCTGGCGGCTTCTGCCTGGGCTACGGACTGAACTCGTCGGGACTGGCTGAGCTCATCGTGAAGGCCATCCCCTTCGGCGACTTCTCGCCTGTGTTCATCCTCATCCTCTCAGGACTCATCTGCTACGGACTGAGCAACTTCATCAGCAACTCGGCAACGGCGGCACTCCTCATGCCTATCTTGGCAGTGGTTTGCACCGCCATGGGCGATAAGCTCGATGCCATCGGAGGCACACCAACGGTGCTCATCGGCGTCGCCATCGCATCATCGAGCGCCATGGTGCTGCCCATCTCCACGCCACCGAACGCACTGGCCTACGCCACAAACATGGTGAAGCAGAACGACATGTCGCGCATAGGACTCATCGTCGGCATCATCTCCATGGTGCTGGGCTACGGACTGCTCTTCCTTATGGGCGAGCTACACGTCATCTGAACCTTTTAATACACTAACGATGAAACACGGAAGAGTCTGTCTTACTGTAGCTGTGGCGCTGGCTGCAACTACGGTATGTGGGCAGGTGCACCGCATGGAACACGTCGACAGCACCACACTGGGACGCAACTACGACCTGAACCCCGTCGTGGTGACTGGAACGGGCCACCACCAACGACTGAAGCAGACGGCTACGCCGGTGCGCGTGCTCTCACGCCGCGAGATTCAAGAACAGGGCATCGCCACCATCGAGGATGCTCTGACACGAATGATGCCACAGGCATCGATGGCACCTTCGTCGATGGGTACCTTCCTGCGACTGAACGGTCTGGGCAACAAATACGTGCTCATACTCATCAACGGCCAGAAACTGACTGGCGACATCTCGGGCAACGTAGACCTGGGACGCATTAACATGGCCCGCGTGAAGCGTATCGAGGTGCTCGACGGCGCTGCCTCGTCACTCTACGGCAGCGATGCCATCGGCGGCGTTATCAACATTATCACCGACCAGCCCACGTCGGCACTCGTCAACCTGAGCAACGACGCTCGCGTCAGCGGAGAGGGGAAACTCACCGAGAGCGTCACCCTCGACGTCTACAAAGACGGCTTCGGATCCTACACCTCCTTCACTCACGACCGTGCCGACAGCTACCAGACATACACCGAAGAGTACAAGAAAGGCAGCGACACAGAGACGCAGCCCACCATAGCACCCCTCTTCACCGGCTATCGCTCGAATCTCGTCAGCCAGAAGTTCTCGTGGGCTCCCACCCGTCGACTGGCATTCAACGCCGGACTGGGCTATAACCACAAAATCACCGACCGCCCCAATACGAACCCGGATGTTGCCGGCGGCACCGACTACGAGATGCGCTATAAAGGCCTGCGCTGGAACGTAGGAGGAATCTATAAGTTCGATGACCGAAACTCGTTGCAGGCCGACATCACTATCGACCGTTTCCGCTATGGTAAGGAGTACGACGTGCAGACGGCTGCCTACGAAGTGGGTGACTACGTGCAGTCAAAGAAACAGCGCTCCATCGAGCGTCAGGTGAAGGCCATACTGGGCCTGCTCCCCCAGGGAACAACCATCATTGGATCCGACTGGCATCTCGACAAGCTCATGGCCACGAGCGGTAACATCAATCAGGAGGCATATACCCTGGCCTACTACGCCCAGCACGAACAGCAACTGGCCATCGGCAGCGGAATGCTGACGGCTACCGTGGGCACGCGCCTTGACTACCACAAGGACTTCGGCAACAACCTGGCACCGAAGGCATCGCTCATGTACAGCCTTGGGCCCGTCAATGTGCGGGCCACCTACTCGGCGGGATTCCGTGCACCGGGGCTCGATGAGCTATACTATCATTACTTCTCCGTGAACCGAGGAAAGGCGCAGATCACCTTCGGAAACCGCGACCTGGATCCTGAGAGGAGCCACTATGTGGCGCTGAACGCCGAATACCGCACGAAGGAACTGGCCGTCAGCCTGACGGGCTACATGAACAGCATCCGCGACATGGTGGTGCGCCACGACATTGACGTCGATGAACAGTCGCTGGCCATGCTCCAGAACGAGTTCCCGGAGATGACGGCACAGCAGGCAGCGCAGCTGCAGCGCTACTCGCTCTATCAGAACAGTGACAAGGGCGACGTGAAAGGCTTGCTGCTGAATGTCTCGGCCAACGTGCTGCCCGGTCTGAACGTCTCGGCTAACTATGCCTGGACTTATGCCCGCACGAAGGCCAATGGCCAGTGGACCGTCATGGAACGCAGCATCCGCAATGCCGCAACGGTAGCCGTGAACTACCACCACGCATGGCGGCGCTACGCCCTGAACGTCAACCTGAACGGGCGCCTTCAGTCGAAGACATACTATACCAGCTACGAAGACGCACCGGGATTCGGACTGTGGAATCTGAACACATCACATTCCTTTGACTGTACCCGCTGGGCATTCGTAGAGCCGAGCATAGGCATAGACAATCTATTCGACCGCACCGACTGCCGCATTGACAGCAGCAACCGCCGATACGCTCTCTATTCGCCTGGCCGGATGGTCACAGTAGGCCTGAAGCTGAGGCTGAAGAAATGAATACCGCCCCTTGAAACCACGACCCGCTGAAGGCGCGTTTCAAGGGGCGAATCGTAAAAAAACGATGCTTTTTCTTTGTCAGGTTCAAGATTTGTTGTACTTTTGCACCCCTAAGACATTATGCAAGTAACAGCATAAACCAACAAAACACCTGACACTAAAAACAAAAACAACCGACAGAGTATGATTTGGAACCCGAACAAAGAGTGCATGAGCCGCGACGAAATGAGCGCCCTGCAAGGTAAGAGACTGCACAAGATAGTGGAATACGTCTATCACAACGTGCCGTTCTATCGCAACAAGCTACAGGAACTGGACATTCGTCCGGACGACATCCAGACGATAGAGGACATTCGCAAGCTGCCCTTCACTACTAAGAAGGATTTGCGCGACAACTACCCCTTCGGCCTGCAGGCAGCGCCGCAGAGCGAGATTATCCGCGTGCACGCCTCCTCGGGAACCACCGGCAACCCCACCATCGTGGGCTACACCCGAAAGGATATCGGTGTGTGGAGCGAGTGTATGGCCCGCTGTCTCACGGCCTTCGGCGTCACCCGCAACGACATCTTCTCCGTGGCCTACGGCTATGGCCTGTTCACTGGCGGACTGGGTGCCCACTACGGTGTGGAACACCTTGGTGCCAGCGTCATTCCCGCCGGTACGGGTAACACCGAGAAGCACCTGAAGCTCATCCGCGACCTGGGTATCACCGGCATTGCCTGCACACCATCGTACGCCCTCTACTTGGCCGAAACGATGGAGAAGATGGGCATCACCAAGGAACAGATAAAACTGCGCGTGGGTGCCTTCGGCGCTGAGCCATGGACCGAGCAGATGCGTCAGGAGATTGAGGAGCGATTGGGGCTGAAGGGCTACAACATCTATGGTCTGTCGGAGGTGATGGGCCCCAGCGTGAGCTATGAGTGCCAGATACAGCACGGCAGCCACATCAACGAAGACCACTTCTATCCCGAAATTATCAATCCCACAACCCTTGAGCCCATGCCCTACGGCCAGACGGGCGAGCTGGTGTTTACCACGCTGACCAAGGAAGGAATGCCCGTGCTGCGCTACCGCACACGCGACCTCTGCACGCTGATGGACGGCCAGTGCAACTGCGGCCGCACCAACATACGCATGGGCCGCATCGAAGGCCGTTCTGACGATATGCTCATCATCCGCGGCATCAACGTGTTCCCGTCGCAGGTAGAGAGCGTGGTGCTCAGTCTGCCCGAGTTCGCCCCGCGCTATATGCTCATCGTCGACCGCGAGCGCAACCTCGACACCCTGCTGGTACAGGTGGAGCTGCGCCAGGAGGTGTTCACCTCGACGTTCGACACGCCTGCCGCCGTGGATGCCCTGGAGAAGAAACTGGCTTCGAAGCTGAAGAGCGTGCTCTCGATTGCCGCCAAGGTGCAGCTGAAGGCTCCCGGCACCATCGAGCGCTCGCAGGGAAAGAGTGCACACGTCATTGACAAGCGCAAACTGTAACATCCCCTTCACGATAATGACACAACAGCTCAGACTATGGTGCATCTGCCTGCTGACAGGCATGGCCCTGACCCTCCACGCTCAGACCTCGTGGACGGCCGACAACGGCAACGGCACCTTCACCAACCCCCTGTTCTACGATGAGTTCAGCGATCCCGACGTCATCCGTGTGGGCGACGACTACTACCTTGCCGGCACAACGATGCACGCCGTGCCAGGCCTCGTCATACTCCACTCGAAGGATCTGGTGAACTGGGAGTTTGCCTCCTACTGCTTCGACCGCTTCGACTTCGCCGACGACAAGTTCGCGCTGAAGAACCATCAGGAGATTTACGGTCAGGGCATCTGGGCTCCGTGCATACGCTATGCCAACGGTCAGTTCTACGTCTTCTCCAACGTCAACGGCAAGGGTCTGCAGTGCTACACGGCTAAGGACATTCATGGCCCCTGGACGCACCACAACATGCAGGGTAACATCTACGACCTGGGCGTGCTCTTCGACGATGACGGGAAGATTTACGCCATCCACGGCTATGGCACGGTGAAGTGCACCGAGCTGAAATCCGACATGAGCGGGCCCGTGGAAGGCACCGAGCGCATCATCATACCCGAAGGCAATGGGGTGGGAGAGGGCCATCACATGTACAAGATCGACGGCACCTATTACCTCATCTCCACCGACTACATGCCCAATGGCCGCACCCTCTGCTCGCGTTCCAAGAATATCTGGGGCCCCTACGAGACGCGCGTCATCACCGCCGACGAGACCTATGGCTACCATGCCGCATCGCTGACGCAGATACCACGCGGCGAGAAATACCGCATTGGCGAAGACGAAACGATGTTTACCCTCGGCCCCATTGACAAGGACGCCACGGCCTGCACCAATGCCCATCAGGGCGGCATCGTGCAAGCCAAGGACGGCACGTGGTGGGCGCTGTTCATGCAGGACTTCCACTCCATAGGCCGCACGGTCTGCCTCATGCCCATGACGTGGGAGGACGGCTGGCCCATGGTGGGGCTTAAGGGCAACTTGGGCCGAGCTCCCCGCACGTGGTTCAAGCCTGGCGACGGAGCCGATGGAAAGAACCTCATTCGCGCCCCCTATGACCGCAGCGACGATTTCAATGGCAAACAGCTGAAGCCCGTGTGGCAATGGAACCACAATCCGGAGGAGAAACTCTGGAGCCTGAAGGGCGGCAAACTGCGCATCCAGGCTCACCCTGCAGAACAACTGATGTGGGCCCGCAATACCCTGACGCAGCGTGTGATTGGCCCGAAGAGCGTCACTACCGTCGAGCTTTACACCAAGGGGATGAAAGACGGTGACGTTTGCGGCCTCGGCAACATCAACGTACCCTGCTCGTGGATTGGCATCCGGAAGGACGGTAATATGCTCACCCTACAATGCTTCGAACAGATGACCAATGACACCATCGCTTCAAGATTTGACGTTTTGCCCGAAGGGAAAATCTGGCTGCGCTGCATTGGCGACTATGACAGCAACCAGATGCAGTACGCCTATTCCACCGATGGCAAGGAGTTCAAGACACTGGGCCGTATGATGCCGTTGACCTATCAGCTCATCACCTTCCAAGGCTCGCGCCATGCTCTCTTCGCGTATAATATAAAAGGTAAGCAAGGTGGCTATGCTGAGTTCGACAACTTCACGGTGGAGGAGCCTTGTGCCAATCGTAGCGGAAACATTCCCTACGGCAAGACTATCCGTATCATCAACAAGGCCACGGGTCGGCCGGCTATTGCCCTGAAACACGGCCTGCTGCACGACACCCACGCTGGTGACAAGAGCCAGCTGACGCAGTTCAAGGTTATCGACCGCGGCCAGGGCATGGTGTCGCTGATGTGTGCCGATGGCCGACTGGTGAAGGTCTATGGCAACGGTATGCCCGGCGACGTCCGCTTCACCACCGATGCCAACGAAGCTGAGCTCTTCCTGTGGCAGGACTATCTTGACCACGACTTCATGCTACTCTCCATGCGCAACCACCGCTACCTGGGCAAGAGTCCCACCACGGGCAGTCCCTACTCGATGGACTATACTGGTCCCGACCCTGCCCGCCGGAACGGCTCAGTGCTATACTGGGAGGAATAGTCGTCATTGTCAGCAAAGGCTTTCCTGTAAGCCGTCATCACCGCGCCAGTGTGTGCCGTCGTTCTCTTTTTGAAAAGGCCGATGCTTTAACGTGAGTTCGACCTAAAGACTGTTTTTGGGGGCGATGAAGGCTCTCGGCTGGATAATGAACCATGAAAGACTGAGGCGACTTGCCAATTTTCTTTACATCGATATTTTCGCAAAAATGAAAGGACAGCTTTGAGGATGGAAAAGTACCGCTTTTTGACCCTCAAAGCTGTCCTTTTCCACCCTCAAAGCGGTGCTTTTTCAAAATTGCCGGTGTACGGCATTTTTCGCAAATCAGAATTTTCCTTACATTTCGCCTGTCCAATCAAACTGTTGCGATGTTTAGCGGACAGCAATATAAAAAAACCGATGCGTTATGCATCGGCAAAGACTTTCCCGTCGTTAAGGGTGATTTGCAGCTTTGTGTACTCGCAGTGGAAATCGTGCTGCAGACGATGCAGATAGCGGGCACTCTCCCATTTGCACATGGGCAAGTCGTGGAGCAGGTAGTTGCCGCAAGACTGTGGTTCCGTGGCAGGTACCTTGTCCTGTGTCAGTATCCACTGCAGGCACTCTATGGTCAGGCGCCGCATGTCCTCCACGGTGTAGGTTCCTGTCATAATGATATACATGCCTGTGAGACACCCCATGGGGCCCACGTACACCACGTCGCCCTTGGCTTGGCTGTTGCGGAACCAAGTGGCCATGAGGTGTTCCAGACTGTGCATGGCGGCAGGCGCCACGGCAGGTTCCTGGTTGGGCTCGGTGATGCGCAGGTCGAAGGTGGTGAAGCCCCTGTCCTCGCGTGAGACGTAGATGCCCGGCTTCAGCTGTGTGTGGTCGATGGTGAAACTCTGTATAACTTCCATGTGATTTCTATTGTGAAAGGGAGATTATAATAATTCTACGAAGGCCCTGGTGGTCTGAAACGAGCGGTCGGCCACGTTGTTCCAGAAGTCGTGGTACTGCGAGGCATCGGTGTCGCGCAGGGGAATGTCGCTGATGACACGGAACGAGATGAACGGTACCTTACTTATATAACACGTCTGCGCGATGGCGGCACTCTCCATGTCCACGGCCTTCGCCTCGGGGAAGTGGGCAATGATGTCGCGCATCTTCTCCTTCGAGTCAACGAACCAGTCGCCAGTGACGATGAGTCCCTGGTGAACGCAGTTCGCTCCCAGCTCCAGGCTCTTGCTCAGCAAGTAGGGGTCGCCCGGAAACCGTGCAGGAAGTCCCTGAACTTGTCCGTACTGTGTGCCGTGGTCGATGGCAGCACCGCAATAGACGTCGTGGTAGCACAGCTCTGTGCTCACCACCACGTCCTGCACCTCTATGTCGTTGCCGTTGCCGCCGGCGCATCCGCTGCTGATGATGGCATCGGGGTGCCACTCGTTGATCATGCGCTGGGCGCCCAGCGCGGCGTTCACCTTGCCGATGCCGCACTTCTCTACACGAACGTCGCTGTCGGCAAAGACCTGCTGCAGCTGCTGCAGTTCCTTGTCCATGGCCACAATGATTCCTATTTTCATTTCTTCTTGAAATAGTCGTTATATACCTTGATGCTGAAGACGATGGCACTGCATGTCGTGGTAATGAGGTTGGTGATGAACAGTGCCCAGAGCATGTCGGGCTTGTGCAACAGGCCCTGCAGCATGAAGCACGCACTGCCGATGCCCATCATCAGGAACGTGGGCAGGGCGATGCCGTCAGTCTCGCGTGTGCGGATGGTGTGGATGGCCTGGGGCAGGTAGCCCAGTATCATGGTGATACTGGCCGCCCAGCCGCAGATTTCAAAAAATGTGGATTGTTCCATATACTTTTTATTTTAAGCTGCTCTGATTACTCTGATTATTCTTTCGACTTGATAATGTTTACGCTAAGGGCGCCTGCCACAAGCAGGGTGCAGCACACAAACAGCATGTTGGGCTGTGAACCCACAAGAGGCACAATGACGATGTTAAGCAGCCCCGCTACAATCTGCGGCAGGCAGATGGCACAGTTGAACAGTCCCAGATAGGTTCCCATGTGTGGGCGGCCTTCAAGAGCGTTGGTGACAAGCGTAAACGGCAGGGCGAGCATGGCAGCCCACGTGCAGCCCGTCAGAGCATAGGGCACGAACATGAACCACTGGTCGTGGACGAAGGGTACCATCAAGAAACCGGCAGCACCGATGGCCAGACTGAGGGAGTAGGCACCCTTCAGGCCCAACTTATGCTCAATGGATGGTAGCAGCGATGCCCACAGCACGCTGGCCACAGCCTGCACCGCTAGGACAATGCCCACCCAGTCACTGGCAGTCTGGAAGTCGGCCGACTTGGTGTCAGTGGTGTTCCAAACATTGTCGGCAACAGCTCCCGTACTGTGAATCCACATAAACTGGAAGGCAGCCCAGCAGAAGAACTGTACCAGTGCCACACGCCAGTAGTTCGACGGAGCCTTGCGCAACAATTCCACAATGTTCACCTTGCCTTTCTGCTGCTCCTCAGTGGTGCCGTGGTATTCGGCATACTCACGTGGCGGAATCTCCTTCACCTTCACCGAGGTGTAGATAACGCAGGCAATCAGAATGGCAGATCCAACGTAAAATGCCATCTTCAACGACATGGGCACGCCTTCAGAGGCATCTTTGCTGAAGCCTATCCAAGCCATGATGAAAGGCAGCGCAAAGCCCACCACCTGTCCGCTGTTGCACAGGAAACTCTGCATGGCATAGGCCAGACCCTTCTGCTTCTCGTTCACTGTGTCGCCCACCATCATCTTAAACGGCTGCATGGCCATGTTAAGACTGGTGTCAAGGAACATCAGCAAGATGGCACCCAGGAGCAGAGCCACCCAAGTAATATCGCTCAGGCGCCCGGCATTGGGCAGAAGCGTCATCACCAGGACAGCCAGGAATGCGCCTACGATAAGATAGGGAATACGCCGGCCAAGACGTGTCCAAGTCTTGTCGCTGACCACACCCACAATGGGCTGGACAATCATACCCATCAGCGGCGGAAGAATCCAGAAGAAGCCGAGTTGATGGGGGTCGGCACCCATAGTTTGGAAAATACGCGATACATTACCACTCTGAAGTGCAAAGGCAATCTGTACTCCAAAAAAGCCGAAGCTCAAGTTCCAGAGCTTCCAAAACGATAAATCAGGTTTCTGTTTCATATACGGTATTATTTGTGTTTTATTTGTTTCTTATACTCCGTGCCCGTCCGTGTTCATCTGTTGCAATATCTTCACCGGGTTGTGCCACGCAGGATAAGCCTTGTGCGAACGATGCGCTTCTCGGGGTGATCCATAGGCAGCAGGCCCTCCACTTTCCCAATAAGGATGCTGGCGGCCTCCTTGCCCACGGTGATGCCCCTCTGCTCAACGGTGGTGAGCATGGGGTCGCATGAGGTGGCACGCTCGTCGTTGGTGAAGCCGCAGATGCTGATGTCCTCGGGCACACGCAGGCCCATGCGCTTTACGGCATAGAGGATGCCGATGGCTGTATCGTCGTTCACGGCAAAGAAGGCATCGGGATAGACTTCATCATCGAACAGGTCGGGGGTGATCGCCTCGGCGTCCTGGCGGTTGTCGCAGGTGCGCGTCATGCGCTCATCGAAGGGCAAGCCGTTCTTCAGCAGCGCATCCTTGTAGCCGTTGAAGCGGTTCTTGCTGATCTCCATGTTCATCTGCGCACCGAAGTAGGCAATGCGGCGGCAGCCGGTGTTGATGAGATGCGTCACCGCATTGTAGGCGCCCATGTAGTCGTCGACAACCACGCGGCTACTGTCGATGCCAGTGCAGATGCGGTCGTAGAACACCAGGGGCACACCGGCCTCTATCAGCCGCTGGAAGTGGTCGTAGCGCTGCGTGTCCTTGGCCTGGCTCACAATGATACCACACACCTTGTTCTCGTAGAACGACTTGCACAGCTGCACTTCCCGCTCGTAATGCTCGCCGCTCTGAGCCACCATGATGCGATAGCCATGCTGCTCAGCCTCCTCCTCGATGCCTTTCAAGATGGTGGCGAAATAATAGTGCGCCAACTCGGGCACGATGACACCGATGACCTTCATCGGCTTCACCCGCGAATGGCGCAGGCTCTCGGCCAGAACGTTAGGCGTGAAGTTGTGCTCCTGGGCATAAGCCTGAATCTGCCTGCGGCGTTCCAGTGAAATGCGTGGAGAGTCGCTCAGTGCCCGCGAGACCGTGGCCACCGAGATGCCCAGATTCCGGGCAATATCCTTCATTGTCATGGGTGATGTTTCTTTCATCAGGCTTTTAGCTTTGTGTGTTCGTGTGTGCAAAGATAAGGAATAAAATCCTATTCGTCATGCAAAGTTATGTAAAAGTTTGCTAACACCGTCTCCATACCTTATTTTATTATATTGCTCGCGGAATGCAAACGTTTGCGCGAAGTTGTGTAAAAAAAACGGGCAAAAAGAATGTCACAATGACGGAAAACCCCTATCTTTGCACAGAAAATGGCCGTGTGGCAGCGTGTGTCGTGGCCATAAGCTAAAAACGAAAGTATTAAACTATATTAACCTAATTAAAAAACAATGTAATGATGAAGCAGGTAAACATTAAGTTTCCGTTCAGGATGCTGGCCCTCATCATGGGCTTGTTCATCTCGATGGGAGCCTTTGCACAGATTACTGTCAAAGGTCATGTGAAAGATGCTACGGGCGAAGCTGTCATCGGTGCTACAGTGCGCGTGCTGGGTACACAGACCGCCACAGTGACCGACTTCGATGGCAACTTTACCTTGAGAGCTAATCAGGGAGCCGACCTTCAGGTATCCTTCATGGGGTATCAGACGGCCACTGTCAAGGCAGCACCCAATGTGGTGGTAACACTGCAAGATGATGCCACACAGCTAAACGAAGTGGTTGTCATCGGCTACGGTGTCGCTAAGAAGGGCGACCTTACCGGTTCGGTGACGGCTATCAAACCAGACGAAAAGAACCACGGTCTCATCACCTCGGCACAAGACATGCTCTCGGGTAAGATTGCTGGTGTGAACGTGACCAGCGATGGTGGTACGCCCGGTGGAAACTCTACCATTCGTATCCGTGGCGGTTCGTCTCTGAATGCATCGAACGACCCTCTGATTGTGATTGACGGTATGGCTCTCGACCGCCAGGGCGTAAAAGGTTCACCCAACGCTCTGTCGATGGTGAACCCGAACGATATTGAGTCGTTCACCGTACTGAAGGATGCATCGGCCACCGCTATCTATGGTAGCCGCGGTTCTAACGGTGTCATCATCATCACCACAAAGAAAGGACGTGCCAACATGGCTCCAAAGGTGAGCTACAACGGTAACGTCAGCTACTCGGTGAAGCGCAACAAGCTCGACGTGCTCAACGCTGCAGAATATCGTGACTTCATCAACAACTACTATGGCCCTGAGAGCGAAGCTGTTGCTCTGCTGGGTAATGCTGATACCGACTGGCAGGAAGAGATTTTCCATAGCGCTGTCAGCAATGACCAGAACATCACCGTACAGGGTGGCCTGAAGAACATGCCCTACCGCTTCAGCGTGGGCTACACCGACCAGAACGGTATTCTGAAGACCTCGAACTTCCAGCGCACAACCGCCAGCCTCACGCTGAACCCCTCGCTGCTGAACGACCACCTGAAGTTCAATGTCAATGGTAAGTTCATGTACTCGCACAACCGCTATGCCAACGGCGACGCCATTGGTGACGCAACCCGCATGGATCCCACACAGCCTGTTACCAGCAACGATCCCAAGTACGCTCTCTATCATGGCTACTTCCAGTGGACAGACGGTGCCTCATCACTGAACGATCCCACTTATGCAAGCATGTGGAACCGCAACACTGTGGCCAACCCCGTTTCCCGCCTCTATGAGAAGAATGATCGTGCCAACTCTTACGACTACATTGGCAATGTGGAGATGGACTATCAAGTTCACGGCTTTGAGGATCTTCGCATCCACATGAACGCCAGCGGCGACTGGGCCAACGGTAAACAGAACACTGACTATGCCAACTGGGGCCCCTCAAGCTTCTACTATGGTAACACGGGTTATACTAAGGAGAAGAAGTACAGCCTCACCTATACGGCATACGCTCAGTACTTCAAGGATTTCCTGAAGACTCAGCACTTCGACATCATGGGCGGTTATGAGTGGAGCCACAATAAGTACTGGGGCGACTCATACTTCACTGGCTTCTATCCCCTTACCAACACCGGTACTGACGAAGAGACGGGCGCTGCACTGGCAGGAACGCTCTACAAGCCTAGTGTTGGCGAATGGAAGCAGGAGAGCTACCTGGTGAGCTTCTTCGGACGTGCCAACTACACGGCTTTTGACCGCTATATGATTACTGCCACGGTGCGTCGTGACGGCTCCAGCCGATTCAAGAAGCACTGGGCAACATTCCCCTCTGTGGCTCTGGGCTGGAAGATTAGTGAAGAAGGCTTCCTGCGCAACGTCAATGCCATTGACGAAATCAAGATTCGCCTGGGCTGGGGTAAGACAGGTCAGCAGGACGGCATCGGTAACTACAACTACTTTGCCTCCTACAACGTGAATAGACTGAACGTCGACGGACGCTATCCTATCATCGGTGTGAACGACACGGGTCTGCTCTATCGTCCTGATGCTGTGAACACAGACCTGAAGTGGGAGACGACCACTACATGGAATGCCGGTCTTGACTTCATGCTGTTCAAGAACCGCATCAGCGGTAGCGTGGATTACTACTATCGTAAGACTACCGACCTGATTAACACTGCCACCGTGAGCGCCGGTTCGAACTTCCGCAACAAGGTGTCGAGCAACATCGGTTCACTGGAGAATCGTGGTGTTGAGGCTGCACTGACCGTACGTCCCATCATAACGAACGATGTTCAGTGGGAAGTCACTGCTAACTTCACTTATAACAAGAACAAGATTACTGAACTTACTGGTGAGTCGGCTATCGTGAAGGTGGGCGGCATCTCAGCTGGTACAGGCGGTACCGTTCAGGCTCACGCAGCCGGCTATCCCGCCTATTCGT
The DNA here is from genome assembly GCA_024690505.1 of Prevotella sp. Taxonomy (GTDB): domain Bacteria; phylum Bacteroidota; class Bacteroidia; order Bacteroidales; family Bacteroidaceae; genus Prevotella. Next base: position 26,968 of record JAILPA010000147.1, read on the forward strand.
TCTATGTCTACCAGCAGGTTTACGACCAGGACGGCAAAGCTCTTGAGGGTGTCTATGTTGACCGCAACAGCGACGGCCAGATTACCGAGGCCGACCTCTACTTCTACAAGAGTCCCGCTGCTCCCTACACCGCTGGCCTGAGCTCGCGTCTGCAGGTGAAGAACTGGGACCTCGGCTTCGGTCTGCGTGCCAGCTTCGACAACTACGTATACTGGGACAAGGCTGCTGGCTATGCCAACACGGCTAAGCGTTTCGACTCCTCATACGGCTATCTGCAGAACACCATTCCGCAGGCTGTGGCCAACAACTGGAGCACCTACGACCACCAGAAGTCCGACATGTATGTGCACAATGCATCGTTCCTGAAGTGTGACAACATCACTCTGGGTTACAGCTTCGACAACCTGCTGAAGGGCGGTAAGTACGAAGGAATGAGCGGACGTGTCTATCTCTCGGCAACAAACGTGTTTACCATTACCAAGTACGACGGCTTAGATCCTGAGGTCGGCGGCGGCATCGATAACAACATGTATCCCCGTCCGTTCACCTTGCAGATGGGTGTGAACCTGAACTTCTAATCAATTATAACACAGAAAGGAACAATATTATGAAAGTTATTTTCAAAAACATACTGCCTGCAGCCGCTATGCTGCTTACAGCAGGCATGACTTCCTGCACGAAAGACCTTGACGTGACGCCTATCGACCCCAGCTCGACCATGGTTGTTGACGAGCCTTCACTCTACTCGAAGTGCTATGCCAACATGGCTCTGGCCGGACAGGG
>JAILPA010000169.1 GCA_024690505.1 Prevotella sp.
TGAACGAGACCAACCCCGAGGGCTGGGCAGACGACAAGGGAGTCAGGCAGCAGAGCTATGCCGATATCGTGGTCTACGAGATGCACCACCGCGACGTCTCCATCAACCGCCCCGATGCCAAGAACAAAGGCAAGTTCCTCGCACTGGCCGAGCCTTGGGCCATCGAGCACCTGACGAAACTGGGCGTGAACGCCATCCATATCCTGCCGTCCTACGACTATGGTTCAGTGGACGAGACCCGGCTCAACGAACCGCAGTACAACTGGGGCTACGACCCCGTGAACTACAACGTGCCCGAAGGCTCATACAGCACCGATCCTGCCGACCCCACTGCCCGCGTCCGCGAGTTCAAACAGATGGTTCAGGCCCTGCATAAAGCCGGCATCGCCGTTGTGCTCGACGTGGTATATAACCACACCTACGACATCGACCGCTCGAACTTCCAGCGCACCTATCCCGACTATTACTACCGCAAGACGGCCGACGGCCAGTATAGCAACGGCTCCGGCTGCGGCAACGAGACGGCCTCGGAGAAGCAGATGATGCGCCTGTTCATGATTGAGAGCGTAAAATACTGGGCGAAGGAGTACCATATCGACGGTTTCCGCTTCGACCTGATGGGCGTACACGACATTGAGACCATGAACCAAATTCGCAAGGCCATCGACGAAATCGACCCCGCCATCTTCATCTACGGTGAGGGCTGGAGTGCAGGCTCCTGTGCCCTACCGGGCGATTCGCTGGGTCTGAAGGCAAACATCAAGCAGATGCCCCGCATCGCTGCCTTTAGCGATGACCTGCGCGACGCACTCCGCGGCCCGTTCAGCGACGACACCAAGGGTGCCTTCCTGGCCGGCATCCCCGGAGAGGAAGAGAGCCTGAAAGCCGGCATTGCCGGAATGGTGGAACACCCGCAGGTAGACTACGGGAAGGTGAACTATAGCCAGGAGCCATACGCCACTGAGCCAACACAGATGATGGCCTATGTGAGCTGCCACGACGACATGTGCCTGACCGACCGCCTTCGTGCCAGCATCCCTGGCATCAAGACCGACGAGCTGATACGTCTCGACCTCCTGGCCCAGACGGCAGTGTTCACGTCGCAGGGCGTACCCTTTATGCTGAGCGGTGAAGAACTGCTGCGCGACAAGAAGGGCGTGCACAACTCCTTTGAAAGCCCCGACAGCATCAACCAGCTGGAGTGGACGAACCTGCAGAACTATCCGCAGGTGTTCGACTACTACAAGAACCTCATTGCACTGCGCAAGGCTCACCCCGCCTTCCGTCTGGGCAAGACCGAGCTGGTGCAGAAACACCTGGAGTTCCTGCCGACCAGCGACTGCTTAGTGGCCTTCCAGCTGAAGGACAATGCCGGCGGCGACACGTGGAAGAACATCATCGTGGTGCTCAATGCCAACCGCAAGGCACAGACCGTCGACATCCCCGAAGGCGAGTACACCATCGTCTGCCGCAACGGACAAATCAACGAGCAGGGCTTAGACCAAGTCAGCGGCAAGAGCGTACAGGTAGCCCCGCAGTCGGCCCTGATTCTGCATGATTAAATCATCTACAATAATGACATACTCTATTGAGAAAATAGCCACACTGATAGGGGCCCGCCGATATGGCGAGGCCCCTGCTACCATAGGCTGGCTGCTGACCGACAGCCGTTCACTGTGTTTTCCTGAACAGACCCTGTTCTTCGCCTTGCGCACACAGCGCAACGACGGCCACAAATACATTCCAGAGCTCTATCGGCGAGGCGTGAGGAACTTCGTGGTGGAACAACTGCCCGAGCAGTCGTCTGCGGATTTCCCCGATGCCAACTTCCTGAAAGTGCCCTCTCCATTAGCAGCCCTGCAGCGACTGGCTGAGCGCCATCGCGACGAGTTCTCCATTCCCGTAGTGGGCATCACCGGCTCGAACGGAAAGACGTGGGTCAAGGAGTGGCTCTACCAACTGCTCATGCCATCGATGAAGACCACCCGCTCACCTCGTTCCTACAACTCACAAATCGGCGTTCCGCTCTCGGTGTGGCTGCTGAACGAGCACACTAAGGTGGCCATTTTTGAAGCAGGCATCAGCCAGCCGGGCGAGATGCTGGCACTGCACGACATCATCCAGCCCACCATCGGCGTGTTCACGTCGCTGGGTGCCGCCCACCAGGAAAACTTCCGCTCGATGGACGAGAAATGCATGGAGAAGCTGCAGCTCTACCGCGATGCCGAGGTCATCATCTACCCCTCCGACGACGATACCGTGAGCCGCTGCATCCGCCGCTCCGACTTCAAGGGTGAACGCATCGGCTGGAGCCGCTTCAGCGAAAAGGCACCGATGTACGTCACCGTCGAGGGTCCACACATCTCTTATATATATAAGGGAACGGCAGGCAGCTACGACTTGCCCTTCATCGACGAGGCTTCTATCGAGAACAGCATCACCTGTGCCACTGTAGCCCTCTACTTAGGACTGACCCCCGATGAGGTAGCCCAGCGCATGGGTACTCTGGAGCCCATTGCCATGCGATTAGAGGTGAAGGAGGGACAGCGCGGCCTGACCCTGATTAACGACTCCTACAACTCCGACCTGCAGTCGCTCGACATCGCCCTTGACTTCATGAACCGTCGTCCCGACCAGCAGGGCAGGCGCCGCACGCTTATTCTGAGCGACATCTACC
>JAILPA010000054.1 GCA_024690505.1 Prevotella sp.
ACGAGCCTATGCTGGCAAAAGCAGAACCTTCGCCTACGCCTGAGCAAGAAGAAGACACCCCGCCAGAGCAGAAAGCATGCTCCATGCTGTGCGACGATATTCCCTACGAACTATTGGCCATACCATGAAGTCACCAAAAAGCCCTTTCGCTCACGCAAGATGGCGTGAGCTGATACTTGTATCTGGGCGTAAGGCGTTTGGCGATGCCTCAGAAACCGATGCGGAATCAGTTTCACGCCATTTCTTTGTCCGATTAGGAAAGTTTAACCCGACGGTGCAAGATTTCCGGCTTTCGGCGTTTAATCAAGTAGAACATTAACATCAAAATTATAATGAAAATGAAAACAATGAAGATTTGGAGACTCACCTTTGCGACACTTGCTGCTTTCTCCCTCGTCTCTTGCAGCAGCGACGATGATGAAGAATTTCTGATAGACCAACTCACTGGCACTTGGCAGCAGGTGTATGATGAAGGTGTTGTGGCTGAGGGATATGTGCAGTACACCTTTACGCCTGGCACGCCGGCCAATGTGGGTGAATGTACCATTTATGTGTATGATGTCTTTACAGGCGACACAACATTCGTGCGTGACTATGTACTGACCGAGGACCGCCATCTGGCTATATACAATGGGCAGTATGGCACTACGCCATCAGAAATTTATGAGTATGATGTAAAGAGGCTGTCAGCTAAAGCGATGACTTGGCACCTCACAAACTCGGATGTAGTTTTGAATTTCAAGAAAGTGAAATGAACAAGAAAGCCATCATCACCGCACTGCTCGCCCTTGTCGCAATGGTGGGGCAAGCACAAGAGAAAAGAGAATACAACATCAGCGGCTTTGTCCCTGATGGAATCGGGAAGGTATATCTTTATAAGACTGAGGGATTGGGAAGCCGTGTGTTCCTCGACAGTGCTATCGTTGCCGATGGAAAATTTACAATGAAAGGCAACCGACCTGCATACGACCTCGTGAGCGTGGGGAACAAGGGACTGCACAGCATCACGTTCTTTGTCGACGGCGAACCAATGACGGTGGATTTCGCCAGAATCCATGTGATGAAGTTTGAATATTGAGAATAATTCTCTCATTCTCTAATTCTTGATAGCAAAAATCACCTGACAGACCACAAGGTAACCTAGATACACTAACGTTTGCAACGTTAAAAGTGTTGTACTTCAAAACGTATAAACCAATGAAAAAGAATGGTTATATGTTGATCCTTCCTATGCTCCTGGCTTTGGTGCTGGGAGTCATGGGTGTAAAGGTGAGGAAGAGTATGTGGAGTATTATTCTGGTGTCATGGAATCATCCGAGATTGAATCCCTGAAACCTTATGTACTTCTGAGGATTACAGAAAGGGCAAAGCCAGATTGGTATCCAAAAATGAAAGTCTTTGGAATCCTTAAAGAGAAGTTTCCGCTACAAACGTTTAAGGATGGTGATATGGTATCATTCAAGGTGTTGAATATAAAGGCCATAGAAGACGGTCAGTTTCATACCATGGAACACATACGAGAATACTACATTTATGAAGGTGACTTCGAAATTTGCAAAGAGTAGAAACCAGCGTTCTGTAATCATTCTTTGAGCAGAATCCCGAGCTAACGTGAACTCGGCGAAAATTATGACAGCAACAGATGCAAAAATGTTTCCCAAGTCCTGCGATTTGGGAAGCATTTCTTTTCTATACAGCAATAAAACGCGTTCGGTGTCAGCGCAGTTCCTTCCGCACCCTACCCTCCGTACGGATGATGTAGAGTCCGCGGCGCTGGTTGCCTGCGTTCTGACGTGGCACATGTCGGCCCATGACATCGTAGACAGCGAAAGATGAGGGCTGAGCCACGGACTGCGGCTGCTCGGCTATGCCCGATGTCTCGTTGCCCACATGCACCTTCAGGGTATCGGTCACTTTCTCTCCGCCCAGTCCTGTCATGTTCAGCAGTATCTCGTAGTCGCCTTCCACGGTGGGTGTTCCGTTCAGTGTGATACTCTTGCCGTCTTCGCTCACGGTCTGCGTCATGCCCTCGGGCAGTCCGTCTTTGGCGGTGCCGTCAGCCAGGCGGTAGTTCTTCTGTGCAATGCTCTTGGCATAACGAGTGGTGTAGGTCTGCGCTGTCATTTCCTGGTTCACTGACAGCGTCAGTTCGCGCTCGCCACTGGTGATGCGAGGCAGCATGGCATCGGGCAGATAGTAGCCCAGGTGGGGCGGCTGGTTATAGGCCGTGTTCTGCCAGCAGATGCCCATGCGGTAAGTGCGGTCGTGCATGAGTGTGGGCATTCGGTAGGCAGTGGGCGTGTTCGTGGTGTAGATGGCTATGGCGTCCTTGCCGTTGTGGAGGATGACTTCCTCGCGCCAGTCGCCCAGGATGTCGGCTTGCAGACAGGGGGTGTTCTTCGAGCCGTTGCAGGTTGAAGAAGGCCCGTAGCTGCCGAACGAGACGAGGCGTGTGGTGCCGTTGCCCGTCCACTTGTCTACGACCGAGCCGTCGAGCAGCTCTTCCTGCAAGTCGCCGTCCCAATAGATTCGGAAGTTCTGCGACCCTTTGTTTGACGACACAACCTTGCCTGTCACCGCACTGCGGGCATTGCCGTCGGCAGCACTCCAGAACAGCGAGCCGCGCACGTTGGCGTCGAACTGTCCGGCCATGCCGCGGCCGTTGTCGCCCGAACTGGTAGCGCTGAGCAGAATCTCTCCCGTACGGGCATCGTGCAAGTCCCAGCCGAAGCTGCCGCCCTCGTGAATCTGGAACACCTCCAGTCCTGGACGGTCGGGACAGTGGTCGGCCAGGTGTATGGCATCGCCGTGTCCGTAGCCAGTGCCAAAGAGCACGGTGCCGTCGTCGTCGCAGGTGGCCGAGCCCCATACTATCTCGTCACGGCCGTCACCATCGACGTCGGCCACGCTGAGGTTGTGGTTGCCGTTCTGGTACATGGTGCCGCTGCCACTGCCGCTGGTGGGCTTGCAGCCCGAGAAGGTCTTCAAGGTGTTATTGCCGTCGCGGCCGTAGGTGACGACGTCATAGCTGTTCTGCGCCTTGTTCCTCGACAGCCACCGCTGGTGCAGCTGACTGCCGTCGAAGTCGACGGCCCAGAGGAAGGCATAGTCGTAGTAGCCTCGGCAGAAGATGGCGCTGGCGTTCTGGTCTGCGCCGTCGAGATGTGCCACTGCTGCCAGGAAGCGCTCGCCACGGTTGCCATAGCTGCCGGTGTCGTTCTTGCCTACGCCCCAGTTCACCGAGCCGTCGGCAGCGCCGCCATAGGCCATGTTGCGGTTGGGATTGTAGAAGATGGTGTGGATGGCCTCGCCGGTGAGTCCGTCGAACACGGTGAGCCACTCCTGTCCGCCGGTGATGCGACCAGCATCGCTGCGGTAGAGGGCCGTGCCGCTGACGCTCTTGATGGTGGCGTCGGTGGCGGCAGCATTGACATACTGCCCCTTGCCGTCTTTCGAGCCGGGGCCGGTCTTACACATCATCTCAGCCCGTCCGTCGCCATCGAAGTCGTAGACCATGAACTGTGTGTAGTGTGCGCCGGAGCGGATGTTGGGGCCCAGATCGATGCGCCACAGTAGCCGGCAGTCGATGAAGTACAGGAAATCGACCAGCTCGGGGGTGATCAGCTTGTAGCAGTCGATGATGGTGTTGTCGGTAATGCCGCTTTGCGAGTTGTCCTTGGCATTCGAGGGATACCACTTCACAATGATTTCATACTGGCCGTCACCGTCGACGTCGCCCACGGAGCAGTCGTTGGGCTCGTAGGTGCCGCCGTTGGGGCCAGTCGGGGGCCGGTCGAGCGTCATCTGCCTGAAGACGCTGCTCCAGGTCTCCACCACTTCGGTGGTGTCGGCAGGCAGGCTGCCCGTCTTCGTCACCACCTGATACGTAGCACTGTTGGAGCCTCTGCTGTCGGTGTAGTTGGTCTGGTAGAGGTCGCTGGCAATGCAGGTGCCATTGCGCAGCAGGTCGAAGCGGGTGCTGTCCTCATCGTCGGTGGCCAGGAAGCGCCAGCTTACGAAGTTACCAGTACCCGTAGGTGCTTTCAGTGCCACCAGGCCTCTGTTGAGTTTTTCCTGCGCTACAGCATGTCCGGCAAGGAGCAGGGCTGCCCCCAGTACAATAGCCTTAATGTTTTTGTCCATTTGTTCAGTGTTGATTTACTATTATTTTTTCCGTACGACCGTTGCGGCGTACAATGTTCAGACCCGGCCTCAAGCCGTCAAGACGGCGGCCCTGCGGGTCGTAGTAGAGGGGTTCCGGTTGTTGCTGTGACACAACAACAGACTCGACAGCGGTGTTCAGCTTGCCGTCGATGTAGTCCTTCAGACAGTAGCCCAGATGGGGCGGCTGGTTGTAGGCGGTGTTCTGCCAGGCAATGCCCATGCGGTAGACATGGTCGTGCATCAGTGTGGGCACAGCATAGGTGGTGGGTGTCCAGGTGGTGAAGAGCATAATCTGGGCGGAGTCTTTCTTGTTCCACATCACCAGTTCCTCGCGCCAGTCGCCCAGAATGTCGGCCTGCAGACAGGGCGTTGCCTTGGTATAGTTGGCTGTCTGGGCATTATTATAGGTAGCTGAGTAGAACGATACGAGGGTCTCGAAGCTGGAGCCGTTCCACTTGGTGATGGAAGGCTCAGCGTGAGAGGTCTGTGCCCAAAGGTCGTCGCCGTACTTGTAGTTGCCATCGAGCAGCTGGTCTTGGTAGGAGCCATCCCAGTAGATGCGGTAGTTCACCGAGCACGATTTCTTGATGGTCTCGTTGCCGCTGGTGGCCAGGCGCGGATAGCGGTTGTCACTCGACCAGAACAGATAGTTCCTCACGCCATTGGCAATGGCGCCGGCCATGCCGCGGCCATTGTCGGCACCGGCAGAGCCGCCGTGGTGGATGATGCGTCCTGTACGGGCGTTGTGCAGATCCCACGAGCCATGAGCGGCAGTCAGTTTCTCCTCGTGAACGTCGAACACATAGAGGTCGGCCGAATCGGCCAGCATCTTACCCACATGCATGGCATCGCCGTGACCGTAGCCAGTGGCATAGAGCAGCGTGCCGTCGTTATTGAGGGCAGCAGAGCCCCACAGAATCTCGTCGCAGCCGTCGCCATCGACGTCGGCAATACTGATATTATGATTACCGTTGCCGTAGAGCGTATTGCTTCCCACCAGTCCGCCTTCGGTGGTGTCGGTGCTCTTCACTCCTCCTGTATTGGCAGGGGCTGTCTTCAGGGGGTTGCGCAACAGCATATCGCCGTCGACAGTGACTTTAATACCAGCCTGGCCTTCCTCAAAATGCCTGCTGTACACCAGCGACTGCGTCGTGTTGGGGGAAGCGTGAAGCCACTCGGTGTGCAGGCGTGTGCCGTCGAAACTCACGGCCCAGACGTAGGCCTGGGTATAATAGCCTCGACTGAAGATGGCGCAGGCAGGCTGGTCGGCACCATTGACATAAGCCACGGCACCGAGGAAGCGCTCTGAGCGGCCGCCGTAGTTGTCGCCCCAGAAGCCTTTGGGGAATGCGCTCACTTTGCCCAGCTCCGAGCCGCCTTCAGTGGCAGAGCTGCCCGATGGGGTCTTGGTGCCAGTTCCCGCACGGCCCGGAAGGTACCAGGTGGTGTGGAGGGCACGGCCCGTCAGTCCCTCGAACACGGTGAGGTATTCGGGGCCGTCAAGCACATGGCCACTACTGTTGCGGTAGTCCTTGTTGTTGGGGTGGCCCTTGATGGTAGCATCGGTGGCGGTCTGGTTCACAAAGTTACCCTGGCCGTCTTTCGAGCCCGTAGCGGTCTTGCACATCATCTCAGCACGACCGTCGCCATCGAAGTCGTAGACCATGAACTGCGTATAGTGGGCACCATCGCGGATATTCTGTCCCAAGTCGATGCGCCACAGCAACTTGCAATTGACGCTCTGGCCATCGACCACTTCCTCCGTACCATCGAAATGGATCTTGTAGCAGTCGATATAGGTATTGCCGGTATAGCCCTTATTGTAGCTGTTGTCCTGAGCATGGGTCGACTCCCATTTCAGGAACAACTCGTACTGGCCGTCACCATCGACGTCGCCCACGCTCATGTCGTTGGGATAGTAGGCATAGGGAACGTTGGACTTGCTGTCCCACGAGGCATGGACGCCACCTGCCGGACGGTCGAGGTTCATCGTGAGGAACTTCTTGCTCCAGGGCTTGACGGCATCGGTGGTCTCAACGACTTGCCCGTTCACCACCACACGCACCTGATAGTCGGCCGATGACGAGCCACTGGCATCGGTGTAGTTGGTCACCTTCAGTCCTTGGGCTATCACATCGCCATTGCGAACCACGTCAAAAGTGGTGGACGCCTTGTCGTCGGTGCCAAGGAGTCGCCAGCTGAGGAACGTCTTGCCTGTTGATGCTCCGGGCACAGCCACAAGGCCACGGTCGAGCCGTTCCATCTGCGAGACGGGGGTCACCTGTGCACGTAATCCCATGAGGCCACAAAGGGCCAGGGTTGTGGCGTAAAGTTTAAGTCTTTTCATGTTATCTTAGCGTTATTAGTTAGTATAGACGTAGTTTGGCTTCAATTATCGGCTGCAAAGTTACGAAGATTCTTTGAAACGGCCAAACGATTCCAACGCAAAGATAGAGCCCAACTGGCCTTGATAGCATAAAATAATGTAGAAAAATCAAAAAATAAAGACGGCATAACGGAATTTTTTGCTAACTTTGCACCCACATTTTTCATTAAGAACAAACTAAGTAACTAAAACCATAATGACAATGAAAAGAATCTTATTGTTCGCCCTGACAGCCATGATGACCATAGGACTGCAGGCACAACGCATGACCGACCGCTTGGACCGCGGACTGGTGGCCGTCAAGACGAGCGCTGGCGTTTTCTGCTCATGGCGCATCTTCGCCGAGGAATACTATGACGTAACCTACAACGTCTACCGTGACGGTACGAAGATTGCCGAGGGGCTCACCGCATCGAACTATACCGATGCCAACGGCACAACTGCCAGCAAATACACCGTGGCAGCAGTGGTGCGCGGCAAGGAGCAGGAGCCTTGTGCCGCTCCGAGCGTCCTGACCAATGCTTGGCGTGAGATAAAGATGAAGCACGGCAGCCTGACCTCCACCTACATACCAAACGATGCCTGCTGCGCCGACGTCGACGGTGACGGTGAAGTGGAGATCCTGCTGAAGTTCGACAACTACAGCGATGCTTCCAACAGCTACATGCCTGGCGGATACAACGGCGAGTATGCCATCGTGGAAGTGTACAAGCTGAACGGCACCAAACTGTGGTGGCTCGACTTCGGCCCCAACATGGGCGACTTCCAGAACAACGAAAACAACATCGTAGCCTACGACTGGGATCAGGATGGTAAGGCCGAGGCTCTGATGCGTGCTGCCGACGGCACCGTGATACATGCTGCCGACGGCAAGGAATATGTCATCGGCGACAAGACCAAGAACTACCGGTCGCCCAGTGGCGGCGGCGGTGCCAACTGGTTTATGCACGAAGGTGCCGAGTACCTCGTGTACATGAACGGTGAAACGGGCGTGCCCTACGTCACGATGGATTATCCCCTGAAACGACTGGAGAACGGCGAGACCAATCTGGAGAAAGCATGGGGCGACGGCTACGGCCACCGCTCGACGAAGCATTTCTTCGGTGCTCCCTATCTCGACGGCCGCAAGCCCAGCATCTTCCTGGCACGTGGCATCTACACCCGCCACAAGATGATTGCTCTCGACGTGAACCCGCAGACTCACCAGCTGACCACACGATGGACATGGAACTGCAACGACTCATCATCGCCCTGGTATGGTAACGGATACCACAACTACGCCGTTGCCGACGTGGACTGGGACGGCCGCGACGAGATTTGCTTTGGCTCGATGGTCATCGACGACAACGGCCAGGGTCTCTCAACCACCGGCCTGGGACACGGCGATGCACAGCACCACAGCGACTTCGACCCCTATACTCACGGACACGAGATTTATGCCTGCAACGAGGACAGACCATCAAACAACTTCCGCGATGCCACGACGTCGAAGATACGCTACCGCAAGGCCGGTGGCGATGACGACGGACGCTGCATGGCCGGCAACTTCTGCAACGACTATCCCGGTGCCATGGGATTCTCGGCACACGACAATCCCATCAGCTGTGTCACCAACAACTATATCTCAGGGTTGGTGAAGTCGGGCGTAGCCGACAACATGCGAATCTACTGGGACGGTGACCTCTGCGAGGAGACCTTTAATTACTCCAACGGCAAGAATACCGCCGGTGCCATTATGAAATACAAGCAGGGAACCATTGCCACTCTCACAGGTTCATTGACGAACAACGACACGAAGGGCACCCCCAGCTATCAGGGTGACATCTTCGGCGACTGGCGCGAGGAAGTCATCATGCGCACGGCTTCCAACGACATCCGCATCTACACCACTACCGACCCAACACCGTGGCGCAACTACACCTTGTGGCACGACCACCAGTACCGCCAAGCCATGGTATGGCAGATGTGCGGTTACAACCAGCCGCCTCACGTGAGCTACTTCCTCGGCGAACTGGAAGGTATCACCATGGCTCCGCCCGCACTCACCATGACAGGACGCACGGAGATTGCCAACGGCGGCACCATCGGCTCGGACAACGGTGTGATCATCACCTGCGAGACCAACAACATGGAGGTAAACGTTGCCTCTGGCGCCACACCTTATATATATATAGACAATGCTCCGTCGTGGGTGCAGGGTACCAACAGCACATCGACCACCAACCCCGTCATCAACCGCAGCTACTACACGCATACACTTAAAGGCGGCACCTTCGCTGGTGCTACACGCATCGTGAAGCAGGGCGATGGTACACTCGCCTTGACCGATGGCGTGCACACCCATACAGGCTCCACCGATGTGTGGGCTGGTACACTGAGCTGCAACGGCACGCTGCAGAACAGCCCGCTGTGGCTGAACCGCCACACGGCTCTCGTCAGCAACGGCGGTAAGTTCCTTGCTGGCATCAGTGCCGACTATAACGCCACCATCTACCCCGGTGGAAAAGAGTCGGTGGGCAACATGACGGCATCAACCCTCAGCCTAGGCTTCGGTTCGCGCATCATTTTCGATGTTGACGGCACCACCAACGACCAATTCTCAGCCGACAAACTTGTCATCGAGAAGAAGGTATGGCCCAACGGAGGCGGCCCGACTTACGACTCACCCATATTCCAGTTCCGTGGCAACGTAGCTGCCGGCACCTACCAGCTGGCTACTATAGCCGAGGTGGAAGGTAACATCAGCAACATCGTCATCGAGGGCCTCAGCGACAAGAAGGCTCAGCTGACCTACGAAGAAGGAAAGTTGCTGCTCACCGTCATCAACTATGACGCTCAGGCACTCACATGGACTGGCGCTGCCGATGGCATTTGGAACACCGACGAGTCGGCCAACTTTACCAACGCCACCGGAGAGAGCACCGTGTTTGTACCTGGCAGCACCGTCACCTTCGATGACAACGCCACGCAGACGACCATCAACGTCAGCGGCAACGTAGCACCAAAGAGCATCGTCTTCAACAACGAGAGGAAGGCCTTCACCATAAAGGGCGACAGCATCGTGGGCGAGCCCCTTCTGACCAAGAACGGTGCAGGACAGACGCTCCTGCTTGGCGTAAACCACATGGGTAACACCGTCATCAATGGCGGTACACTCACCGTAGCATCGTTTGCCAATACAACAGGTAACGACTATGGCTCGCTGGGCGATGTATCGAAGAACATTATCATCCAGAACGGCGCCACACTGTGCCTCAACGCCACGTCAACCAGCAACCAGCCCATCCTTATCGGTAGCGGCGGAGGTGCCATCAAGGTCAACTCAGGCGTTACCCTCACACAGTCGGGAGCCATCAGCGGTAGCGGGCAGACACTTATCAAGACTGGTTCCGGCACACTCAACACACCTGCCAGCATCTCGGTAAAGCGCATGGTCATAGAGCAAGGAACCGTCAATGCTTCCGAGTCAAACAACATCATCAGCCTGCCCGACTCGGTGATATTCCTTGGCGGCACGCTGAAAGATCCCGTCAACATGTATAGCTACTCCACCAGCAATACCAACTTCGTAGTGCCCGCAGGAAAGACGGGAACCTTCTATGGCGACGCCCGTTGTAACTACAAGGGCAAGCTCATCGGTGCTGGCACATTCAACGTCTATGCCACCAGCGTGCGCAGCTACTTCCAGGGTAACTGGAGCGCCTTTGAGGGAACGTTGGTAGCCAACACCTTCAAGTCCGACAGCTACGACCCTGCCTTCTACTTCGACAACAGCTACGGACTTCCCAAGGCAACCCTGCGTATCAGCAGCGGCGTTGTATTCGACAACAACGGCAAGAGCATGTCTCTGGGCAGTGTGAGCGGCACTGGCACCCTTGGTGGCAGCGGCACTTACACCATCGGTAGCAACAACCAGGACATCAGCGTCAGCTTCAGTTCTTCAGCTCCCATCATCAAGACCGGTACGGGCACCATGACCGTTCTCACCCCCGGCGCACTGGCAAGCACCGTCACCGTGAACGAGGGCCAGCTGGTCTTCGACACGGGCGAGGATAAGCAGCTCTTCGGAGGAGCCCTGACGGTACAGGGCAGCGGCTCAGTGGTTGGTTCCGGACTCGTGTCGGCCATGACCCTGAACGACGGTACACAGCTTACCCCCCGTTCCCAGTGGTTAGAAGAGATGTTCGGTGGCATCATGCCTGCCGTTATCAAGTCGAGCGCTACCGTCCGTCTCAATCAGGGAAGCACGCTGAATGTGATTATCGATGCAGCCGACAGCTATTCGTCGCTGGAGCCCCGTTTCCTGACCATGAACGGCACGGTGAAGGTCATCCTGACCGACAACTACAAGCCGAAGGCCGGCGACGAGTTCACCCTGTGGAAGGCAAGCGGCAGCTTCACCGGCACGCCCACGTTCGACCTGCCCGACCTGCCCGAAGGCCTCTTCTGGGTGACCAGCGGCGTGGCCGCTAAAGAAGGCGTGCTGCGCATCACCGACGACTCATCGCAGGGCATTGGCCGCATGACTGCCGACACGCCTGTTGACTGCGAGGTATTCACCGCCAGCGGCGTCCGTGTGGCAACGCTCAGCACCGTGAAAGGCCAGGCCTCGGAGATGGTGCGTCAGCTGCCCATTCCCGCCGGAACATATGTAGTGAGGCTGAACGCAGCCCATCGCTCAGAGACCGTGAAGGTGGTTGTCAGGTAATACGCCTGACAATCCCCTTCCCCCTCAGTGAGACAAAAAAGCACAAAAAAGACGGCATTTCTTGCGCCATATCAAAAAAAAATGCTATCTTTGCACCCAACTAACAAGATAACGAAAGACTTTATAACTCATTTTATTAACTAAAGACTACTTAACATGAAGAAAAAGCTACTTATGCAACTTGTGGCAGTGGCATGTTCGGTGAGCGCCTATGCGGCTTATAACGTAGGTGACTACATCTATTCATCCACGGCAAAGTACAAGATTGTAGGAACAGACCTCATTACCAACGGTTCCTTCAATCAGGGTGACGGTACACAGGACTGGACCAACGCCACCGGCGGTGTCCTCGACGGTGAGACCTGGGGCATTGAGACCAGTGTTGGCCCTAATGGAGAAAATGCCATCAAGAGTCTGGCAGCCAACTACGACTCCGAGCAAGGCTCTTCCACGCTGGCCCGTGTTCTTCCTCTTCCCAAGGGCTTCTACACCATCTCTTTCTGGGTGAAGTCGCCCAGCGTGCTCACCAGCACCATCACCGGCGCCGGCAGCACCAACTACCTGAACTTCTTCATCAATGACACTGGCGACAACACCGTGACCACCTCTGTGGCCACCCCCGCCACATTCAGCACCGATTGGAGCCAGGTGGTGTTCAATGTTGAATCGCCCTCCGACGAGACATTCCTTGTGTTCAATGCCTACAACATTGCCCAGGATGTGATGTTCACCAACTTCGAGGTTCACCAGGCCGTCGAGGTCTACGACACCCGCATTGCCGAGCGCTATATCAAGGGTGTTGAGAAGCTGCTTGCCGAGCCCGACTTTGCCGACGGTGCCGGTGAGATTCTCGGTATGCTCGATATGGTGAAAGGCGAGCTGGCTCAGGAGCCTGAGGACGGCACCAGCATCACCGGCCTCATGGAGGAGTTCGACCCCTTCTTCCAGGAATACATCAACAGCAAGGCCGGCAACACCGTTGGCCGCCGCGATGCCGACAACAACCTCATTGAGAGCTACCTCACCAGCTGGACCACCTGGGGCTACTACAACTGGAACAACCTGGGCAGCCGTGGCACTTGGACCTTCGAGGGTGGCCGTTGGGGCTTCTCGCCCAACAATGGTGACCTGGAGCGTCCTCTCGACGACGGTTATGTTGCCTCTGCCGGTATCCAGACCAGCTACAACCTGGAAGTGGGCCTGCGCATTGCTGCCAACACTTTCAACAACACCAGCATCAACAAGGCCGGCCGCTACATGTTCTCAGTTGAGGCACAGGCCGTGGCCGCTCTGAACAAGCAGGCACCTTACGGAGCCAACCCCTCCATCGTCATCGCCGAGCCCTCTATCTGGGCAGGTAAGGACACCACCGTCTTTGTTGCCGACACACTGAGCAGCACCTTCTGGAAGAGATACTACACCATCGTCGACATCACCGAGGATGACATTGCCAACGGCACCCAGGTGAGCGCCGGCTTCCTCTTCCCCCGTCTGGGCAACGGCACTGGTGGCCGCTACAGCCTGCGCAACCCCGAGTTCCGTGTCATTGGCAAGAGCCAGGAGGAGATCGACCACCTCTACGGTTACGACCAGCTGCAGGTGCAGCAGAATGCTTTGAAGGCGCGTGTTGACTCTTGCATCAAGATCAACGCCTACACCCAGGCCGACGGCTATCCTTGGGGCCACAAGGTGCTTCAGGATTCCATCGACAAATATGCAGCCGTCTATGCCGACCTCCTCACCGTGGTTGACGCCGAGGGCAACGAGTTGCAGCCCGAGCGCGTCACGCTGCAGTACAAGGACGAGATTCTGAACGCCGTTCGTATGCTGAACAACGCCATTGGCAACTTCTACCGTACCAACCGTTCTTACCAAACCCTTATTGCCGACATCGCTATCTGCAACACCGCTCTGAACGCCGAGAAGAATGCTGCCGGCGACAAGGGCACCTTCCAGACTGCTATCACCAAGGCACAGGGCCTGGTAGATGCCACCCAGATAGATGCCGACGAGGTGGAAGCTTTTGATGCCGAAGACATCGAGCTGCTCACCGCCAAGGAGACTTTCGAGAAGGGCGTCGCTTCACGTGCCAACCCCGCTAACCTCTATGTGCAGAGCAAGAACCTGAACTTCGAGTCATGGACATCGAAGTCGACCTATTCTTCCGACCAGACCGTCAACGGCTGGAACATCACCATCGGTGCCGACGGCAAGCAGTGGGACATCCAGCCTAACGGCGCTTACGAGTTCGGTCATCGTGCCAGCATCTGGCGTGGCACCAGCGTAGGCCCCAACGGCCGTATGCAGCAGACCATCAAGATCACCACTCCTGGCGTCTACGAGTTCCGCTCACGTGCCTTCTCAGCCGAGTATGGCGACGGTGCCAAGTGGGATCAGTACATGGCCATTGCCAACATCTGTGGTTCCGACTTCGATCCCGTCGAGTTTATCGATACGCCTGTGGACACCATCTATCATCCCAACGTGCGTCTGTTCTTCGGCCCCGAGGGTGCCACTAACGACTCTATCACCCTGACGAAGTGTGCACCTGCCGACTTCCTGAGGAACAGCGACAGCGTGCTGGTCTACACTCGTGAGACCCCGATGAACTATTCTGTCATCTACGTGAAGACGAGCTCTGAGGAAGAGACCGTTGAGTTTGGTCTTGAGGCCTTCGAGAACGGTAAAGACGCAGGTGCCAGCACCTTCGGCTTCGGCGACAACCGCCTCTACTACCTCGGCCCCGAAGCAGCTTACAATGCCGACACCGAGACTGAGTACAACGCCACCGTTGAGAAGGCTAAGGGCCTCATTGCCCAGTACACCCGCGATCACGCCGACGCAGGCTGGATTGTTATCAAGCTGATGCGTCTGGTGGGAGATGCCAACTATCCTTGGGCTGAAGGCTTAAGCTACACCGCTCCAACCACTATTCAGGAGAAGCAGAACATCATCCTGACGCTGAACGAGTATATCGACATGCTCAACCTCGTCGTCAATCCCGAGTTGCTCGGCATTGAGGAGATGACCACTGCCGCCCAGTCTGTGGCCCGTCAGCAGAAGGGCACCTACACCCTCAGCGGTGTTCGTGTGAGCGGCAAGAACCTGCCTGCCGGTCTCTACATCATCAACGGCAAGAAGGTACTGGTGAAGTAAGCATATTTCCCCTACCCTATTCCAAGCGTGGTGCCACCTGTTGGCACCACGCTTTTTTGGTGCTACAGGGTGCGGGAATTGTTAAAAAAAGACAAGGAGTAGCAATATCTTTAGGCCAAAGGCATGTTAAATAAAAAAAAAAAACTATCTTTGCAGCTGATTTTTCAAATGCTTGAAAGTAGAACAATGACTTTGAATACATACAACAACCACTAACTATTATTTTTATTATTAACAAATCCAAAACGATTATGAAAAAAAATCTACTGAAATCATTGCTGGCCGTGGTTCTGTTGAGCTTGGGCAGCATGTACGCCTCAGCACAGAACGAGGAGGGAACAGGATTAGTGAAGATGACCGTTGTGGACTGGAACAATCAAGATTCCATCTATGGGGTACTCGACACTATTTCGGTTGGCTTCAACAAGGCTCCTGCTGTCGGTAGCGCTATTGCTTTCGGCAACACGAATTGGGGTGTCAACAAGTTTGGTATTGCAAAGGCTGACGTGTCGGCCATTCCTGGCGTTGTGCAGAAGGCCACACTGAAAATGAAAGTTTCTGGTGCGGACAACAAACGTACTACAGGTTGGGGCGTAGCTCTGACTGACAACAAATGGGCTGACAATCTTAGCTATACTATTGCTGGTGGTTGGACAGTGTCCGCTCTTCTTAACGGTGGTAATCAGGTTTGGTCTACGACTAAGTCAATGACAGAGTTCAATGATGTGGAACTTGATGTCACTGAGGCCTTTTCTGCTGGTCAAGCTCTTGCTACCTTTATTATCTATCAGACAAATGCTGGCGTTTGCTATATGACTGAGCCTGAGCTGGAGGTGGAGTATGAGCCTTATGAGGCAACTTCCAAGAAGTTCGACTTCGAGGATGATGTAAACATCTTCACCGATGACAGCCGCATCACCAGTGCCATCGAGCAGAACGAAGCTCTTGGTTCCAAGGTTATTGGCTGGACTTGCTCTGACAGGGCCCAGAACGGCTACAGTTTCTCGCACTACGACTTCACCAGCCTGCTGAATAAGCCCGCACTGGTCAAGGTTGAGTTCGACTACTACAACACCAAGGGTGCCCGCGCCATTCTGAACATCGGCGACGCACAAGTTCGCGGAACTACCGGTGGCAGCTCAAAGACGACCTACAACAAGACTGGTGTTATCTTCCAGATTGGCTCTGACAAGAACAATGCCTTCATCAATGGTGTCACCTATGGTCAGGATGACAAGGTTAACACGTATAAGATTTTCAATGAAGAGTTACAAGACTCTGTTGAGGTCACTGAGACTGTGCCTGGCCTCTGCAACAAGTGGATGCACGTTACTGTGATTATCAACAACGAAGCTAGAACCGTGACTTGGGTTGTCGATGACCAGGATGGTGACAACCTGTACTTTGGCTCAGAGCCTTTCTATGCTGACGATGCCAACCAGGCTTCTCAGATTGACCTCTTCGGCTACATCAACAACAGCCACTGCGCTATGCTCGACAACCTGGAGATCACCAACTACAAGAGCAACGCTGTGTTTGCCGACTACACCATCAAGTATGTTGACGCCAATGGCAACGAGATTAAGGATTCCCGCAGCGGCAACGGTCAGGTGGGCAAGTTCGTGAAGCTGCTCGACAGCGACAAGGCAGCTATTGTGGCTGACATTGCAGAGGGTGGCATAAATGGCAAGATGAAGTACCTCTACGACAGCGACGACAGCGAGACTGTTGCCATTGCCGAGGAGAACACTGTCATCAGCGTGAAATTCCGCAATGCTGAGATTTATGCCGGTGTGCTGAACTGCATGATTGACGGCCAGAGCGGTGCTGCTGCACGTCTGAATAGTTTCTCTGGTTTCAAATTCTTCGAGGGCGACAACTACTATGTATATCCCTCACGTGCTTATGGCCAGGAGGGTAAGTACTACTTCACTCCTGCTACCAGCTACAATGGTGTGAGCTTCGCATTCCCCGGTAGCCTGAACTCCAGAACTGTCTCAGGTGTTGTGACCTACATTGGCCAGCTGAACTATGCAGCTGTCGACTCAGTGGCTTACTACAGCGACTTCGAGCGCCTGGCACTCCCCGTTGAGGATGCAGGCAACGGCACTGGTCTGGGCCAGCTCGTTGGCACCGTGAACAGCTGGTACAGCTTCTCGGGTGGCATCTTCGACCGCTTCTCACAGGGCCGTGGCATCCGTCTCGATTCTCGCTCATACGTCTACACCGAGCCTATTGCCGAGGCTGCCACCTACAAGGTGACCATCTACGGTCGTAACGATGTCAGCTCTGGCGATGCCAACCCCTATGCTCTGGGTCTGCTGGTGGATGGCAAGGAAGAGCCCATGATCTACGACGGCCTGACCATCCCTGAGTGGGGCAGTGCTGCCACTGGTTCAAGCGTTGTTGAGAACGTTGCTATTCCCGCCGGTGGCAAGCTGGTGATTATGAATACCAACTGGGATTCCACAAGCAAGATTTCTCTCGACGACATCTCGCTGACCAAGACTGGCGATTATGTTGATCCCAACCTGGTTACTGGCATCTCCATCTCCGAGGTGGTTGCCCGTCCTGCCGGTGTCATCTACAACCTTGCTGGCCAGGTTGTGAAGAACGCCCAGAAGGGTCTGTTCATCCGCGACGGCAAAAAAGTCGTGATTAAGTGAGCGAAGTAAGAATTCTTTCTCACTTCCGAACGTAAACGACTAAGAACGAAGTTCAAAGTCGTGATTAAGTGAGCGAAGTAAGAACGAACAATAGCACTCAAGGAAGTGGCGCCTATCTGGGCGCCACTTTTTTTGTTGTCATCCCTTTTATCCCATCGCGGACTCACCTCAAAACACTCTAATTGAGCCCACTTGAAAAAGTCACTAACCACCGCTAATGATACCGCGAGGCTCCCCTCCCATCGTAGGGGAGGGGCCGGGGTGGGGTGAGTATTTTCTTCGCTAACGGAATATTACAGACCCCACCCCTAACCCCTCCCCTTGAAGGG
>JAILPA010000057.1 GCA_024690505.1 Prevotella sp.
GAACTTGACTGTATCCTGACGGGCCCCCCTGCCACTGACGAACTGTGGACGACGCCATTCCACATCAATGTCTTCCTCGACAAATGACTTACGGGCCATACCCTCTTCGAACGAAGGCTCACGCAATGTGGGAACCTTGAACTTATAGAGTTTCTCCAGCACCTTGTCGCCGCCGGTTTCCTCACCATCGCCGCCGGCACCGCCTTTGTCGTCTCCTGTCAGAGAATTTGATG
This sequence comes from Prevotella sp., assembly GCA_024690505.1. GTDB lineage: Bacteria > Bacteroidota > Bacteroidia > Bacteroidales > Bacteroidaceae > Prevotella. The sequence goes on from JAILPA010000057.1 coordinate 234, forward strand.
TGTCCCCACCGGTAATGACAGGTGTGACGGTTCCTGATGTGGTCGGAGTTACCTTGCCCTTGCCGCCTGGCACTTCCGAGTCAACTACACGGAACATGCGGTAAGGACTCTTGCCCTCGTTCTCGATCAGCAGGTAGTTCAGAGGCCTTGCAGAAGTGCTGGATGTACGGGCAGTAACCTGTGCCAGGTAAACCTTATCCTTCTTCATGCGGTCGAGCGACACTTTGGGAATGGTAGCCATAGGTACCATCAATCCTCGCTGCAGATAGACGGCGGGATTACGGTCCATAGCATCGTCGGGCTGCTGTCCGGACAGCAATTCTACGATTTTGATGTCGTATGTGTAGCGCTGTGCGGCAGGATTACAGGCCAGCACCGGTTCGCGCCATGTCAGCTGGGGATTCTGGCGGTTGAGCTTGGCTGCATTGAGCAGGCTCTGTGAGGTGCCCGTAGCCATTGGAAGAATGAACTGCGGGGCTTGTGCCTTGTAGCAGACGGTAAACTGGCATTTGCCCATCATGGGATTGCTCACTGGCACGGGATTGGCCAATGCGGGATTCCATTTATAAGCCGTCAGACGAGCCTCGTACTGTCCTTCAGGCAACAGTCCGAACCGGCCGTTGGTGTAGCTGTCGAACAGTCCGGATGTGGTCTGCACCTCGCTCTTCACAACATGGTTGAACAAGTTCTTCAGTTCGACCATTGTCAGCTGGCGCACCCGTCCAGGGGCGATGCTGAACGGCGCCTGGGGCTGGCGGTTAGCCGGTACGGTGACATAGAGTTCTGTGGAAGGATAAATCTGCTGTACCGTCATGGCCAGATAGACGTTCTGCGTCACCTGGCTGTTGTTGATGAGCTGTACGTTGAAGTAGCGGCCAGGGTCGTTGATATAGAGCATCACCTGTGGCGGCAAGATGCGCTGTACCGGTGTCACGGTCACCGTTACTTCCTGGGCCAGAGCGGCTATGCTGCCTAACAAGAGTGTCAGACACAAACCAGCTTTCCTTAATATTCCGTCTTTCATATCCTATGATTTTCTTTTGGGTTCTACTTGGTGTTTTCAGCCTTCCGTTTAAGTTCGTAGAGTGAGAAGGTATAGGTGTAGTTCAGGCTCACGTTGACGTCGGTCTGGTCGAGCGAAGAACGCCGCTTCACCACGTTCACGTCGCCGTATTTGTTTACACCGGCAGTGAGTGAGAATACATGAACCTTATTCAAAGTGTAGCCTAATGAGACATCACCGCCAATGGACAGACTCTTCGACTGGTCTTTGACTTCATTACGGCATAGCGACAGCGTGGCCCCTAAGCTCAGTTCCTTTTCCTTTAGGAACGAGCGTGAAGCACCTAACGAGGCTATGTCGCTGGTATAGGTCGTGTGGTAGCCGTCGCTCACCTGATGGCTTAGGTTCAGCGAGAGGTCTGTTTCCCAAGGTTTGATGCCAAGTCCGTAGCCCAAGCCAATAGCCCAGGAGGTGACATCGCTTTCGCCGGTGGCGAACTTATTGCGGTCCTTGTTGTCGGTGATGCTGCCTGTCAGCGACACGGAGTGTGAGTAGGTCTCGGTGTCGAACGATGCAGAAGGAGTCAATGAGAAACTCTGCATGATGCGGTCTACCTTGGTGGTGTCGTTTACTTTGGCCGTTCCGTCGCCTTGGTTCTGGGTGTAGCCGCTGTACGAAGCCGTCAGGTTAAAGTTCTGCCCTAAGCGTGAGGATGCCATTGCGGAGTAGACGTATCCCCGTGTGGTGTAAAGCTGACGGTCGGTCAGGTTGTCGGACTGTCCTGAGAACGTTGCTGCCAACGACACCGTGTTCATCAGTGTGGTTGAAAGGGTCAGACCTAAGGCTTGGTAGTTGTTCGACATATAATAGGTGCCTAACGAGGTATAGTCAGGTTGTATCATGCGGTAGAAAACGCTGGCGTTGACACCTTGCAGAGATAGTGTCGCACTGACATCGCCGGCAAAACGGGCCAAGGACGAGTAGCGGGTGTCGAAAACGGTGCTCCAGCGGTCGGCCGTCTTGTTGTCCACCTTGTCAGCACGGGTGTCGGTCGAGAATAGCGATGATGCAACATTGGCCGTGATGTTGAGGCATTTCACTGGTTGTATGTTGCCCTTCAGCCCCATGACGATGTTCTCCTGTGGAGCTATGTACTGCTGCCATTGCTCGTCAATGGAGTTCAGCCGGTCGTAGGCACGCAGTAAATACAAGTCAATGTGGTTAGCGGCATCGCCATAACCCATTTTAAAGCCCCATCCCAAACGCTTATACTGCGGATTACGGGCTGCCGGGTCGGTAGGATCGTCGTTGATGGCGTTTCTCAACCGTCCGTAGAAGGCACCGAAGCGCCACCTCTTGCCATCGTCGTACTCCACGCCAATGCCATTGAACGACATGTCCATGACGTATGAGCTGTAGGCCATAGAACCTCGTCCTATGTATCCCGTCCAGTTTTTATAACGAGGGTTCAGGTTGAACGAGATGTGGGGATAGTTAAAGTCCAGATTGTCATTACTGTAGTACAGCGAGAATGGCATGCTGATACCGTAAACACTGATGTTCAGGTTCAGGAACACCATGTTGCTCAGTGGTGAAGCATAGCCGTCACCTATTGACGAGTGATAATAGGTGTTCTGAGTTCCCACGGCACCCGTGATGATGAGCGGGTCGCTCTTGGCAATTTGACTGATGTCCTGTGCGTAGGCTGTAATGGCCAGTGCGGCAAACAGGCTTAATGTCTTATATCTCATACGCATCGCTTGTGTTTACTTCTTGATCTTCTTCGTGACTTGCTGGTATCCGTCAGTGACGTGGACAATGTAGACTCCTTCTGGCAGTTGGGCTAGCGAGAGTGTGGCTCCTTGACAGTTGGCTACTTGTTTGCCTTGTACGTCGGTCACCGTCAGGAATGTCTGTCCTGCGGTGCTGCTGACCGTGATGATATTGTCATGAATGGTTACCGACAGGTTGCCTGTGCCGGCTGTTCCTATAGCTGTTGCATCAGCAGATAGTGTGAGCGGGATCTCCAAACTGCCGTAGCGGGCAGCGAAATGCAGACTGATATCGGTCAATGGCAGAACGGAGGCTGTAGGTTGGTGATAAAGGCGGAAAGTCACACGTTCACCTTGTTGGCCGGAAACGGGAATGAACAGCAGACCGCCGTTGCTGACAAAACGTCCCACGCCACGGCACTCGTCACCAACAAAGGCTCCGACCATGTAGTCATTAGGTGTCGTAGTTCCCTCTATGGCTGCAATGACTGCCATACAGTCGGGATTACCGTATGCATCGTATGTCCATGGCGCGACGGCTGTCGGTGTCTGACGGGCATGGGCAACTGGTGGTGTGTCATCGGGTGGCAATATGGCTGGTCCCCACTGGATAGACTTCGGTTCTGTGCTTTCGGTGTAGTAGATATAGCCTTTGCCTGCTTCGAAAACGAAGTCATTGGGACCTATCCACTGGTCGCCATCGTAGAATATAAAGGCATCGCGGCCGATAATCATGTCGCCATTTTGGGCCGATAGGGTCAAGTAGGGAGCCAGCACGCCAAGAGTATGATTCAGCTCATGAGGATAGGTTGTCCAAGTGTAGCCTTTTCTGGCTTGAGGCAAGCGTCGAGTCGAAGCATTGACCAACCCATTGTAACCGGCAGAGAAAATCATCTGGTCTTGTACTTCGTTGCTGTACCGACTGCGAATCTTGTACATGCCGTCCTCAGGAAGCAGTTGCTTGATATCGCCGAAGAATCCCTTTTCTGGGTCATTGTAGAGCAGCCCTGACTGTGAACGTATTTCCACGACGTAGTTGTCATCGTCTACCTGCATAGGTGCTACCCATCCGACTGATGTGTGTAGTGGTAATGCTCCTGACAAATTGACGGCGTAAAGTGAAATCCAGTCCCAACCATGTTCGAATGGGTATTCTGCTGGTATGAGCAGACGCCCCTCTTGCTTGCCATGCTTTGTAAGTTGAGGTTTGCCGTTGTAGTACACCTTATATGTATAAGTACCCGTGAAGCGTCCTCGCAGATTCCATATATCTGATGACTCTGATGACGGAACAGCTGTTGCGCCACCCCCCCAGCCGGTGTTCGGTGATTCGCTAATACGTATTTCTATGAGCGATGGGTCCGGTTTTACGCCTTTAGGTGTAACATCTAATTGCAGGACCACGTCATAAAAACGTGAGAGCGTCAGTTCGTCGGGATAGGTTAAAGCTGCTACTTGTGGTTTTTCTTCTGTTACAGTGACGGCAAAGGTCTTTTTGACCACCCAATCTTCCATAATGGGATAAGAGGCCTTATAGCTTGCCAAATAGTCGCAATAGCTGATGCTAACCGTGATAGTAGCTTCTCCTCCACTGATGGCCCGGGCTATGAGTGCGATTCCCGCATCGTCTGAATAACTGACGTTATCGATAGTTATGATATTGGGGCGACTCGAGGTAATAGTAAGTCCGTTGACACTCTCAAAGCCTTGCGGTAAGAACGAGATGTTTCGCTTCAACAATTCACTGATTTCAAGATCCACTCCCTCAATCTTAGTCACTCTAAGTGACGTATTGGATATTTGGATGTCGGTGGCAGGATTGTGTACCAGTACGCTGACAGTTGCCGTAGCCTGCGGGTTGTCCTTCGATGTGGCGACGAGCGTTGCCCGTCCAGCCGAGGCAGCCTTGATGGTCCCGTCGCTGCCGATGGTCACAGCATTTCCTGCCGTTCCTGCCGCTACCGACCATGTGAATTGTTTGTTGGTTGCGTTGGCGGGCTGCACCTCAATCAGGCTGTTGAGGTGTGATGTAAGGTCGTTTCCGACGTTGCACTCCTCCACCTGCCGGGTGCTGGTGTTGCGGAGCGAGCTGACGGGGATGGTTCCCTGGATGACATTGACGGTGAAGGCCTTGGAAACCGTCTTGCGGTGCTCCGTGGTAGCAGGCTGTGTGTAGTCTGCGAGATAGTCTCGGTAGCTGATGTTGACGGTAATCTTGGCCGTACCTAC
>JAILPA010000097.1 GCA_024690505.1 Prevotella sp.
ACATATCCTATACTTGGCCAGGTCGATGAAAACACGACAATCGTTTCTCTCAATATGGGAAAAACTAAAGGATTTCTCGTTGCCATACAGCACTGAGAAATCCTAATGACCGATTTGGGTTAAAGCAAGTTGCCGAAGAAAACGGCTATATGGCAGAAGTTGTTGCTGAAGGAGAGCACTATGACTATTTAGCAAGAATAACAAAAATATACAGATAGCATTATGAAAAGTTTTAAGTCAACAGCGTGGATTCTTCCACAACCAGTGCTGATTATCGGCACTTATGATAAGAACGGTAAGCCCAATGCGATGAACGCTGCTTGGGGTGGTCAATGGGATATGCACGAAATCATTATCTCTCTTGGTTCTCATGCTACAACAGACAACCTTGCTGAAAACCCAGAATTTACGGTTACTTTCGCTACTGCTGATACCATGATAGCTTCTGACTATGTAGGTATCGTTAGTGGCAGGAATACGCCCGACAAGATGGAGAAGGCTGGATGGACTGTAGAGAAAGCTCCCAATGTCAATGCTCCTGTGTTCAAGGAGTTCCCTATGACGCTTGAATGTCGGGTGAAGCAGAAGATAGACGAAAGCGAGACTGGCTATTATCTCGTTGCAGAAATTGTCAATATTCTCTGTGATGAAAAGTACCTGGCAGAAGATGGTAAGCCAGATGTAGCTAAGATGGAACTTATCACATTCGACCCGGTACACCACACTTACATTCAGTTAGGAAAGAAAGTTGGTAATGCTTTCTCTGATGGCAAACAGTTCTTGGACAAGCCAAGCGGCAAAGCCGAGCGGAAATGAGTTTCATTTCAAACTCATTATCATAGACAGAGTATTGTTCAGACCCAATAAAATGAGTTCCGCAAATATCTCGAGAGACTGGCTGCGCAGAGAAAGTCTTAACGAAAAAGGATGAAAGAAAGACACGGGAAGAAGTGGAAGAAAAGCAAGCGTGGCAGGAAGCCCAATAGACTGAACACTCGCTTTGAGCCCCCAAGGCTTGCAAACGCAGAGACACTCGTAGAGGCACTGACAAGATGTCGCAAGCAACTGTCTATGAGCCGTGAGAAATGGAGTGCAGCACAAGAAAAGCGACGAAGATTCTCTTTTAGCTATATCCAAAGCTTGAAGAGGCATACAACTTGGTCAATTCCCTCAGAACCATATTCCGCAACAAGAAACTCACGAAGGAAACCGCAAAGCAGAAGTTTGAAGAATGGTATGAGAAAGTAGCTGCATGCACCCTGCGTGAAATCAAGTCCGTACGCGATACTATCAAGTCCTCTTTCTTCATGTACCGTTTAGCAACATGTTTTTGGGTTAGAGACTTACACTCTCCCACAGGGTTTGTCGGTTGCGCCGTTACGGTCCTGACCCCAATTCCAAGGACCCCGGCGACAGCAAAGTCACCGACGTTGATTTTGGAAAGCAAGCACTGGGCAAATGGTGTGACATGCAGGCTACAAACGAACAGCTTGACAGGCTTGGCGTGAGCGACATGAAATATGTTTCCGGTACGGGCGAATACACGATCTCCTTCACTCTTCCCGATAACTTTGGCAAGAACGACGGTGCGTTCATAGCATATAGCTACGGCAGGGACCAAGTCGGAGCCCTGATTGTAAACGGTACAGAATTGCCTGCGAACAATGCCAGTGATCGGGTTGATGTAGGAAAGTTGTTAACCGTGGGCCAGAATACGCTTACGATACGGCTCAATTCCACCTTGTACGGAAGAACGTATTTCAAGCACAGTGGCTATTTGGATAAAGGCGCCATTTTTGGCATGGGAGAGGGTGTACTCGATACGCCTGTACCCGGAACTTACCATAACGGACTTTTGGGTGTCAGCATTATCCCTTATGTGGCTACAACAATGGAAGCCCCCGATGCCATCGAGGACGTGCCGGCCACCGACAGCCTGTCCACCTCATCGTCTGCCGCCATCTACAATTTGCAAGGCCAGCGCCTTAGCACCCCACAACGCGGTGTAAACATCGTTGGTAAAACGAAAATCATTGTCAAGTGAGGAATGAAACAACTCTAAAACTCAACTCCGACCACATGGATGTGCCAGCACATCATCTGTCGCACCTTCGGCACAGGTATTACCAACACTTATCGTAGTGCGCCCTGAATTTGCAGTTCTCACAATGATGTGCCATACTATTCTTGACGAATATGTTTGTCGTCTTCCTAATAACTTGCCTATTCCAAGTGTATTCCAATTCAATTGGATACACTTTATCCCAAATCGGTCATTAGGATTTCTCAGTGCTGTATGGCAACGAGAAATCCTTTAGTTTTTCCCATATTGAGAGAAACGATTGTCGTGTTTTCATCGACCTGGCCAAGTATAGGATATGTCTGTCTTTTGCCTTTCCCAGATATGCGGGAGTAGAAATCAGTTCGTATCTGATTGTTTTGAGGAATTTCTTTTTGTCAGAGTTAATCAATGCGTGACGGAACAGCGACATGAAGTTGTATGCCATGACGATGAAATTGCCGCAGGCCTCAGTAGCCCAGAAGTTGTGCGACACGAAGTCGTCAATCGAGAAATCGTACTTCAGTTCCTTGATTCTATTCTCAGAATCAGCCCTGCCACGATATGAATCATATACAATCTTGGCCGGCAGTCCAAGGTCTGTGACAAAGCAGCTGTATCGGTATTTCCCGAAATCCTCCCCATTCTCAAACAGCTCCAGCTGCTTGACCTGCTTGCCTGCCGCCTTCGGGCGTTTCTCAACTTCCTGCCTTACCATGACGATGCGTCTCGGCTTCTCCCAGTCCTCTGCCTGATAAGTCGTTTCCGCAATTTCCAAGCCATCTGCCACCTCTGCCCAGGCTTTCTCATGTGTCAGGCCGTACTTGATGCGGTTGTTGAACCGACAGGCTATGATGTAGTGCAACTGCTTCTGTTCCAGATAGTCGAGTATGTTCCCGGCAAAGAAACCACTGTCCATACGGACAAGTCCGACCTTCTTGTCCTGAAGCCGCGATAGAGTATCCTCCAGAAAGGCGAGATAGTTAGTGCTGGCTGAGGTGTTGCCGGGACGAAGCCAATAGTTTGCTATCATGCGGACATCCGACACGAAGGCAAGGAGCGGATGGTGTGAGGAGCGGCCTGGACGCTTCGGGTTATACCCCTTGAAGGCTCCTTCCTGACTGCCCTCACGGACCATGACCGTGGAATCGAAGTCGAGCGTGTAGTTGTCAAATGTCAGCTCGGAGAAGAACCAGCTGAACAACTCACTGAACACACGCTGGTTGATGGCCTGAGAGAACTTGTTGAAATAACGCTGATAGGCTCTGTGATCCGCTCCACGCTCCCATCCCAACACTTTGCACAGGACAGTGTCATAACGCACAGCGTCAAGGTGTCCGAAGCAACTTGCACCACACCAGACTCCTGCGAACAAACCCAATATGAGCTGTATCGGATTGTACCCCCTGTTTGAGCCTTGAGATGGAATACCGCACTTCTCCACATGTTCTTCAAAATGGCATTTCTCAAGCATCTTCAGGAACAGGGAAAGACCGCCAAACGGGGTGATTTCCTTGTTAACGAACTTTATGTCATAGTCACTCATCATAGCCACACCTGTTCTATTGCGTGGTAAAGGTAGCAAATTATTGGAAATCAGACAAATAAAAATAGAAAAATCTAATGGCGGTCATTAGAAAAAAGGACTGGGGGGATCTCTAATGACCGATTTGGGTTTATCCTTCTCCACTTCCTTTGAACACCATAAAACACCAGCGAGACAAACAAATAAATTTTGCTTATCTCGCTGATATTCAGAAAACTAAAAGTTATTCTACCTATTAATACTCATCCTCGTTGAACAGGAAGTCTTCCTTGGTGGGATAGTCGGGCCAAATGTCTTCGATGCTTTCGTAGACATCACCCTCGTCTTCAATCTCCTGAAGGTTTTCAAGCACTTCGAGGGGTGCACCCGAACGGATGGCATAATCTATAAGCTCCTCTTTGGTTGCTGGCCAAGGAGCGTCTTCCAGTTTTGAAGCTAATTCAAGTGTCCAGTACATAATAATATTTACTATTTAAGGATTTTACAATATGTTGTCAATGGTCCCTTGCTCAATTCGGGCGCAAAAGTAGTAAATAATTTTCTATCTGCAAGCATTTTGCCATGTTATTTCTGGCTGTCCTGTGTTAAAGTTTATTATTTTAGCCAGAATGAACAGATAGTCGCTCAGTCGGTTGACATATTGAATGATTTCTGGGCCCACTTGGGCGCTCTCGGCGAGCTCGCAGATGCGGCGCTCCGCTCGTCGGCATACCGTTCGGCATACGTGGCACTGGGCAGCGGCTTGTGTACCTCCTGGCAGTATGAAGCCTTGCGGCTCTGGTAGCTGCGCGTTGAGATGGTCTATTGCCTGCTCAAGGTCTTCGATGGCTCCCCGTGGCAGCATTGCTGACGCATAGAGGGGTGTCTGACTCTGGTCGGTGGCGAGATGGGTGCCCACGTTGAAGAGATGGTTTTGAGTTCTGACGAGCCGTTGGCGTTCATCGTCAAGATTGTGAAGGAGCGAAAGCAGCAGTCCGATGTGTGATGACAGTTCGTCGATGGTGCCATAGGCTTCTATCCGTGCGTCTGTTTTCCTGATGCGTACGCCGCCTACGAGGTCGGTCTGCCCTTCATCGCCGCGTCGGGTATATATTGTGGTGATTTTCATAAGGGGGATGGGTGGGGGATTAGAAGTTGATGATGTAGTTGTGTTTTGATCGTTTCTTGTCGAAGAACACGATACCACAATAGTAGAGGTCGAAGGTGATGGCAGTGCGGGCATCGTACTCGATGCTGTGCCAAAGGGGCATGTTACGGTAGATATCCTGAAAGACGACGACCGATTTCTCGTCACAGCAGTTGAATAGCTCCTGATAGTTCGTCTTGATGGGTAGAAATGCCATGTCTACCTTGTCAAGGCTGTGCGTGATAATGGCTTTATGGCAGCCGGCCTTCAGATATTGTTCTGCGCCGATGCCGTCGAGCACTGTTTCAGGCTGTCGTTCGTTGACGATGCGGAAATAGAGGCGTCCCAGTTTGCGTTGCAGCCATGTGTCGTCGGTGCCCAAATTCTTATAGGCATAGTATGGATTGTGCTGATTGATGACATGGCGTACATAGCGGTAGTCTGTTGGCGACTGCACACCAAAGCCTCTGCACCGGTGAATACGGCTCAGCCACACACATGCTTGAATCAGGCGGTTCACGTATAAAGGAAGCGTTTGATGCTCTTCTTGGGGGTTTTCTGGAACTCTTCGTGGTGTATTTCTATCTCGCTGATTTTCTCGTAGGCGGGCAGCGTCTGGTTCAGTCCGTTTCGATTCTGCTCCATGATGCCCACCAGGTCTTCGTCAGTGAGTCCCAGTGTCTTGGCCTCGTCGAGGTCGGGATGCACCAGTGCCACGAGCTTCTGGTCACGCTGCACCACGATGCTCTCAACGACGAGCGTCATCGAGTTCAGCTTGTCTTCTATCTCCTCGGGGTAGATGTTTTGTCCGCTGGCTCCAAGTAGCATGTTCTTCGAGCGTCCGTTGATGAACACATTCCCCTCGGAGTCCATTGTGCCGAGGTCACCTGTGTGATACCACCCTTCGCTGTCGATGGTCTCGCGTGTAGCCTCCTCATTCTTATAATAGCCCAGCATGACGTTAAGTCCTCTGGTAAGAATCTCTCCGGGTACGTTCTGTGGATCGGGCGAGTCGATGCGCACTTCCATGTGCTTGGCAGCACGTCCGCACGAGCCGGGGACGAATGACCGCCAGTCGCTGTAGCAGATGATGGGTGCGCACTCAGTGGCACCGTAGCCCACGGTGTAGGGGAACTCTATCTGGTGCAGGAACGTCTCAACTTCTTGATTGAAGGCAGCTCCGCCGATGATGATTTCAAAGAACTGTCCGCCGAAGGCCTTCTTGACCTCTTCGCAGATACGGTCGCGCACCTTCTGTGCTATGACGGGCATCTGAAGCAGCAGTCTCATGCGTGGCGTTTGTACTTTGGGGAATACGCGCTTGCGAATGATCTTTTCAATGACTAGAGGTACAGCGATGATTACAGCAGGTTTTACCTCGGCAAAGGCCTGTGCGATGATAGCTGGCGACGGCACGCGATTGAGGTAATAGACATGACATCCGTTAATGAACTCGTAGCTGAACTCAAAGGCCATTGAGTACATGTGAGCCATAGGCAGTATGGAGATGACGCTGCTACCTGTTTTTAGGTTGTTACCCATTGCCTTGCAGGCGAAGTCGTAGTTTGACCACATGGCACGGTAGGGAATCATCACGCCTTTCGAGAATCCGGTGGTGCCGCTGGTGTAGTTGATAAGCGCCATCTCGTCGGGGCTCTGCTCACGGTAGTAGTGCACGTGCTCCTTCCTGAAGTATTTGGGGAACTTCTGTCCGTAAAGCTCGTTCAAGTGTTCGCGGGCATATGTCAGCTTGTCGGTGCGTGAAACGAGCAGCGAGTAGTCGGTGTTGCGTATGATTCCCTCAAGACCGGGCATCTGCAACGGGTCGATGGTGCCACAGACGTGGTCGCCGGCAAACAGCAGTTTGGCATCGCTATGGTTCACGATGTTGTGAATCTGGTCGGGAGTGAACTCATGCAGTATGGGCACTGCTATGGCACCGTATGTCAGTGTGGCGAGGAAGGCCACCGTCCACTGGCTGCTGTTTCGCCCGCAGAGGGCTATTTTGTCGCCACGCTTTACGCCTGAGTTCTCGAAAAGGATGTGTACCTTCTCTATCTTGCGTGCCACATCATGATATTGGAGCGTCTGGCCTTTATAATCGGTCAAGGCATCCATGTCCCAGTGGTCTATGATGCTTTTTTCCAAAAGCTCGTTGTAACTTGGTATCTTTTCCATAGTATATCTTGGGGGCTTAACTATACAAGTATCTCTTAATGCTCTTCTTAGGTGTCTTTTTGAATTCCTCGTTGTGCAATTCAATCTGTGTCAGACGGCTGTAGGCTGGCAGCAGCGTATTCAGTTGCTGACGATTCTGCTCCATGATGTCCTTCATCTCGCTTTCCGTGAAGTTCATCAGCTCATCCTGGTCTGGGTAGACCAGTGCCACCAGTTTTTCACCACGTTTTACTACTATGCACTCGCTGACCATGGGCATCGACGTGAGTTTGTCTTCTATCTCCTCGGGGTAGATGTTCTGTCCGCTGGCGCCAAGTAGCATGTTCTTGATACGTCCACGGATGAAGATGTTTCCTTCAGCATCCATGGTGGCCAGGTCGCCCGTGTGGTACCATCCCTGTCCGTCAAGAACGTCGTGGGTGGCTTCCTCATTCTTGTAGTATCCCAGCATGACATTCGTTCCGCGTGTCAGTATTTCGCCAGCAACATTCTGCGGGTCGTTCGAATTGATGCGTACTTCCATGCGGTCAACGGGTTTCCCACACGAGCCCGAGACGAATTCATTGTGGTCGCAATAGCTGATAAGCGGAGCACATTCAGTGGTTCCATAGCCCACGGTGAGCGGGAATCCGATGGAAAGGAGGAACTGCTCTACCTCGTTTGACAGGGGCGCACCGCCTACGATTATCTCGTAAGCCTCGCCGCCAAACGCCTGAAGCACCTGCTCGCATATCCTCTCCTTCACCTTCTTCGACACCACGGGCATGGCCATCAGCAACTTCATTCGTGGCGTCTGTATGATGGGGAAGACACGCTTGCGCACAATCTTCTCGATGATGAGCGGCACAGCAACAATCAGCTTGGGCTTAAGCTCTTTGAAAGCTTGGGCGATGAGTGATGGAGAGGGTAATCGATTGAGGAAGAACAGGTGGCAGCCGTTGCTGAATCCGAAGAGGAACTCCACTGCCATGCCATACATGTGAGCCATGGGCAGGATGTCAATCATCGTTGAGCCGGGCTTCACGTGCTGGCGCAGGTGGCTCATGCAGAACTCCACGTTTCCCCACAGAGCCCTGTAGGGCAGCATCACGCCTTTCGAGAATCCCGTGGTGCCGCTGGTGTAGTTGATGATGGCCAGCTCCTCAGCCTTGTCAGCGTGGTAATTGATGTGCTCCTTCGTGAACTCTCGCGGATACTTCGAGCAGAACATCATGTTCAGATGTTCGCGGGCGTATGTCAGCTGGTCTGAACGCGACAGCATCAGCGAGAAGTCTGGCAGGTTGAAGATGCCTTCCAAGTCGGGCATCTGCTCAGGGTCGATATCCTTTACCACGAAGTCGCCTACGAAGAGCAGGCGAGCTCCAGAGTGGTTCACAATGTTGTGAATCTGCTCAGTGTTGAACTCGTGAAGTATGGGCACAGCCACGGCGCCGTAGGTCAGTGTGGCGAGGAAGGCCACGGCCCAGTGTGATGAGTTACGACCGCAAATGGCTATCCTGTCGCCTTTGCCAATGCCCACAGTCTCGAAAAGGATATGCACCTTTTCTATCTTGCGTGCCACGTCATGGAATTGAAGCGTCTGCCCCTGAAAGTCCGTCAGGGCGTCAGAGTCCCAGTTCTCCAAGATGGCTCTACGAATATAATCGTTGAAACTTGAGAAAGTTGTCATTGCACAATTTCAAAAAATTTGTGCAAAGATACATTCTTTTCTGCACATCTGCAAGAAAATCGTGCAATTTTTTTTGGATTAACTTATTTTAGCATAATTATGCAAAGACAGTTGCTTCTGTATAGAGGATGTCGTAACAGAGCGGGCCAGGGCGTGCCGTGTATAAATACTTGAGTTCGACCTATGGAATACTTTTTTTTCGATGAAGGGGCTTGGCTGGATAATGAACCATGCAAGTCTGGTTTGGATTACGAATTTTCTTTACATCGACATTTCCACAAAAAGATAAGGACAACTTTGAGGGTGGAAAAGCACCGCTTTTTGACCCTCAAAGCTGTCCTTCTCCACCCTCAAAGCTGTCCTTTTCCAAAAGTCCCGTTGAGAGGCGCTTTTCTGTAAATTAGAATTTTCCTTACATTAAAACCGCCCAATCGAGCTGTTGGCATGGTAATTGTTTCGCTTCTGCCAAAAGTTAATGTCTTGTTGGCGGTGTTAACACTTTACCATTCACTATGCGGGAGCCGCGGTGACCGCTGCCTACACGTCGCCCGCCCAAGTCGTACTGTCGGTTAAGTCCGTTGCGCCATTGCTGGCCATCTGCCTCCTGGTTCTGTTGCGGCAGGCTGATACCCTGCGTCAGCAGCTCTATCCAAGTGGCCATCTTACCCTTAGTGCCCTGGTAGCCCTCCGAGTCGGTAATCTTTGCCGTCTGTACTGTCAGTACGTAGTAGCCACTCTCATCGGTAAGGCCTGTCAGGTTGAAGCTGTAGTCGGTATCGCTGATACGGGTGATGGGCATCCGTGTGATGTCGAGCGGTACTCCCTGATGGCATAGCTTGATGTCCTCGGCATCGAACGTTGTCACGTCGATGGGTTTGGTGAACCTTACGGTGAGCTGCTGCAGCGGATAGGTGATGACGCTGTCTTCGTTGGGCAGGTCGGGATAGCACTCTACAGCCAACTCCACATTGGGCCGCTGCTCGAAGGTAAGTAGATAATCCTCACCGCTGGCCCCCATCTCAGCCACAAAGTGTAGGCGGTTCTCATAGAGTGGTGCCCCTGCATCGCGCAGGGTGCGGTCGGTCTGCCAGAAATTGTCAAGGGGCAGTTCTGTTTGGTCTCTCATACGAACAATTCTAAGCAGCCGCTGACGTCCGTTGCCCGGGTCTTCCACCGAGCCGTATGTCCAGCCTTCGCGTGAGGGAACGACGTGCAGCTTGAAGGTCAATTCGTCTTCACCTGCCTCAGTGGTAGCCCTGGCCGACGTGTAGACGGGCGTCTGCGTGGCATCGCTGAAGTAGAGACCATCGGGTGTGTCGTCAAAGTCGCGCTCGTCGTTCACAAGGAATGCCCGCACCTCACCGTTGGTGCCAGGCTTTGAGAAGCCATGTATCAGTTCGTGGATGGTCACCTGGTCGAGCAGCGAAAGGTCAGGATTGCCGTAGCTTGTCACGTGTGTTGCCTCAATATTGTAGGTCACGAAATGTCCCAAGAGGGTGCTCTGCAGTTCCCACGATCCCCATGTCTGCGAATGGGCAGGTATGGTGCCGAACTCGGTGGGCACGGTCTTGCCCATTGCCAGCACACGGTCTTGGCCTTTCAGTGTTGACGACAGAATCTCGAAGTCGATGTAGAGACCCTTATCGTTCTCAATGATTTTCGGTTGTTCAGTCTGCATCCTCACGTTGGTGGCGTCGCCGTAGCCCTTGTTGTTGATGACCACGGTGAATTCAGCGGGCACCATCGGCTC
>JAILPA010000135.1 GCA_024690505.1 Prevotella sp.
AGCCGTCAAAAAGACAGGTAAAATTTTGTTAATTACTTTTTCAAGTGGGCTCATTATCCAAGTTTCGCAAGCTCCAAACTACCCCAAAGAATGATTTAATTACTGACCCCACCCCTGCCCCTCCCCTACGATGGGAGGGGAGTGCCGTGCGGGGGGAACGCCATGCGGCTTGCTATCAAGCGAACAGGGCGGTAGCCGCTCCCCTCCCATCGTAGGGGAGGGGCAGGGGTGGGGTCGGTAACTTATTCACAATCATAATAGTAGCAGCTTTAGAAACTTGAATAAATTATCCAGCCGACTCCCCTTCATCGTCACAATAACAATCCTTAGGTCAAACTCACTTGGCCTTAACAGTTGTCCCTTACTGGCAGGCACGCACCACAAGTAGCCAACGAGGAGCTGTTCCCCCTCCATTCCCCTCTTTTTCCCCTCGAATTTCAGTGTTTTTCCACGCAATGATGCGCGAACTTTCATCGTCTCGGCAAAAAAAAGAACGATTCTTTTGTTTTCCTCTCGACTTTTTAGTAACTTTGCAGCAAACTTTTCCAATGCTTGAAAGCAGAAATGATAAATAACTGCTACAACCCCCACCCCCTGCCCCTCCCCTTGAAGAGAGGGGAGAGGAACGACAAACTTCCGCGGTTCTCCCTCCCTTCATGGGGAAAGGCTACGGGTATGCAAGTTTGCTCGGGCGCTCGGCCTATGGTCGCTTGCAACCGGAGGAACGCAAGAATGAGGCAGGGAATGGGATCTGTAACTTTAGTTATATAGAAGATGAATTCTACAGAAAACCACATCATGGCTGACGACATTAACATCATTGAAGGGCAAGAGCCCGTGGATTATAACGACGACAACATACGCACCTTGACGGGCACCGAGCACATCCGCCTCAGACCCGGCATGTACATCGGCAGACTGGGCGACGGCTCGCTGCCCGAGGACGGCATCTACGTGCTGCTGAAAGAGGTCATCGACAACTCCATCGACGAGTTCAAGATGAAAGCGGGCGACCGCATAGAAATCAACGTCGACGAGAATCTGCGCGTATCGGTGCGCGACTACGGGCGCGGCATCCCTCAGGGCAAGCTGGTGGAGGCCGTGAGTGTGCTCAACACCGGCGGCAAGTACGACTCGAAGGCGTTCAAGAAATCCATCGGCCTGAACGGTGTGGGCGTGAAAGCCGTGAACGCGCTGAGCAGCCACTTCGAGGCACACAGCTTCCGCGACGGCAAGGTGCGACGCGTAGTGTTCAAGCAGGGAAAGCTCGTCTCCGACCTTACCGAGGACTCGCAGGACGAGAACGGCACGTACATCTACTTTGAGCCCGACCCCACCCTCTTCCTGCACTACAGTTTCCACGACGACATCGTGGAGACCATGCTGCGCAACTACACCTACCTGAACACAGGACTGGCCATCATGTACAACGGCCGACGCATACTGAGCCGCCGCGGACTGGAGGATCTGCTGAAAGACCGCATGAGCGCCGATGCACTCTACCCCATCATCCATCTGCAAGGCGAGGACATCGAGATAGCCTTCACACACGCCAACCAGTACGGCGAGGAATACTACTCGTTCGTAAACGGACAGCACACCACACAGGGCGGCACTCACCAAAGCGCCTTCAAGGAGCACATCGCCAAGACCATCAAGGAGTTCTTCCAGAAGAACTTCGAGTATGGCGACATCCGCAACGGAATAGTGGCTGCCATCGCCCTTAACGTGGAAGAGCCGATGTTCGAGAGCCAGACAAAAATCAAACTGGGCTCGCTGACGATGGCCCCCGTGCCCACCACAGTCGATGCCGACCATCCCATGCCCCCCAGCATCAACAAATATGTGGGAGATTTCATCAAGACCGAGGTGGACAACTTCCTGCACAAGAACCCCGACGTGGCCGATGTGATGCTGGGCAAGATACAAGAGAGCGAGCGCGAGCGCAAGGCCATGGCCGGCGTGACGAAACTGGCACGCGAGCGGGCAAAGAAGGCAAACCTTCACAACCGCAAGCTGCGCGACTGCCGCATACACTTCAGCGACACGAAAGACGACCGAAAGGAGCAGTCGTGCATCTTCATCACCGAGGGCGATTCGGCCAGCGGCAGCATCACCAAGAGCCGCGATGTAAACACACAGGCAGTCTTCTCGCTCAGAGGAAAGCCCCTCAACACATTCGGACTGACGAAGAAGGTGGTCTACGAGAACGAGGAGTTCAACCTGCTTCAAGCTGCACTCGACATTGAGGACGGGCTCGACACGCTGCGCTACAACAAGGTAATCGTCGCCACCGATGCCGATGTCGACGGTATGCACATTCGCCTGCTCATCATCACCTTCTTCCTGCAGTTCTTCCCCGAGCTCATCCGCAAAGGCCATGTCTACGTGCTGCAGACACCGCTGTTCCGCGTAAGGAACAAACGGAGCAAAATCAAGAAGAAGACCGCGCCCAACGCCTCGCAGACAGGGAGGAGAACAAGCGCTGACGCATCCAGCGAGCAAGTCACCGACGCCATTCCCCAAAGGGATAGCAAAGGCGGAGCTCGCAGCTCAGACTACGTGGTGCGCTACTGCTACAACGAGGAAGAGCGACTGCAAGCCATCAGCGACCTGGGCCCCGACCCGGAGATTACCCGTTTCAAGGGACTCGGAGAAATCAGTCCCGAGGAGTTTGCCGGATTCATTGGCCCCGACATCCGCTTAGAGCAGGTGACACTCCACAAGACCGACCAGGTGCAGAAACTGCTGGAATACTACATGGGTAAGAACACCATGGAACGCCAGAACTTCATCATCGACAATCTGGTCATCGAGGAAGACCGACCCGAAGAGGATATTTACGAGGCATGACGGATAAAAACGCAACAGCAACGACGTAACGCAAAAAACAACCAAAAACGCTTGCCGTTTGCGTTTTTTTTCCGTAACTTTGCATCCATTAAGTTAGTGCACATCCTTATAAGAGTATCCATGGACACAAAATCAACTCTCAAGCCAGGCACACTGCTGCGAGATGGCACCTATCGCGTCGAGGCTTCCATTGCCTCAGGCGGATTCGGCAAAACCTACCGTGTACGCAACGTGGCGTTCAACGAGGTTTTTGCCCTGAAGGAGTTCTATTTGCATGGGGTAAACACCCGCCAAGACAACAACATGGTAACGGTGAGCGTGCCCGACAACCAGAACACGTTCGACGAGCAGAAGGCAAAATTCCGCAAGGAGGCCCAACGCCTGCGCAGCCTCAGTAACCCACACATCGTGAAGGTGCACGACCTGTTCGAAGAGAACGGCACCACATACTACGTCATGGATTTCATCGACGGCCAGTCGCTGAGCGACCGCATGAAGACTACCGGCCAGCCCATGAGCGAGGCAGAAGTGCGCCGCATCCTGCCACAGTTGCTCAGTGCGCTGAAGACGGTGCACAGCCAGCAGATATGGCATCTGGACATCAAGCCCAGCAACATTATGGTCGACAAGAAAGGGAATGCCTACCTTATTGACTTCGGTGCCAGCAAGCAGATAGGGATAAACGGCAACATGACACTGTCGGCCTTGAGCCTGACACCTTACTTCGCCCCAGTGGAACAGACGGGACAGAATAGCAAGAAGTTTGGCCCATGGACCGACATCTATGCCCTTGGCGCCACGCTCTACAACCTGCTTACCAACCAGACTCCCCCAGCGTCCGACGATATCTTGAAAGGCCCGTCCGCCTTCCATTTCCCACCGACAGTGAGCAGTCAGATGCAGAGTCTGATATGCTGGATGATGAAAGTGAACAGCGAAGACCGTCCCCAGCAGGTAGCCGACATTGAGCGATTCCTGAGCGGTGCGGCTGCCGATGGCGAGACTGTCATCAGCAGCCCAACGAAGCCCAAGTCGTCATTGAAGTCGATCATCATCCCGGCAGCTCTGCTGGGCATCATTCTCATTGGTGCCTGTGTCTGCTTTCTCCTCTTTCCCAGCGACAAGAAGTCCAGCCACACGGACAGCTACTATGAGG
>JAILPA010000138.1 GCA_024690505.1 Prevotella sp.
AGATTCATATATAGCTGCATCTGTTTTCCCATTAGTGTTAATGGCATTAGTGTTTTTGTAAAATGCAGTTGAAAGGAATTCTATCACAAGATTTTTGTTATGCTCCTCGCTTTCATTTGCATTTACATTCTTCAGCATCTTCCGCATTGCTTCTTTGAAACCTATAATCTCAGTTTCTCCGACAGACTGTTTCAGATACGCTTTGTTTACAGCTTGACTTGGACGGAATTCATTGTTTTCCATTATATATAATATTACTTCGACGACACTAATAATTCCCTCACATCTACATCAAGGTGATGTGCAATCTCGTAGAGTTCTCGCTTAGGCGAGCGACAAGGTCGAATTTTCCACACATTGGCTGCACCTTGTTGGTCATCCTGCATGAAACAGTACTGATGCTGTGGCCCATCTGTTCTGAGAGCCAAGTGCCAGTCCTTTCTTTCTCAGCCAAAACAATCTTGACCTGCGGTCGAGCCTGCTCCCACTCGGCAGAGTCGAAACTAACTTCACTCTGCACTCGCTTACTCGCAGCCTTTAGCCTGTTATATTTGTGAATTTCCATTTGCTTTTAGTTATTCTTGTCCAACATTGAGCGTACTGTGCGCAAATATAATCAAAAATATCGAGGTTATGATAATTCGTGAACATAAATTAAGAAAAAGAGCGGTCTTTTCTCTTAATATGGTATCATTCCGCATGGATTTCTACTTGCAATACCATTGAAGGGTGTAGCCTAATAAGCACTTTTCTGTGGAGTGCCACACAAAGATGTTTGTCTGCTTTCTGATGAGCAAGCTCGGCAGACATTAAGATTTGTTTCCTTGAATTGAACGCAGTGCCTACGAGGTAATCGGCTTGCCGCTTCGCTTGTCGAAGAACTGCTGACGAGCTTCAAAAGCGTCATCACAAAGATGAAGGAGAATTTCCTCGTTTTTCCCTTGATTGCCTTTATTTCAGGCCGAATTGCGTTAATCTTCCAAAATCCGTCTTTTGTTACAGACTTTTTTCGTAACTTTGCCATCAAAGATGGCGAACTTACTCCATCTCGGCAAAAAAAGAAACGAGTTTCTTTGTTTTGCTCTCGATTTTTCGTAACTTTGCAGGCCGAAAGACAGAATGTTTCGCATAAAGAAGTTAGACATCTTCGTTGCCAAGCAGTTCCTGCTGCTGTTCGTGGCCACGTTCTTCATCTGCCAGTTTGTGCTGATGATGCAATTCCTGTGGCGCTACGTCGACGACCTCATAGGCAAAGGCCTGACGATGGATGTGCTGGGACAGTTCTTCTGGTTCATGGCGCTGATGCTGGTGCCCCAGGCACTGCCGCTGGCCATTCTCCTCAGCTCGCTCATCACCTATGGCAACCTGGGCGAGAGCTCGGAGCTGACGGCCATCAAGGCCGCCGGCATTTCCCTCATGCAGAGTATGCGGTCGCTCATCGTACTGGTGATTCTGATAGCGGGTCTGTCGTTCTATTTCCAAGATGTGATAGGGCCCAATGCCAACAAGCAGTTCGGCCAGCTGCTGCTCTCGATGAAGCAGAAGAGTCCTGAGCTGGAGATTCCTGAGGGCGTGTTCTACGACGGCATACCCAACACGAACCTCTATGTGGAGAAGAAGGATATGCAGACGGGCCGCCTCTACGGACTGATGATATACCGGCAGTCGGGCTCGTTTGAGGATCAGGCTATCATCCTGGCCGACTCGGGTATGCTTCAGTCGACGGCCGAGAAGAAACACATGAGGCTAACGCTGTGGAGCGGCGAATGGTTTGAGAACATGAAGAGTCAGGACATGGCGGGAGCAGCCGAGGTGCCCTATAGAAGGGAGTCGTTCGTGGAGAAGCAGATACTGCTCGACTTCGATGCCGACTTCAACCTGGCCGATGCCAGCGGTATTGCCGCCAACGCGAAGGCGAAGAGCAACAAGCAGATACTGCACGACCTGGACTCGATACGCCAGGAGGCCGACTCGATAGGCCGGCGAGCCTACGAGGACGCACAGCGCTATACGTTCCGCGTGCCGGAACTGTCGCGCGAGGACTCCATACGCCTGGCGATGGCCGTAGACAGCCACCAGATGCCCAACATCGACAGCTTGTTGCAGCAGCAGAACGGCGACGTGAGGCGTGAAGTGGTGAAAAATGCGGCACGTGCAGCGCAGAACGTGGTGAACGACTTGCAGCTACACATAGAAATGGCGAAGTACATGGGCCGGCAGGAGCGAATGCACGAGATAGAGTTCATAGGCAAGTTCACACTGGCCCTGTCGTGCATCATCTTCTTCTTCATCGGAGCACCGCTGGGCGCCATCATCCGCAAGGGCGGACTGGGCGTGCCCGTCATTATATCGGTCATCGTCTTCATCGTCTACTACATCTTCGAGAACTCGGGAATGCGCATGGCACGCGACGACAACTGGACGGTGTGGTTCGGAAAGTCCATCAGCACCATGGTGCTGGCACCGCTGGCCGTGTTCTTCACCTACAAGGCCAACAACGACTCGACCGTGTTCAACATGGATGCCTATCGACTGTTCTTCATGCGGGTGTTCGGATTGAGGCAGAAGCGAAACGTGGTGAAGAAGGAGGTCATCATAGACGAGCCCGACTATACGGCCGACGCAGAGCAGCTGGCGGCCATCAATTGCAGCATAGAAGACTACAGCCGCGAACACAGACTGCTGCGCTGGCCTAATCCGTTCAAGGTGTTCTTCAGACCAGGCGACGACCGCCAGATCATTGAGCTGAACGAACGCCTGGAGGCGACTATCGACGACCTGCAGAACTCGCGCGACAAGCATGTGATTCATCTGCTGAACCAATACCCTGTGGTGGCAACACATGCACACACCAGACCCTTCAGACAGCGCTGGCTCAATGCCATCGTAGGACTCGTGCTGCCGCTGGGCATCTTCTTCTACTTCCGTATGCTGCGCTTCCGTTTCCGGTTGTACAAAGACCTGAAGACCGTCACCAAGACCAGTCAGCGCATCATCACCCAGATTGAACACATTATCGGCAAGAATCAATAATAACCATAGCTATGCAAAAATTTACACTGAATACCATTACTGAGGCCATCGATGATTTCCGCGAAGGACGTTTTGTCATCGTGGTCGACGACGAAGACCGTGAGAACGAGGGCGACCTGATATGTGCCGCTGAGAAGATAACGCCCGACATGGTGAACTTCATGCTGAAGTATGCCCGTGGACTGCTATGTGCACCCATCACCATCAGCCGCAGCGAGGAGTTGCAGCTGGAACATCAGGTGCAGGAGAATACATCGCTGCTAGGCACGCCATTCACCGTCACCGTAGACAAGATTGAGGGCTGCACAACTGGCGTCAGCGCACACGACAGGGCTGCCACCATACGCGCACTGGCCGACCCCGCCAGCACACCGCAGACCTTCGGGCGACCAGGACACGTGAATCCGCTCTATGCTCAGGACAACGGCGTGCTGCGCAGAAGCGGACACACCGAGGCTGCCATCGACCTGTGCAAGATGGCTGGACTGTATCCAGCAGGAGCACTGATGGAGATTATGAACGACGACGGCACTATGGCACGGATGCCCCAACTCGTGGAGTTCGCACAGCAGTGGGGACTGAAGATCATCACCATCAAGGACATGATTGCCTACCGCCTGCAGCGGGAGAGTCTTGTGGAGCGTGGACAGGAGGTCGATATGCCCACCGAATGGGGGCATTTCAGGCTGATTCCATTCCGCCAGAAGTCGAACGGGCTGGAACACATGGCACTGGTGAAAGGGGAATGGCAGGAGGATGAACCCGTGCTGGTGAGGGTGCACTCGAGCTGCGCCACGGGCGACATACTGGGCTCGCGGCGATGCGACTGCGGCGAACAGCTGCATCGTGCCATGCAGATGATTGAAAAGGAAGGACGCGGAGCCTTGGTCTACATGATGCAGGAGGGTAGGGGAATAGGCCTGATGAACAAGATTGCCGCCTACAAGCTGCAAGAGGAGGGCTACGACACTGTGGACGCCAATGTGCATTTGGGCTTCAAACCCGACGAGCGCGACTACGGCTGTGGGGCGCAGATACTGCGACAGCTGGGAATACAGAAGATGAGGCTGCTGACAAACAACCCCGTGAAGCGCGTGGGACTGGAGGCCTACGGACTGGAAATAGTGGAGAACGTGCCCATAGAGGTGACGCCCAACGAGTACAACCTGCGCTACCTGAAGACGAAACAGCAGCGCATGGGGCATACTCTTCATATCTGAGCCAAAACGAATAATAACTAAACCTAAAGAGAAAACATGATGGAAAAGTGTTCAGTTTGCGGCGCAAGCATCAACGACGACGTGATGGTTTGCCCTAATTGTGGATCACCAATAGCACAGCAGGAAACACCAGTGCAGGAAAGTGACGGCGGAGACGAAGGTACTGCCACCGTCAAAAGCGGCTCACAGCCAATCATCGTATCGGACGATGAAGGGGGGAATGAGACGGTTGTAGCAGGGAGTGCTCCCGCGACGACACCCAAGAAGAAAAGTAAGAAGGGACTGGTGTGGACACTCGTCATCCTGCTTCTGCTCGCCGCTGTAGGCGGGGTGGGGTATTATCTCTACTCCCAAGGGATGCTTGACGATCTGCTGGGCAAACACCACAAGAGTGAAAAAGTGGATGACGACGAAGACGATGAGGATGATGCCGACAATGACGATGAAGACACTGTCAGCCTGACCGACGAGGATGAGATGGAGGAAGAGGATGTCGAAGATGTCATTGAAGAGGAGACGCTGATTGACGAAGGAAGTGACGACCAGATGGAAGACATGACGCAGGAAGAAGTGCAGCCGGTGCCCGAGCGCCCGACAGCTCCCGTCACCCATACCGAGCCGGCACAGCCCACACGACAAGAACAGACACCGCCGGCACGGCAGGAGGAAACACCGGTGCGCATACAGCCAACACCGCCGGCTCAGCCATCGGTAACATACGTCACCGTCACCACAAACATTCCGAAGGCAATGGTAATCATCGACGGACAAGATGTGGGATGGGCTCCCTGGAACGGGCAACTGGCACCGGGTACGCATACGTTTGCCTTGAAAGCCAAGAACAAGGACAGACTAAGAACGCAAGACTTCACCGTGCGCATTTCGGGACAAAGCCAGACGGTGCCCATTAACGTACCTGACCCGTCGGTCTTCCAGTGATGACTTAGGGTACTCCCAAAGCAACTCATAAACAAGAAGACAAGAAAAAAAGTCAGCTTATATTTCGCTAAAATGAAATAATTGAGTAATTTTGCACGCTGAAACAAACAAAACGAAAGAATATGCCACAACTCTCTAACCGTTTGCAACGTCTTGCACCATCGGCCACTCTGGCAATGTCGCAGAAAAGCGCCGAGATGAAAGCGCAGGGCATTGACGTAATCAATATGAGTGTGGGCGAGCCCGACTTCAATACGCCCGACCACATCAAAGAGGCAGCAAAACTGGCAGTAGACCAGAACTACTCGCGCTACTCGCCAGTGCCGGGATACCCCGAACTGCGACGTGCCATTGTCGACAAGCTGAAGCGCGAGAACGGACTGGACTACTCGGTCAACGAAATACTGGTGTCGAACGGCGCAAAGCAAAGTGTATGCAACACAGTGATGGCACTGGTAAACCCAGGCGAAGAGGTTATTATACCTGCTCCATACTGGGTCAGTTATCCACAGATGGCACTACTCGCAGGGGGAACGCCCGTCTTCGTAGAGGCTACCTTTGAACAGAACTTCAAGATGACGCCCGAACAGCTTGAGGCTGCCATCACGCCACGCACCAGACTGCTGATACTCTGTTCGCCAAGTAACCCCACAGGCTCTGTATATAATAAAGAGGAATTGCGCGCGCTTGCGAACATCATATTAAAATATAAGGATGTTTACGTGCTGGCCGACGAAATCTATGAGCATATCAACTACGTGGGCCGTCACGAGTCGATAGCACAGTTCCCGGGCATGAAAGAGCGCACCATCGTGGTCAACGGCGTCAGCAAGGCCTACGCCATGACGGGCTGGCGCATCGGATATATCGCAGCTCCGGAATGGATAGTGAAAGGCTGCAACAAATTGCAAGGACAGTACACCAGCGGACCGTGCTCGGTCAGCCAGAAGGCTGCTGAGGCTGCCTATGTGGAAAGTCAGCAGTGCGTGGAGGATATGCGGAAAGCATTTGAACGCAGACGTGACCTCATCGTCATCCTCGCAAGGCAGATTCCCGGTCTGGAAGTGAATGTACCAGAGGGGGCTTTCTATCTCTTCCCCAAGTGCAGCTCGTTCTATGGCTCTTCATTGTGTCGCGATGGCATCGTAACTAACCAGACAATTGAGAACAGCACCGACCTGGCCATGTACCTCCTGGAGGAAGCCCATGTGGCTACAGTCGGGGGGGACGCCTTTGGCGATCCTGCCTGCTTTCGCATGAGCTATGCCACCAGCGATGACAACATCCGTGAGGCCATGCGACGCATTGCCGAAGCACTGGCTAAATTGAGAAAATAAAATAAATTCAGAGTTAAACGTTGTTAAATCTGCCGTCAGTATGCATTTTTGTGCTATCTTTGCGGTTGATTCTGGCGCGAAGAGGGCTGTTATAGCCCCCCTTTGCGAGCATAACTAACGCTATATCGATTATTTACAACTCAATCTATTTAATAACTTAAAAACAAAATTATCATTTATGGCTAACACACAAGTAGCTGCTCCCGCAGCAAAGAAAGCCCCTAAGGCTAACGGAACAAGCAGAATTGGTATCAAGGATGCTATCTGGGTAATCGTCATTTGCGGTATCATCGCATTTGCAAACTTCTTCCTCAACCTCGGTAGCGCCAGCAACTTCGAGGGTGGCGACACTAACGGCAGTCCTCTGAACATCTGGGGTACCATCTTCAAGGGCGGTATCATCGTGCCTGTGATTCACACGCTGTTGCTCACCGTGCTCTTCATGGCTATCGAGCGCGTCATCGCTCTGAGCAAGTGCATCGGTAAGGAAAAGCTCGCCACATTCGTGGGCAAGATCAAGAAGGACATCAAGGCTAAGGACTTCGATGCTGCTCTGAAGGATTGCGACAAGCAGGGTGGAAGCGTTGCCAACGTCGTTCGTGCTGCTGTGATTGCTTATCAGCAGGCTGACCAGACCACTGGCATCAAGAAGGAAGTGAAGATTGCCCGCATCCAGCAGGCTCACGAAGAGGCTATCGCCGTTGAGATGCCTACGCTCACAATGAACCTTCCCATTATCGCTACCATCGTTACTCTGGGTACGCTGACCGGTCTGCTCGGTACTGTGGTAGGTATGATCAAGTCGTTCCAGGCTCTGGCTCAGGGCGGTGGCGGTGACTCCGTCGAGCTGTCGGCTGGTATCTCTGAGGCTCTGATTAACACGGCCTTCGGTATCGGTACTTCTTGGCTCGCCGTTGTGTCTTACAACTTCTTCACCAACCGCATCGATAAGATTGCGTTTGCACTGGACGAGATTGGTTATTCAATTGCACAGACCTACGCTGCTACTCACGCCGAAGAAGCTTAATTTCCCGCTTAGTCCAATCTAAAACCCATTTACGACTATGGCTAAGTTGAAAATTAAGAAGAACGACGTCTGGATCGACATGACTCCTATGTCGGACGTGATGGTGCTGCTTCTCACATTCTTCATGCTGAGTGCAAACTTCGTGAAGAACGAGGTGGTGAAGGTGCAGACACCTGCGACAAAGACGGAGTCAAAGGTCCCCAAGAACGCAACGCTCGACATCATGGTTAAGCCCGACACCCTGAACAAGGGTGCTGCAAACGAGCAAATCGTTGGCAGAGTTTATCTTGGTACCGATAAGGTTGCGACAATGGACAGCGCTCTGAACCTTTTACTTAAGGTTCCTCAGTTTAAGAGCACTGCCGATGCTATGAACGATGAGCTGAGAAAGTCATTCCTTGCCGAAACGCAGATTGGTATTCCCATGAAGGATGTGGCAGCTTATCTGAAGAAAACTCACGAGGAGCGTGTGAAAGACCTGAAGACCAATGCTGGTCTGATCAAGCAGGGCAACGACATTCACTATATGTTCCTCGACAGCTTGGTAGAGTTGTCCTCGCCTATTGGCCCCGGTGGTAAGACCGGTATCATTCAGGTAGGCACCTACAGTGAGTTTGAACTCTGGGTGAAGGCTATGAAGATTGGTTACAAGCAGTGGCGTGCAGCCTACGTTGAGAAGGAGAAGCCCGATGCTCTCGCACTGGCTGATATTCCTGAAGAACTGGACATCTGCATCAAGGCTGACAAGGCTACGCCCTATATCACCTTCAGAACCGTGATTAGTGAGCTTCAGGACATCAACGAGAGCCACTATAAGCTTCTTACACAGTATAAGAAAGAAGAACAAAAGAAACAGTAACTATGGCTAAGAAAAAAGAAAGCAAGCAGAAAAAGATGAATGTCCGCGTCGACTTCACGCCGATGGTGGATATGATGATGCTTCTGATCACGTTCTTCATGCTGTGTACCTCTTTGGCTAAACCACAGGCCATGCAGCTCACCATGCCGTCGAAAGACCAGGCATCGGAAGAGAACAAGGATAAGGCAAAGACCGACCGACTCGTCACTCTGTACCTCTGCCCCAACGACAAGCTCTACTACTATATCATCGAGAAGAAAGAACAGTTCGGTGATGAGCAGTACCTGCTTGAGGCAAGCTACGGTACTGGCGAGGGCGACCTGAAGGGTATTCGTGAGGTGCTTCGCAGCTATGTTCCCTCGGAGGCCGAGAGACGTAATGGCGGTACCGACATGGCTCCTGTGCAGGCTGTTGTGAATGCCAAGGAACAACTTGACAAATGGAAGAAGGCACAGCCTCACGCTAAGCAGGCTGAAACAGACTCCATTTATGATGCTGCCCTGAACATGATTAGTAAAGGTTTCCTGGATGTTGTGTCCAACGGACAAGTCAACAAGGCTCGCTTCGATGTGCTCCAGAAGCGCGATCAGACTATGAAGATGAAGAATCCCGACAAGGATCCCGCCATCGATGCCATTAAGAACCAAGCTAAGGAAGAGGAAGTGAAGGATCTGACCAACATGGACTTCAGACGTGACGGTAAGACCACTGTTACGCTGGCCGTGAACATCAAGCCGATGGACAACTCGACCTATGACAACCTTGTTACAATCCTTGACGAGATGCAGATTAACTGTATCGGTACCTACCGTATCAGTACCATCACCGACCAGGATTTGGAACTCCTCTCGAAGAAAGTTGAAGGTGTTGAGGCACCTGCCAAGCCGGCAGAAGCTCCCGCCCAGTAATGTAAGTATCAAAGTCTAACGAAAAACAGAAAGAACTATGTCAAAAATAGATCTATTTGACCAGAAATGGATTGATCTTGTCTTTGAAGGCAAGAACGAGGCTTACGGTGCTTACAAGATGCGTCAGGACACCAACAACCGTAACCTGATGGCCATGATTAGCCTTATTTTAGGTATCGCAGCCATTGTGGGTATCGTATTCCTCTGGGGCTTTGCCAAGAACAACGTGTTTGCAGGCGACGACGATGTCAACGACAATGCTGTTGAAGTTGCCGGCGATCTGATGGAAGAGCCGGAGCCTGAGGAAGAGGAAGTTCCCGACATTCCTTTGGAAGAGCCCGAGCCTCAGCCCGAGTTGGAGGAAGTCCTTCAGGAAGAGCTGGTAACCACCGAGAAGTATACTGACCTTGCTATGGATGACGAGAAGCAGGAGGAGCCTGTGAAGACGGCTGCCGATGCTGCCCAGAGCGGTGAAGCCACCGGTGTGGAGAACGTCATTGGTTCCGAGGAAGGTAATGTACGTATGACCGAGGAGAAGCAGATTGTGGAAGAGAAGCACGAAGTTGTTGAGCAGGAAATCTTCAACGTCGTGGAGCAGCCGCCTACCTTCCCCGAGGGTGACGTACGTGCTTGGGTTGCCAAGAACCTGAAGTACCCGCCCATTGCCGAAGAGAACAACATTCAGGGCCAGGTTGTCTGCCAGTTCGTGGTGGAGCCCGACGGCAGCATCTCTCACGTGACCGTTGCCCGTGGCGTCGACAAGTCGCTGAACGAGGAGGCTGTCCGCGTTATCAAGAAGATGCCGAAGTGGATTCCTGGCAAGCAGAACGGCCGTGCAGTGCGTGTTCGCTACACGCTGCCCGTGAAGTTCGTACTCTCTAACTAAATCTTTGTAATGAAACAGCTATTCAACACTATCGTTGGATTGACTCTCGCCCTAGGCTTGCTCCCATCATGTGGGGGCAAGCCTAATCCGTATGCCAAGACTGGCGAGGATTATAAGCAGGCCGTCAAGTGCTTTGCCACTGATGAGAGTCTGAGCCCCATCATGGACGAGCAGGCCGCTGCGTTCACCAACAAGACGCACCGCGAGCTATTTCCACTTTACATGAGTGAGCAGGAGGCTATAGAAAAGCTGCTCAACATCGACGTCTACATGGCTATCACCACGCGGCGTCTCACTCCTAACGAAGAAAAAAGCATCAAGAACAAACAGCATAATCCCCGCACCATGGCGCTTGCCTATGATGCTATTGCCTTGATTGTGAACAAGGACAATCCCGACAGCGTGATGGTGGTGGACAACTTCAAGAAGATTCTCACCGGCGAGGTGACCCGTTGGAAGGAGATTTATCCTGAGACGACTCTTGATGACACTATACGTGTGGCTTTCGACAATCCGCGCTCCAGCGCCGTTCGCTTCTGCAACGACTCCATTTTGCGTGGCCAGACGATGAAGACCTCGGGCAATATCCGTGCTCAGGAGACCACGCGGCTGGTGATCGACTATGTCGAGAAGCACAAGAATGCCATCGGTATCATTGGTTCCAACTGGCTCGACAACAACCGCGACACCACCAACCTCACCTATGGTCGTGGCATCAAGGTGATGGCTGTGGGCTACAGGCCCGATGTGGCCTACGAGCCGTTGCAGTATTGGATTGCCTATGGCAAGTATCCTTTCATCCGCACCATCTACGCCATCTGCACCGATCCGCGTGAGCCGCGTAGCGGTGGCGACCAGCGCCGTTTCCTCCACTATCTCACCAATCCCGGTGAGCAGGGCCAGCTGATATTCTTCAATGCCGGGTTCTTCCCTGCACAGGCCGACCTGGAGGAGAGGAATGTGGTCTTGAGGTGATGCCGGTTAAACCCCGCGGGCAGTGCGGCGTCAAAATGTTAAAGTCGCGACCCTGCCAAGAAAAAGAAGAAAACATGTCTAACCCTTAATAGAAAACACTACAGATTATGAAAACGATGAAATATCTACTGATGGGCGGCCTGCTGATGGGTTTCAGCACGGCAGCCGTGGCACAGACCGGCACCGCTGCCGATGTTGATGCCGTGAAGCAACTGATTCAGAGTAAGCCTGCCGACCTGGGCAAGCAGATGAAAAATTTCTACAAGGCCAACAAGAAGAATCCGGCCAACATCGCAGCCTTCGGTCGCGCCTTTATCGACGTGAAGGACACGGTGAACGCCCGTGTGGCAGCCGAGAACCTGCTGAAGGTGGCCAAGGAGAAAGTCGACAAAGCCGCAGCCTACGAGCTGCTGGGCGACATTGCCGTGGTTGGCAGCGACCCTGGCCGTGCCGGACAGAACTACGAGCTGGCCATCCTGAACAACCCCGAGTCGCCCGAGGCCTACAAGAAATATGCCGTGATGTATCGTGCCGTCAGCCTACCCAGCTCTATCGCCAAGCTCGACGAGCTCCATGCCCGTCGTCCCGACTATCCTGTCGAGGCTCTGAAGGCACACATCTACTATATCTCTGTGCAGTATGGCCTTGCCCTGAAGACCTATGAAGGCATTCCCGCCTCGCAGCTGGAGCGTCGCGACTGGGTGCAGTATGCCTACAGCGCCTATACCACCAAGAACTACGAGAAGGCCCTCGACGTCATCAAGCGTGCCACTCCCATTGTGCCCAACAATGCCACTCTGAACCGTCTGGGACTCTATAGTGCTGCCGAGCTGGAGCGTGCCAAGGACGCCTACAACTATGCCGACATCCTGTTCAACAAGGTCGACAAAGACAGCGTCACCATTCTCGACCGCGACTATGTGGCTTGGGGACGTGCTTTCTGCGCCGACAGCCTGTTCGACCAGGGCATTGAGAAGTTCAACGAGGCCATCAAGCTCAACGCTGACAAGGAAGCCAGCGCCAGCGCTTCCATCCACAGCTACCTCTCCGATGCCTATAAAGGTAAGGGCGATTTCCCCAAGGCTATTCAGGAGTACGAGACTTTCCTGCGCGACTCGAAGGAAGTGAAGGCTACCGACTTCTCGGGCATGGGCGTGCTCTATATGGGCTATGCACGTGTGCTGCAGGGCGACGAGCAGGTGGCAACACTGAAGAAGGCCGACCAGTACTTCTCAGAGCTGATAGAGAAGTTCCCCGGTCAGAGTGAAGAATACGGCACCTACCAGCGTGCACGTGTGAACAACTCGCTCGACCCCACTATGGAGCAGGGACTGGCCAAGCCCTACTTCGAGAAGATCATTGAGCTTGTGAGTGCCCACGAGACGCTGAGCAATACCGACAAGCAGCGCCTCGAGAGTGCCTACCGTTACCTCCTGGGCTACTACAACAGCGTGGCCAAGGACAAGGAGCAGGCCCTCTTCTATGCCAAGAAGGTGCAGGAGTTGGCTCCCAGCGACAACATCAACGCCTTGGTCGAGTCGCTCAGTAAGTCGGTGGAGCAATAAGAGCCATCAATTCATATCCCTTAAAGCAGGAGAAGACCTCGCGCCCTCTCCTGCTTTTTTTGTACGTCATCCCGGTCACAGTGGCCTGTGTTGCTCCCAGCTACGTAGCCCCCTTCCCGGTGCCATGCCCTACGGCTTATGCTGAGTGTGAATTTTCTTTACATCGATATTCTTGCAAAAAAGGAAGGATAGCTTTGATGACGGCAAAGGACAGCTTTGATGGGTGAAAAGGACAGCTTTTTGCCCCTCAAAGCTGTCCTTTGCCAAAAATTCTTTTGGGCGGCATTTTTAGCGAATTAGAATTTTCCTTACATTCTGTGTCCCCCATCAAACTGCTTCGATGATGAGCGGACCGCAAATAATTGTAATCATTAAAGAAAGAAGGCTCATTGCATAATACTTTGGTCGAACTCACGTTAAAACGTAAAACGCCGCTTTACTGTTCCCAAATCGCCGATTTGCTTTTTTACCTGTGTGCCCTCTTTTCCTTGTAACGAAATGAAATAATTCGCATTTCGTGGCTCGTAATTCATATTTATTTCGTACTTTTGCAGCCAAATTGCGAAATCGCTCTAAGCACGCTCTTTGCGAAATCGCCCGTGTTATTTGAATAGCAATCTGAATGAAACTCTATTCCGACGAAGAACTGGCAGAACTGCTCGACCTCGACATCTTCCACCTGATAGGCGAAGTGGCCGACGTCATGGGTGTGGAGTGCTATGTCGTGGGTGGCTATGTACGCGACATCTTCCTCGAACGCCCTTCCAACGACATCGACGTGGTGGTGGTGGGCAGTGGCATCGATGTGGCCTCCGCCCTGAAACGCCGACTGGGGCGCAGGGCTCACCTGTCCGTCTTCAAGAATTTCGGTACGGCGCAGGTGAAGATATTACCCCCCTCTCCTGACACGCAGTTCACCGAAATAGAGTTTGTGGGCGCCCGCCGCGAGAGCTATAGCCACAATTCGCGCAAGCCCATTGTGGAGGACGGCACACTGGAGGACGACCAGAACCGCCGTGACTTCACCATCAACGCCATGGCCATCTGCCTGAATCGTGAGCGCTTCGGCGAGCTGGTAGACCCCTTCAACGGTCTGGCCGACCTTGAAGATGGCATCATCGCCACACCGCTCGACCCCGAGGTGACCTTCAGTGACGACCCCCTGCGCATGATGCGCTGCATCCGCTTTGCCACACAGCTGAACTTCCAGATAGAAGATGCTACCTTCGACGCCCTGGAGCGCATGGCCGACCGCATCAAGATAGTCAGTGGCGAGCGCATCGAGGTAGAACTCAACAAGATCATCATGTCGCCTCATCCCAGCCGTGGCTTCGTAGACCTGCAGCGGTGTGGGCTGCTGGGCATCATACTGCCCGAACTGGCAGCCCTCGACATTGTGGAGCAACGCAACGGCCGTGCCCATAAGAACAACTTCTACCACACGCTCGAGGTGCTGGAAAACATTGTCAAAAGCGAGCAGTCAGAGACAAAGAGCGCTAACTGCTTCCTGCGCTGGGCCGCCCTGTTGCACGACGTCGGCAAACCGCGGTCGAAACGCTGGGACCCCGCCGTGGGCTGGACCTTCCATAACCACAATTACATTGGCGCGAAAATGGTGCCCGAGATATTCCGTCGGCTGAAACTGCCCATGGGCACCGAGATGAAATACGTTCAGAAGCTGGTCGACCTACACATGCGGCCGCAGGTGATTGCCGACAGCGAGGTGACCGACAGTGCCGTGCGACGCCTGCTGAACGATGCCGGCGACGACATCGACGACCTGATGACCCTCTGCGAAGCCGACATCACGAGCAAGAACGAGGTGAAGAAGAAGATATTCCTCGAGAACTTCCGTCTGGTGCGCGAGAAACTGGCCGACCTGAAGGAGAAAGACTACAAACGGCTGTTGCAGCCCGTCATCGACGGCAACGAAATCATGGATCTGTTCCACCTGAAACCTAGCCGCGAAGTGGGCCTGCTGAAGCAGACACTGAAAGACGCTGTGCTCGACAACCGCGTGGAAAACGAACGCGAGCCCCTGATGCTGCTGCTCATGCAGAAAGCCCGGAAAATGGGGCTGATAAAAGATTGAACAACTATGAGGAGACTATGTATCATGCTGGCTGCGGTAGCAATGCTGGCTGGCTGCCAAAACGGGAAAAGCAATACCGACCCCACGACCGATGAAGAGCAGGTCGCTGAAGAACAAGCACTGCCCGACGCACTGAAACTCACCGAACAGGAACTAGCTCAGGTCGACAGCACCCTTGAAGCCGTGAAACTCGAACACGACTCGCTCTATCAGTGGGTGATGGACCATGCCACGCAACTTAACGAACAGTCGGCCGAAGTCGAACGGCTCACGCAGTTGCGGACCACCATCGACTCCCTCAAGGTGAGGTTCGACGTGCTCTGCCACCGAATAAAGGTTATTCACAGGGAACAGAAAGAAAAGTAAAAGCCAGCAGAAAGAGAAAAGAAAAACCCGATGACGGCTGAAAATTGAACATTATTTACTCCACCAGAGCAAATTTTTCCCTTTTCCCTTTCCCTTTTACGCTTATTTTTGTAACTTTGCACCCGTTATGGATAAGTTTGAGAAGACCAATGCACAATTTGAAGCCGTGGTGGCCGAGTGTCGCGCACTCTTTGAACAGAAACTGCACGACTATCGTGCATCGTGGCGCATTCTCAGGCCACAATCGCTCACCGACCAGCTCTTCATCAAGGCAAAGCGCATACGCTCGCTAGAAATCAAGCAGCAGTCGCTCGTGGGCGAAGGCATCAGGCCCGAGTTCATCGGGTTGGTCAACTATGGCATAGTGGGACTCATTCAGCTGGCACAAGGCTTTGCCGACAGCGTCGACATCAGCAACGAAGAGGCCCTGCGGCTCTACGACGTGCACGCCCGACATGCACTGGAACTGATGAAGCGCAAGAACCACGACTACGACGAGGCGTGGCGCTCCATGCGTGTCAGTTCATATACCGACCTCATCCTCACCAAGCTCGAACGCATCAAGGAGATTGAGGATCTGACACTCAGAGGCGAGAGCCTGAAAGCCAGCGAAGGCATCGACGCCAACTATATGGACATCATCAACTATGCAGTCTTCGGACTGATACAGCTTTCTGAGTGAAGAAACTGGCTGTGAACATTGCCCGCGTGGTGCTGGCTGTCGTCTTCATCTTCTCCGGATTCGTGAAGGCTGTCGACCCCTTGGGCACACAATACAAGATTGAGGACTACCTCGCTGCCCTGCGCCTCGACGGCATATTGCCCGACATGGCAACGCTGGGCATTTCGGTGGCTTTGGCGGCAGCAGAGTTCTGTCTGGGCATCTTCATGCTCTTTGCCATCAGGCGCCGCCTCGTGTCGCGAATGGTGCTCATGCTTATGCTCGTGATGACGCCACTGACTCTGTGGCTGGCCCTGACCAATCCCATCAGCGACTGCGGATGCTTCGGCGACGCACTGGTGCTCACCAACTGGCAGACGCTATGGAAAAACCTGGTGCTGCTCCTCGCAGCCATTGTCGTCGCTTGGTGGCCGAAGGAGATGTTCCGCTTCGTGAGCGAACCAGTGCAGTGGATTGTCATCAACTATACGGCGCTGTTCATACTCGCCGTTTCGGCATGGAGCCTCTACTACCTGCCGCAGTTCGACTTTCGCCCCTACCACATTGGGGCAAGCATACGCGAAGGGGTAATGATACCCGCTGACGCAGAGCAACCTAAGTTCGAGACGACCTACGTCATGCTCCACGATGGCGTGAAGACCGAGCTGAGCGAGGCAGAATACATGCAGGTGTGGCAGGACACCGCCCACTGGCAGTGCACCGATGTGAAGTCGGTGCAAGTGAGCAAGGGCTACGAGCCCCCCATTCACGACTTCTCGATGATGCTCTTGGAGGAGAGCGGAGAGAGCGGTGACGGGCAGAACGAACAGACAGGGCAGGACGAACTGGACGGACAGACCGAACAGACAGCTGCTGACGCAGCCATGCGCGACATCACCGACGAGGTGCTTTCCGACTCTGGCTACACTTTCCTGCTCGTCGCTCCATATCTGGAGAAGGCCGACGACTCGCGGCTCGACCTCATCAACGAGCTCTACGAGTACAGCCTCGACCACGGATACCGCTTCTACTGCCTCACCGCCAGCCTGAGAAAAGGACGCGACGCGTGGCGCGAGAAGACAGGCGCAGAGTACCCCTTCTGCCAGACCGACCCCATCACGCTCAAGACCGTCATAAGGAGCAATCCCGGACTGGTGCTGATGAAGGACGGCCGCGTCATTCGCAAATGGAGCCACAACGACCTGCCCGACCTCACGGCCGACGATACGGCAAAACCGCTGGAACAGCTCGCCATCGGGCAGGTGCCACAAGACTCGGTGCCAGGCAAGATACTGAAGATAGTGCTGTGGTTCGTGCTGCCACTGATGCTCCTCGTCATTGCCGACCGCACATGGATGTGGACAAGATGGATCCGCAGGAAAAAACAAAGACGTAACACTTTAACAATAAACACAAAAGAAAACATGAGAAAGAAAATTGTTGCAGGAAACTGGAAGATGAACATGAATCTTCAGGATGGTATTGCTCTGGCCAAGGAGCTGAACGAGACGCTGAAAGCCGACCGCCCCAACTGCGGAGTGGTCATCTGCACGCCGTTTATCCATCTGGCCAGTATTGCCCAATTCCTTGACCAGGACATCATCGGCCTTGGCGCCGAGAACTGTGCCGACAAGGAGAAAGGTGCTTTCACGGGCGAAGTGAGCGCAGAAATGGTGAAGTCGACGGGAGCCCAGTACGTCATTCTGGGGCACTCCGAGCGTCGTGAATACTACAAGGAGACTCCCGAAATTCTGAAGGAGAAGGTGCTACTGGCACAGAAGCAAGGCCTGAAGGTAATATTCTGCATCGGCGAGAGCCTGGAAGAGCGCGAGGCCGGTCGTCAGAACGAGGTGGTGAAGGCCGAGCTCGAAGGCAGCGTCTTCAACCTGAGCGAAGAGGACTTCCGCAAGATTGTTATTGCCTACGAGCCCATCTGGGCTATCGGCACAGGCAAGACCGCCACTGCCGAGCAGGCCCAGGAAATTCACGCCTACATCCGCAGCATCATCGCCCAGAAGTATGGTCAGGCCGTTGCCGACGACACCACCATCCTCTACGGCGGTTCGTGCAAGGCCTCGAATGCTCCCGAGCTGTTTGCCAAGCCCGACATTGACGGTGGCCTCATTGGTGGCGCCTCTTTGAAGGCTGCCGACTTCAAGGGCATCATCGACGCCTTCAAGTAAAGGAGTCCGTTTCGCAGTGAACAATGAATAATGTAGAATGATAAAGACATGGTTATGAATCAGACAAGAACGACTCACCGTTTTAATCGCAGATGGATGATGGCTTTGTTCATTGTACATTGTTCATTGTTCATTGGTATTGCCGCTCAGGCACAGAACTTCACACAGCGGCTGCAGACGCAGGTCAGTGGCCAGGGCCGTGTCATCCTGCACCAGGATGCCGCTATCGATGCACTGGTGAACGGGGGCACCACAGCGGTGCAGACCCAGCCCACGCGCACCGTTCAGAACCCGCAGCAGCCCGCTCGCTCCACTCAGCAGAACCAGCAGCCTGTTCAGCAGAACCAGCAGCCTGTGACAGTGGCCGAAACGCCTGTCCAGCAGGACGTCACCGATACCACCGATGAGGCTCCCACCGTCCCGCAGCGTATGGAGAAGGTGAAGGGCTTCCGCATTCAGGTATACAACGGCGGTAGCACCCGAGTGGACAAGCAGCGGGCCGAGGAAGCAGGCGCCCGCATCAGTTCGCTTTATCCCGGTATCTACAACGAGGTGCACTTCTACAACGAGACCAGTTGGAAGTGCCGTGTGGGAGCCTTCCGCACCTATCGCGAGGCCAAGGCCATACGCGACGAGATACGGTCTATTTATCCCAATGCCGAGATAGTGAAAGGCGACATTTACGTACCGGTAGAATAACTGTTTAACCCCATGAATCCAGAGATAGAATATCGCGAAGGCTTAGACGAACTGGCAGCACACTATAAGCAGGTGTTGTCGCTCTTGGGCGAGGATACCGAGCGCGAGGGCCTGCAGAAGACGCCCATGCGTGTGGCCAAGGCCATGCAGGTGTTGACCCGTGGCTACGCCATGGATGCCCGCGAGGTGCTGACGGGTGCCCTCTTCAAGGAGGACTATAACCACATGGTCATCGTGAAGGACATCGACTTCTTCTCGCTTTGCGAGCACCACATGCTGCCGTTCTACGGTAAGGTGCACGTGGCCTACATTCCCAACGGCTATATTACCGGGCTGAGCAAGATTGCCCGTGTGGTCGACATCTACAGCCACCGCCTCCAGGTGCAGGAACGCATGACCATGCAGATACGCCAGTGCATCGACGAGACACTCCATCCGCTGGGCGTGATGGTAGTGGTCGAGGCGAAGCACATGTGTATGCAGATGCGCGGAGTGGAGAAGCAGAACAGCATCACTACCACCAGCGAATTCAGCGGTGCATTCAACCAGGCAAAGACACGCCAAGAGTTTATGAACCTTATTTCCCATTAAATTCATCACACGACAATTGTCATTCGATATATGGATCAGACAAACAGACGCGGAAATTTCCGCACCAACGAGTCTATGTTCAAGCAGTTCCGTCAGAGCTGCCTGGGAAAAGTCGTCATCACTGGCGTCATCATCATCATCCTTCTGATTGTCGCTGCCATCACCAATCCCTCGGCTGAGAAGATGGTGAGCGAGACGATTGACAACGTTCACCAGAGCATCGAGTCGGACTTGGGGCGCGATGCCGAGTGGATTGAGGCCACGGTGAGCAACATTGGCAACACCTTCTCGTCGGCCGACCCTGATGAGGCCCTTTCAAAAGAACAGAAAGAGCGCCGCAAGATACAGTGGGAGGCGTTCAATGCGGGTAGCTACAACCAGTTCAACGAGAGCAACGTGTCTAACTACACCTTCTTCTCCACCATCTCCATCCCCAACAACATCTTCGGTGAACCGAAAGTGGTGGGATTCGGAATCTTCGGACTTGTCATTCCCACGGTGAACTACAATAACTTCATTCCCCTTGACGGAAAGACCGGCGACAGGCCTGGGCAGAAGATTGATAATGGTGTGAACCCCGATGAGTACATGGGCGACAACCCCGAGCTGGGGCCCTTCCGCAACATGTACGGTGAATAAACCTATGATAGCATTAGAACAACTCACCCTGCAGGTCTGTGCTGTTGCCAGGCGTGCAGGGATTTTTATTCGCTCTGAGCGCCAGCAGTTCCGTGCTTCCAGCGTAGAGTGCAAACACGCCCACGACTACGTGTCGTATGTTGACAAACAGTCCGAGCAGCTCATCGTCGACAGTCTGCGGCAGCTACTGCCCCAGGCAGGCTTCATCACCGAGGAGGGGCTGGCCCATCATGCCGACGAGCCGTTGTGCTGGGTGGTCGACCCCCTCGACGGCACCACCAATTTCATCCATCAGCATCCACCCTATGCCGTCAGTATAGCCTTGATGCAGCACGACGAGATACTCCTGGGCGTGGTCTACGAGGTCTGTGCCGACGAATGCTTCTATGCCTGGCAGGGCGGTGGTGCCTGGATGACGAAACATGCATCGTGCTGCGACGGCACCCACAGCCCGCTCGACCCAGGGGCACCTGCCACCGGCGACACCGTCAGGCTGCATACCTCCGACCAGCAGATGGCCGATGCCCTGCTTTGCCTGCAGCTGCCCTACAACAGCGAGGCCTACAACCCCGTGGTTCGCAGTCTCATAGCCCGTTTCTATGGCCGTGCCGCCAGCGTGCGTATGCTGGGGTCGGCAGCCATCGCCCTGTGCTATGTGGCAGCCGGACGCCTCGATGGCTATGCCGAGCAATACATTGGCCAGTGGGACTACATGGCCGGGGCACTCATAGTGACCGAAGCCGGCGGCCGTGTCACCGACTATGCCGGCTCTACCGCCTTTACCCATGGCAACAGCGTGGTGGCTGCCAACGCCCTGATCCACGATGAGCTCCTGGCCGGGGTCAGCGATGCCCTGAAAGCCTAAAACACCCCGAGCGTCATCACGACGAGACCCCGGAAGTGCTGTCACAGGTTCGCCAGACGGACGGCGCATCCCCCATCCCCGACTATTGCAGCAAGGTGCTGGGGAAAAGGTTTCTCAATCCAAATTTGGATGCAGTACTTATAAAGACGCAGGATGTAAATCGAATTTTCGATTGACATAACCAGCGTGGTGGACTGAGTCGTTGCTTATATCGTCAAAATCGATTATAAAAGTTAATTGCGAGTACTGACAGAGGCTTTCTCCTTGTTAAACCGATTTTTTTTGTACCTTTGCAGTTGAAATAGACTTTAATCGATTAAATATCTGACGAGTATGAAAGATTGTTTATAATTGCAGTTGTAGGATTGATTATATCCAGCTGTACCAAGGGCTTTGATGCTATCGAGCCTGCACCTGAACCTACGCCGACACCGAAGGTTCCCAATTCGTTTGACTTCTCGACGGTTCAGAAGGTTAAGCTCAACGTCGACTATTCTGCATTCAAGACCTACGGAGGGGTGTTCTTTGGCGTTTATACCCAGAATCCCATCATAACGGTTGAGGATGCACCGGAAGATATGTGGAACGAGGCTGTTACTCCGATATTTGAGGACTATACAGGGGTCAAACGGCAAGTATAGTGCAACTATCGAGCTGCCCACCTATGCCCAGCATATTTATATTGCCACAGGTAATTTCTTTACGGGAATGCACCTGATGGAGGCTGACGTGCAGAACGGTGTCATATCGGCAGTGGCAAAGAATGAGAATGTTGCCTCAAGCCGTGCTGCCGCACGTCGTGCTCTTGGAGCAGGCGAGTCGACAGATGATCTGTCGAAGCTTAAGTTGGGCCTCAAGACTGATGGCAAGACGAGAATCTATCAGGACTGGAAGAACTGGCTTGGCACATGGAACTCAGCTACCGGACGCCCCGACTATTTGCTTGACAAGGCCACCGCTGATCCCAAGTTGGTTATCAGCGACTCTGAGATGGAAGGCCTTTATGCTGCAGTAGGTACGGCATTTGTTTCAGGAAGTGCCATGGCCTAGCGTAGGTGACTATGACCTTAACGACGCTCTGGTAAATGCGAAGCACGAGAAAGAGTTTAATACTGATGGAAAAATCGTCAAGGAGACATTCTATCTTACTACCTATCAGAACTATGTCACTTTGACAAGCGGACTGGCTCTGACTTTGGAAACAAAGACTGCTCCGAAGTCGATTGCTATGAAGAAGATGGCCAAGG
The DNA here is from genome assembly GCA_024690505.1 of Prevotella sp. Classification (GTDB taxonomy): domain Bacteria; phylum Bacteroidota; class Bacteroidia; order Bacteroidales; family Bacteroidaceae; genus Prevotella. The sequence continues at coordinate 22,093 of JAILPA010000138.1, forward strand.
GTTCAACTGTGGCAGAGGAAGCCTCGTTCACGAAGGATGGTAATGTGTATTATCTGACTGCTGACTTCAAGGGTGAACTTGGTACTACCTATATCTTGGAGCTCTCGTATGCAAGTCCATTAGGTTCGTCGGCCGATTTGGCAACCATCAAACCCTTCATCTATCGCTCTGAGGGCGACAAGAACTGGGAGGTGCATATCCCCATGGAGGCTCCTACGGCTAAGATGAATACCAGCTATTTCGGTACAGGCGACGACTGCTCTGATCCGAGCAAGGGATTGTATTTCGTTCGCGAAGGTAATTATCCGTTCGCATTCTATCTCTCTGGCGCAAACATCAGCGTATTTGAAAATACTATCCTGAAGCGCGAAAACGAGCGTAAGCGTATCGATGAGCTCTTCCCCGACTTCCTGGAGTGGTCAACTTCAAAGGGTACCAAGAAACAGGATTGGTATCTCAGAGTAGGGTTGTAATATTTAATGTAATTACATTATAAAATAATCGTGTGAGCGTAATTGCTCACACGATTTTTTGTTGCAATTCCCCTCCCTTCCCGCTCGGCACTTTGCGACGCTTGCTACCAGCGTGACTCCCCTCCCTTTCAAGGGGAGGGGCAGGGGTGGGGTCTGGACTCGGCTATGCCGCTTGCAAGGCAAGAATATCCTGTAAGTGAAGAAGATACTCACCCCACCCCCGACCCCTCCCCTAGCAAGGGGGGGGGAGACTCGCGGCCACGCTTTCGACTACCTCCTGCCTAAGGCATAAAAATTCTATGACGCTCTCTCTTGGTAGCAAAAAAATCTCTAATTCTCAAATTCTTGACAAAACAAAAATAACAACTAGGAAGATTTATTATCAAGAATTTGAGAATTAGAGAATTTAGCTACGGTTAGGGCCGATGCCCTATACCACGTTGACGGGCTTTCCGTTGAGGAAAGCACCGACGTTGTCTGTGGCAATCTGAATCAACCGTATGCGAGCCTCCTTGCTGGCCCATGCTATGTGGGGCGTGATGAAGGCGTTGGGCTGTTTCAGTAGCGGATTGTCTGTGTGCGGGGGCTCGTCGGTGAGCACATCGGCACAGAACGCTGCCAGCCGTCCTTCGGCCAGGGCGTTGGCCACGGCCTGATCGTCTACCAGTGGCCCGCGCCCGGTGTTGATGAGTATGGCCGTGGGCTTCATCTGTTTTAGCGTGTCGGCATTGATGAAATGGCGCGTGCTGTCAGTCAGCGGACAATGCAGCGACAGCACGTCCGCTGCTGCCAGCACCTCTGTCCGCTCTGCCTTCTCAATGCCAGGTGGCAGTGCATCAGCGGTTTTGCTCGTGACTGCCTTCACCTTCATGCCGAAGGCGATGGCTATTTGTGCTACGCGCAGCCCGATGTTGCCCAGTCCTACAATGCCGAAAGTCTTGCCGGCTAGCTCCATGTGAGGGAAGTCCCAATAACTGAAATCGGGATTCGCTGTCCAGCGTCCGTTGCGGTTCTGCACGGCATAGTGCTCGGTGCGGTTCGTCACTGTCAGCAGATGCGCAAACACCATCTGTGCCACGCTCTCAGTGCTATAGGCGGGCACATTCGTCACAATGATGCCCCGTTTGTGGGCAGCTTCGATGTCCACCACATTATAGCCCGTGGCCAGCACGCCGATATATCTCAGGCGTGGTAGCTGGGCCATGACCTCGCTACTGATGATGACCTTGTTGGTCAGCACAATGTCTGCATCGGCAGCCCTCGCCACTGTCTCGCCTGGCAGTGTACGGTCGTACACCGTCACACTACCTAAACTTTCCAACCCCTGCCACGACAAATCGCCCGGATTGGCCGTGTAGCCGTCAAGTATTACCGTTTTCATGTGTTCTGTTATTTGTTGTTCGTAATTGTTTTCAATCGGTCACAAGCCGTTTCGCCCAGTTCTTCTACTTTTCGTTTGCAAATATACTGATTATTGCGGAATTTTTGGCCTGTTTGTGCCCGTAATTCTCCTTTTTTTTGTTAAAATAGCGGGGTAAAGGGCAGGAAATTCACGGGAATTGTGTACTTTTGTCCCCGTGAACGTAAAGACTAAGCGACAGATGTTATCGAGAGCGCTATTGGCGGTGCTGCTGCCAATGGTATTGCTGTCGTCGCTTCACTTCCATACTTCACAGGCGGAGTATGCGGGTGAAGTGTGTACAGACTGTGTGCAGCATCACTGCGTAGGCCACGTCGGACAGCTGGCACAGCCGCTCCACGATTGTGTCATCTGTCAGTTTATGTCGCTTCCGATGCTGGCAGCAGCCATTGTTGCTCTAGTCCTGACGAATGGGATATGTAAGCGACGCGTTGCCCCGTGTCGGACGGATCTTCCCGTTCTGGCATTGGGCATCATCGTCACCCGTGGCCCTCCTGCTGTCTGAGAGCCCACCCCCAAGGTTGCTCTGTAGTGCCTCCAGTCCACATATACCATAAGTTATTGCTGTCCGTTAGACATCGCAATAGCTTGATTAGGTGTGTGGAATGTAAGGAAAATTCTAATTTTTGGAAAGTGCCGTGCGACAGGACTTTTGGAAAAGCACCGCTTTGAGGGTGGAAAAGGACAGCTTTGAGGGTGAAAAAGCGGCGTTTTTCCACCTTCAAAGCGGTTCTTACCTTTTTGAAGAAAAATCGATGTAAAGAAAATTTTCCACCTAATTCGGTCTCGCATGGTCCATTATCTATCAAGCCCCATCATCGTTACAACAGATGAGAGTCCCCTGATAAAGGATGAAATATGAAAGACGGAAACCGTTTTAGCGGACAGCAATAATCACAAAGAAACTATTACAGAATGAAAAGACTATTATTTATTCTGCCATTGTTGGGTGTAGGCTTGACGGTGGTAGCACAAGACAGCATAGTAAGCCATCAGCATAACCACGCCAACGACACGGCCGACGTGTTCTTCCGCCACCTGAAACTGAACGAGGTAACGGTGACGGGCGTGACCGGCGAAATAAAACTAAAACATACTACCGCACCCGTCAGCATCGTCAGTGCCAAGGAGTTGCGTGCCACGGCATCTGCCAACGTCGTCGATGCCATTGCCCGTCAGCCGGGCGTGAGCCAGTTGACAACTGGCAGTGGCATTTCGAAGCCCATCATCCGCGGACTGGGGTATAATCGCGTGGTGGTGATGAGTGAAGGCGTGCGTCAGGAGGGACAGCAGTGGGGCGATGAACACGGCGTGGAGGTCGACGGCGGCAGCATCGGATCGGTAGAGATACTGAAGGGCCCGGCATCGCTCATGTATGGCTCTGATGCCATGGCCGGTGTGGTCATCCTCCACAGCCAGCCCGTATTGCCCGAAGGGGAAGTACAGGGCAGGGTGACATCGGAGTGTCAGTCGAACAATGGCTTGCTGGGCTATTCGCTCAGCCTTGGCGGCAACCGGCAGGGCTTTGTGTGGGATGCCCGTTTGAGCGGCAAGACGGCCCATGCCTATAAGAACAAGTACGATGGATATGTGCCTGGCTCCCAGTTCAGGGAGACGGCTGGCCGCTTGATGCTGGGATTGCAGAGACAGTGGGGATTCTCGCGGCTGACGGGAACAATGTATCACCAGACACCGGGCATCATTGAGGGAGAGCGCGATGAGCTTGCCGGACAACTGTGCCGTGCTGACGGTTGGAGCGGACACAGCTACGGCAAGTGGCTGCCCTACCAGCAAGTGAAACACTACAAACTGGTGTGGGACAGCTCGCTGAATCTACCTCACGGCTGGCTGAAAGCAGTCGTGGGCTATCAGCAGAACCGTCGGCAGGAGTTCGAGGAAGATGAGCAGGAAAAACACCAGCATGGAGCCGATGAGGAGCCATCGCTCTACTTCAAGCTCCACACCGTGACCTACGATGTTCGCTATCTTTCCGAGGAATTCAGCGGATGGAAACTGTCCTCAGGCACTCAAGGCATGTGGCAACAGTCACAGAACCTCGGCGAGGAGTCTCTCATTCCTGCCTACCGCCTGTTCGACATCGGGCTCTATGCAACGGCCAGCAAACAACTGAACAAATGGACATTGAACGGTGGCGCTCGCATAGACCACCGTCACCTGCATGGCGATGCGCTTGAAGAGGATGGCGCATGGCGCTTCACAAAATTCAGCCGTGACTTCTATGGAGTGACGGGCAGCGTGGGCGCCGTATGGAATGTGAACGACCATTTGAACCTGCGCGTCAATGTGGCTCGCGGCTTCCGTGCACCCAATATGAGCGAAATGGGGTCAAATGGGGCGCATGAGGGGGCCTTGCGCTACGAGTTGGGCAACCAGCATCTCAGTCCCGAATACAGTCTGCAGGCCGACCTGGGGCTTGACTTCACGTCGCGTTTTGTCTCGGCTCAGCTGGCACTCTTTGCAAACCGCATCGACAACTACATCTTCCTGAAAGGGGAAGGACAAACGACAGAAGGCGTAGAACCGCTCCCCGTCTACAGTTATACGCAGGGCGACGCCCGTCTGCTGGGTTTTGAGGCTGGAGTCGATGTCCATCCCATACACTCGGTGCATTTCGAGAATGCCTTCTCGTTCGTCGATGCCCGCCAGTTGCACCGGGCCTATCTGCCCTATACGCCTGCGCCACGCTTTACCTCAGAGCTGAAATGGGAATTGCTCCACCATCGGCATCCCACCATGGGAACTCACTCGCACCATATCCACCAGGCAAAGGGACTCTCGGCCGACAACCTCTACGTCTCAGCAGGGGTGGAGTGCTACCTGAAGCAAAGCCATGTGTATGACGCAGACGGCACAGAGACCATTACGCCTGGCTACACGTTGCTGAACCTCTCGGCTGGTACTGACCTGACTTGGAACAACAGAAAGTTGGCCGAGTTATACATCTCGGCCAACAATCTGCTGAATCGTACCTATCAAAGTCACCTGAGCCGGCTGAAATATGCCGATATAAACACCGTTACCGGTCGGCAAGGGGTCTACAACATGGGGCGCAACGTCACCATCAAACTCCTGGTGCCCGTCAATATCCTTTGACACAGGCCTGTTGGTCAGGACAGTGCTTCAAGGTTTTTCTTCGCCTCGGCGTTGAATTGCCAGATGGCTCCCACCTTGGGGCACGTGTCCTTTTCCTGGCAGTCGCCGCACGTCTCGTGGCCTCTGCTTGCCACGCACTTGCGAATCTCGCAGAGATGGCTGCAGAAATAGAACTTCACACCGTCGGTTCTGCAGCCTGTGCAGTTGATGGTCTCAGGCGTAATCTGGTCGGTGTGGTTCATCTCGCACCATTTGTGCGCCACCTCCTTGCGCAGCTGGTCGTCGTTGCTAATGGTGGCAATGCGGGCCTCGCAGCTTTCGCAGTTGAGTCCGCAGCAGGCAATCATTTTGTTCATGGGAATGCTAGGGGGCTAATTTGTGTTCATGTGAACGCGAGAAGGGCAGCTAATCTGTGCTTTTGGGAACAAGGATTATAACTTGCCGGCCAGTGCAGCAATCTTCTGCTTCGTTTCCTCCGTCTTCTGCTCGTCGATCTTGGCGGTGACTGCACCCATGTTCTCAGCGCTCCAGTAGTTGCAGATGTCGCGGAACTCGGCTGTGGCACCATCGTAGACTCCGGGCGAATACGACGATACGAGCAATGCCATCTTCTTCACCTTGGCCGGCTTGTTTACGCAGTACATGCGCTGAATGGGCGCCTGAATCTGAGCACAGAGCGTAAAGTAATAGATGGGAGCTGCCAGCACCAGTGCCTCGGCTTCGGCCATCAGCGGATAGAGCTCCTGCATGTCGTCCTTCTGGATGCAGGCACCGTTGCCCTTAGTGTGGCAATACTCGCAAGCCAGACAGCCGGCAATCTTCTTTTTCGAAACGTTCACAAGTGTCACCTCGTGGCCTGCTGCCTCGGCAGCCTTCTTGTACTCTTCCGCCATCCAGGCAGTGTTGCCAGTCGCACGTGGCGAGGCCTGTAAAATCACAACTTTCATAATCGTATTTGTTTAGTAGTAAAAGATAAAAGATAATTCCGTTTGCAAATATAGCGATTCTTTTTGAATTATCGCTGACTTTGCGCTGATAATTACGAAAGTTTATGAAGAGTGACCTCTCTCTGCCCAGATTTGTGCTTCGCTCTCACCAACCGACAACGGTTCACGACAGATGGGGGCGGTCGTCGGAATCTGCTGATGAGGGAAGTCCCATAAAGCCAGTCTCGCAGCAATAGGCATTTTCCTACGAAAGATTAGGGGATTCCCTTTTGGTGGTTTCGCGGAAAATCACTACCTTTGCAGCGAGAACTAAAAAACTGGAGCGTATGAAAAAAGGAATGATACTTGTTGTGGGGGTGGCTCTGCTGCTGAGCAGCTGCGGCACCTACCAGGCCACGGGCGCCTATACTGGCGGCCAGTTCGGACACATCATCGGTTCGGCCATAGGCGGTATCTCGGGTGGATGGCGCGGCCATGAGATTGGCTCGGTCATCGGCACCGTGGGCGGCGCAGTGGTGGGTGCAGCCATTGGCTCTGCTGCCGACCGTGCCCAAGAGCAGAAAATGGAACGCCGCCACGAGCGCGTGATGGACCGTACGCAGCAGCGCCAGCGCGACTACGGCTACGACCAGAGTGGCTATGACCCGCAGGGCCGTGGCGACGACCGCATCACGTTCAACTACAATAGCTCGCCTCTGGAAATTCGCAATGCTGGCATTTACGAGAAACAGCGTGATGGTGTGCTGACACGTGGCGAGGAGTGCACGGTGGTGTTCGAGATATACAACAACGACAGCCAGCCCGTGTACGATGTCTATCCGCTGGTGCAGGATGTGACGGGCAATAAGCACGTGAGCATATCACCCAACCTACGCATTGAGAGCATCGCCCCTCATCGTGGTGTTCGCTATACGGCCTCGATACTGGCCGACGGACGCCTGAAGGACGGCGAGATACAGGTGATGGTGGGCGTGGCTCAAGGCAAGCAGGTGGTGGAGTCGCAGACGCGGCAGTTCACCATTCCTACGGCAAAGTCGCCGCGCTGAGTCCTCTTCAGTCGGTGACGGGGAACGGCACCTCGTCGGTTACTTCAATGAGTGGACTGTTGTTGGTATAGCGGGGAGTGCCGTTGAACCCTCCCACAGTCGTGGAGTCTGCTTGTAAGGGATTGTTGGGGTCGGGCACATAGCGCTCGACCTCAACTTTTGCTATGCCCTTGGTGAGGATGCCCAGGCGGTCGGCAGCGCCCCACGACAGGTCGATGATGCGGCCACGGACGTAGGGGCCACGGTCGGTGACGCGCACCACTACGGTGCGGTCGGTCGACGGGCAGTAGACCTTTAGCAACGTGCCAAAGGGCATGGTCTTGTGGGCGCAGGTCAGACTGTCGTGGTGCAGCCGTTCGCCGCTGGCTGTCTTTCGTCCCGTCCACTTCTTGGTGTAGTAGGAGGCGATACCTTTCTCCACACGCTGGGCGTGGAGGAGGGCACTGTCAGGAGTGAATAGTGAAGAACTTGCTACCGCCCCCCAAAGCATGATGCTTAGGAGAACAATGCGGCGCACAATGATTGTTGTCGCGAGCTGTTTCTTTTCCATTTTTTTTCGGTCGTTATTGTCGTTGTCAATCGTTCAGCGATGGCGAATCAGGCTCTTCTCCTGGGCAAACCTATAGCCACTGTCATGGCTCACTGCCGTGGCAAACCTGCGGTAGCGAATTATTCACTATTCACTATTTACTTTGTCCCTTAGACTATTCCCTGAGCCAGCATGGCCTTGGCCACCTTCATAAAGCCAGCCACGTTGGCACCTTTTACGTAGTTGATGTAGCCCGAGGGCTCCTTGCCGTACTTTACGCACTGCTCATGGATGCCTGCCATGATTTGGTGCAGTCGCTGGTCTACCTCTTCGGCCGTCCACGACATGCGCATGGAGTTCTGGGTCATCTCAAGACCCGAGGTGGCCACGCCGCCGGCATTCACTGCCTTGCCAGGGGCGAAGAGCTGTCCTGCGGCAATGAATTTGTTCACGGCCTCGGCCGTGCAGCCCATGTTGCTGACCTCGGCCACGCACAGCGGCTTCTGGGCCAGAATCATGTCGGCATCGTCGCCGTTCAGCTCGTTCTGTGTGGCGCAGGGCAGGTAGATGTCGGCTTTCTGCTCCCACGGTTTCTTTCCCTCGAAGAACTTCGAGCCTTCAAACTCTTCCTCATAGGGTTGGCAGATGTCATTGCCGCTGGCACGCAACTCCAGCAGGTAGCTTATCTTCTCGGCGTCAAGGCCGGCAGGGTCGTAGATGTAGCCATCGGGCCCACTGATGGTGATAACCTTGGCTCCCAGCTCGGTGGCCTTCTTGGCGGCACCCCATGCCACGTTGCCAAAGCCTGAGAGGGCCACCGTCTTGCCCTTGATGTCGAGTCCGTGGGTGTCCATCATGTGGTGCACGAAGTAGAGCGCACCGAAGCCCGTGGCCTCAGGGCGCAGTATCGAGCCTCCCCATTCCAGGCCTTTGCCCGTAAGGGTGGCGCCATGGAACTGCGAGGTGAGTTTCTTGTACATGCCGAAGAGGTAGCCTATCTCGCGGGCTCCCACGCCGATGTCGCCAGCAGGCACGTCCATGTCGGGGCCAATGACCTTGTAGAGCTCGGTCATGAATGCCTGGCAGAACTTCATCACTTCATTATCGCTTTTGCCGCGGATGCTGAAGTCGCTGCCGCCCTTGCCGCCACCCATGGGCAGGGTGGTGAGTGCATTCTTGAACGTCTGCTCGAATCCCAGGAACTTCAGGATGCTCAGGTTCACCGAGGGGTGGAAACGCAGTCCGCCCTTGTAGGGGCCGATGGCGCTGTTGAACTGCACGCGGTAGCCTATGTTCACCTGCACCTCGCCCTTGTCGTCGACCCAGGGCACACGGAACGTGGTGATGCGCTCGGGCTCCACGATGCGCTCCACTATCTTGGCTTTTTCAAACTCGGGGTGCTGATTGTAGACGTCCTTAATCGACTCCAGCACTTCGCGCACGGCCTGCAAGAATTCTACTTCGCCCGGATGCTTGCGCTCCAAGGCTTGCATGATTTTCTCAACTTCCATAGTATTGTGTTTTTAGTTAACCATAAAGTGTTATGTTATAACAGCGCAAAAATACGAATAAAAGTTTGAACGGCCAAGAAAAAGTGCGATTTTTTTGCCCTTTGGTGGGAAAGGGGTGGGGGAAAAGCTATGAAAAGCCTCGTCCTATTCAAAGAAGAGCGAGAAGACAATCATCTTTGAGTTGGCCATGTCTATGCTGCGTGCAAAGGCCTGTTTCGTGGCATCGCGCAGCTCGTCGGCGTGCTTGCTGTTGAACGAGTTGGTGAGGCTGTAGCAGAACTTAAGCTCGGGAATAAGTTTGAAGAAGGGTAGGTAGAAGTCGCACCCCAGGCCCACCTCGGCCATCATGTCGAAGCGCTTCAGCTGAACGAAGTCCTGGTCTTTCCCCGAGAGGTTGATCATGGGGTTCACGCCCGCTATCATGTAGGGACGGTAGTTGTTGAACCGCTCTGCCGAGAACTTCAGGTCTACGGGCACGGCCACATAGGTGTTCTTCATGTCCTGTGTACTCTCGCGGGGTTTCCCGCTGTCGTTCAGGTCGTTCAGGTTGCGGAACACCAGATGCTTCGAGCCGAACACCATTGTGGGGGTGACGCGCAGCGCCAGATGCTGCGACAGCCGCATGTCGGCCACCACACCCACGTTGAAGCCAGGGTTCCACATGTCCACATCGCACAGCACACGTTGCTCCGTCGAGCCCAGTTCGGGCAGGTCGACCAGCATAGGCCCCACGTTGCGCAGCTCGGCATCCTGCATGTTCAGGCCGATGTGAATGCCGAAGTGCATGGGGCGCAGATCAATATATGGTTTGTTCTGCACCTTGCGCTGTTGGGCAGAAGCCATGCCGACGGCCCATGCCAGGACAAATATGAAAATAGCAAAGCGTTTCATGTCTAAGGAAATAACGCAAAAATCAAGCTATTATTATGTTTGTGGCTATTTCGATGAAGTATAAATAAGGAAAAAAGATACCAAAAAGTTGGTACGTTTGCAAAAAAGTTCTTAACTTTGCATCGCTAAAATTGATTATTAACAAACAAACTAATTAGAAAAGAATTATGGCATACGTAATTGGTGATGACTGCATTTCTTGCGGTACATGTCAGGGTGAGTGCCCCGTTGAGGCTATCTCGGAGGGTGCAGATAAGTACGTGATCGACGCTGATGCTTGCACAGAGTGCGGCACATGCGCTAGTGTCTGCCCGTCAGAGGCTATCAGCCTGGGTTAATAACCGGGTGTTCGCTACAAAGCCAACGAACAAACAGGGGATGTGCCAGCATTGGTGCATTCCCTGATTTCGTTTAATATAATAGAGTTGAACGTATGACACCACAAGAATCAAGAAACGAGCGTCTGGCCAAGACGGTCATCAGAAACCTGGAACGCCGCCACATTGAGGGCTTCTACTGCCCTACGGCAGAAGAGGCAGTGAAGAAAGTATCTGAACTCATCGACGACGGAAGTAGCGTGACATGGGGCGGGACGATGACCGTAAGAGACCTCGGTATACCCGATGCACTAAGAAACCGCGGAACACTGGAGGTGCTCGACCGCGACCTGGTGACCACGGCCGAAGAAAAGCAGGCCATGTATATCAGAGCATTTTCCACTGATGTCTACCTGACCAGCGCCAACGCCATCTCCGAAGACGGCGTCATAGTGAACATCGACGGCAACGGAAACCGCGTGGCCGCCATCACCTGGGGACCGAAGAAAGTCATCTTCGTGGTTGGACTGAACAAGGTGGCCCAGACCGTGGAGGCCGCCCTCTCAAGGGCAAGAGGCACGGTATCGCCCGTCAATGCTGCCCGCTTCGACATCAAGACCCCTTGTCAGGTCGATGGCGTTTGCCACAACTGCAACTCGCCAGAGAGCATCTGCAACTACGTGCACTTCCTGAGGAACTCGCCACGCCGCCGCCATGTCGTCGTACTTGTAGGCGAGAGCCTCGGCTACTGACATCCTTTGGTTTTTCCCCCATTCGTCTGCAGGGGGCAGCCCCATGTGTGACCTGCTCCCCCCCGCCGCTCGCAGCCCCACTTTCACCAAGTGCAATGACCCTGAAAGAGCCCTTGGGCGAGAACTCCAAGCAAACAAAAAGAGAGGTCAGATAACCTCTCTTTCTGTAGTGAAAGGCCAGATGAAGTCGTTACTTGCCATGCTTACAAGGGCTACGACGAATAGAAGAGCGGTTTTCTTCATTAATATCCCATTCGCGAAGTATCTACCTCCTTTTTCTTTTTCTCCTTGAAGTTGCCGATGCGGGCAATGGCGGTGAGCGAGACGCTGGCGTAGTTCATCCAGACGCGCATGGCATAGTCCTGATTGGCGACAAGCGAGCGGGTCTTGGCATAGCAGTTGAAGATGTTGTTGGCGTTGGCCTTGAGGCTCCACTTGTTGTTGGCCGATGTCCAGCGGAGCGAGGCGTTCAGATAGAACAGCGGGCTGATGTCGTAGACCCCCTGGATGGCCTTCGACTGGAAGAACGGGTTGAGGATGAGCTGGATGTTATGCCGCTGGGACAGCCTGGCGACGGCCGTGCCGCCGAGGATGGCCGACAGACATGTGCGGTCGAAGGGCAGGTCAAAGAAGTCGTCGCTCTTGTCATGGCGGTAGAGGCCCGTAGCCATCACGCTGCCATTGAGCCACTGGCCGACGCGGAACTGGGCCGAGGCCTGCAGACCGTAGTAGTTGGAGTAGTCGAAGTTGGTCTCCTTCATGATGACTGCCATGCGGTCGGCTGGCTGATAGGGCAGCTGCACGAAGTAGTCGGGCTCCAGCTGGGCAAAGGCCATGAACGTGTACTTGTGGTTCAGCTGCCACATCAAGTTCAGCTCATACTTCGACATGGGCCTAAGGTCGGGATTGCCCCATATCTCGCTGTAGGCCGAGGCGTAGTAGATACTGCTCATGGTGCTCATGGTGCTCCAGTAGCTGTGGTAGACGGCCTCGCTGCTGAACGAGAGGCTGAGCAGATTCCTGGGATTGACATTCCACATGGCACTGAACTGCGGATAGAGGCGCCACTCGTTCCACTTGGTGGCATGATACTGCTCGGCTGTCACGGAGGCATCGACGCTCAGCTGCTTGCCTATCTGCTTGCTCACCCCGGCGTAGGCGTTCAGTATGCGCTCGTCGTAATCCACATGGCTGGTGGCATCGGGCAGCTCATGGCGGTTCTGGTCGAGGGTGGTCTGATAACTGTTGTTGTTAGTGAACTGCGCCTTTGCTCCATAGTTCAGTTCCCAGTTATTTGGCAGCGCATGGGTTTGGTCGGCAGTGAAGAGCCACTTGCCTACTTTCTGGCGACTGTCGACTGACAGATCTCGGTTGATGTCGTATAGTTCGCCCTCCAGGCTCTGTGTGCGAGGCTCCTGATAGTTAGTGTACGACATGCCAAGATTCAGGCCGAATGGGGCCGTATAGCTGGCATCGACGTTGTGCAGGTAGGTGTGCTGACGGGAATGTTGCGTGGACTGAGCCGTGCCCGTGGTGGTATTGGTGGAGCGAGTGGAGTTCCACTGTCCCGTATAGGCCAGGCCGAGGCGATGGTTCTCGCTGATAGCATAGTCCATGCCGATGCGGTACTCATGGTCGATGCCCTCACTGCGGTTGCGTGTCTTGTCTTCGTAAGCCATGTGCTGGCCGTCCAGCGGGTGATGGGCTTCGTGCTCCACTTGACCATAGCCGCTGCCATTAGTGTAGGTGTAAGACATGTCCATGCTCAGCTTGCCATGATTATAGATGACACTGGGCATCCAGTATCCCTTGCCATATTTGTCCTGCTGCCATCCCCACATGTTTTGCCCTGAAAGCTGGTTCGTCCCCGTGAAGTCTTTTGTCACAATGTTGATGGCCATGCCGCGCACGTGATACTTCGCCGGAGCCGATGGCATCACCTCGGCCTTGGCCAACATGTCGGGGGGCATCTGCCTAAGCCGTTCCACCACCTTGTCGGCACTCAGCGTCGTCGCCTTGCCGTTGATGATGAGCGTCACCGACTGTCCGCAGAACGTCAGGCTTTCACCCATGTCAATCACGCCAGGAATACGTGTCAGGGCCTCGTAGGCGTTATCGGCGGGATAGACCTCAAGGAGCATTGGCATGTTATAGGTCAGGTGTCCGTTTTCTGCCTTTGAGAGAATGCGCTCGCCAGTCACCTTCACACCATTCAGCACGATGGTCTCAGGCTTGAGGCGGATACTTCCAGCGTTCCGTGAGTCAAGCACAACTAATGCCGTTTCATATCCTACGAAGGAGATTCGTGCAAGGACCGGCTGCTGTTCGCAGGGAATGACGAAGAGACCACTCTCGTTCGACACACCGCCCGTGATGAGCGTGGAGTCCTGAGGTGAGAGCAGGGCGATGTTGGCATAGGCTATGGGCTGGCCCTGCTCGTCGATGATAGTACCCTTGTAGCGTGAGGCAGTCTTCTGCGGGCACTCCACGACGATTTCCTGTTGGCGGGGATTCGCAATGCTCGGCTCAACGGTCATGCGGATGGGATAGAAGCCTATCATCTGGCGGATGGCTTCGGGCACGGTCTTGCGATGTACGGTGGTGGTGATGCGGAAATCCTCCAGTTCATTATACAGGAAGCTGATGGTGTAGTCCTCGGCCTGCTCGCTCAACTGGCGCAGGGCCTCGCTGAGCGACACGTTGTTGTATTCGTGCGTAATCTTTTGAGCCTGCACTCCGGCAAGGACAAGGCCGCAGACAAACATTGATATGATTCTCTTCATGGCTTATTCTACTACGATTTTGTCCGAATTCAGTTCTACGGTGATGCTCTCGAAGAGGTTGAGCCGATGAAGTACAACTTCGAGCGTCTCGTCCTGTTTCCACACGAAATAGAAACGAAGTTGGCGGGCATCGGCATTCTGAAAGTCCACCTCTTTATTATAATAGGCAGCTATTTGGGGGAGAATCTTATCCAATGCAACATTGTCGAATATAATGGGCATTGTTGTGGTGGGTGTGTCTGTCTTGGCAGTATCTGTCGGCAATGCCGATGTAGGCTTGGC